>JBLIRT010000008.1:0-36804 GCA_049472445.1 bacterium
GGATGGCCATGCAACCCATTCCTGCCTTCCCTGCGCATGAGACAAGCTCACATGAAAGCTGTCATGCTTGCCACGGCAGCAGTTATGCCAACAGTACGTCAGAAAATGTGCACCACCCGTCACCCGGAAGCTGCAATGGATGCCATGCAGACCAGGGAATCATGGCCTTTGAGGATGGCGGCAAGAAAAGCGATTATACAGGACCACATGCTTATCATACCGATATCGATGCCTCATCAGAAAAGATGCGCAAGTACGCCTTCTCATGTGAGGTGTGCCACGCCAAGCTGAACCTTGGTACAGAAACGACTCATGGGAATAAACGTGCCTCTGCCCTGGATCCAAATGCCTCTACAGCCCAGTATGCAGAGGTTTATTTTCATGATGATACCATTGAATGGAAAAGCCTGCCCATTCATCAGCGATCATACCGATACCGCTCCCTGTTCCATAATCCTTATGAAAACAACTCTTCCGTTACCCCAGGGTACGTTTCAAAGGATTATACCGGGACGGCGCTAGAAGATCCAATTGATCCCAATATCACCTGGTCTAACCAGAGCATCTCTATCAGGAACTCCTGTTCTAACATCTGGTGCCACAGCAATGCCAACCCCCTCAAGCCTCATGATGCCAATCCTGGTGATGGTACCTATAGAGAAAACAGCTATCAGGCCCAGGCCTCTTTTCCTTTAACATGGGATGACCATGATGGAGATCGCTGCAACAACTGTCATGGGTTTACCGATTCGATTCAGGAATCAGAGATGAAATATTACCTCTCCTCGCTCCATCGGAGACACATAGGAACCCCTGCCCGGGAGAAGATTGCCTGCGGCCAGTGCCACTCCCTGACCTGCGAATCAGCTTCAAATATCCTCTTCAGGGATGATCAGAGAGATAAAGACGGCTACTTTTACCATGTCAACGGCCAGAAAGATATTGCCTTCCAGACTGAAATTAATCCCGGAGGGGTTTATGATCATACAAATCATACCTGCAGCAGCCTCTATTGCCATCCTCAAAATGTATCCTGGGATACGGCAGGCTCTGAGCACTGTGCCTCATGTCATCCTGTCTACGCTGACGACCAGGGCCATGACACCATTGCCACCGGCGGGCACTACGTTCACCTCGCCGCCGATTGGGGGCCCCATATTGTCTGCAGTGATTGTCACGCCAGCCCTTCCTATGCCGAAGGCCAGGTTGGTGACAGAAGCAGTGCCAATACCGTGGTCTCAAAGGATGATCCTGGCTGGGAACCTGACATGTGGAAAGGCTATATGGTCTTCTTTCGGGAACTCCCTTCATCGTCCGGAGCACGAACAATCAAGAGCAATACGAGGGATACCCTTTTCCTTGAGGAACTTGAGGATCTTGAGAACCTTGAGAACCTGCCGGCTGGAGCTTTCTCCATCATCTGCCCGGGGAATCTGACCCATTGCGATGGGAAAGTAAATTTCAACGACGGCCTCACCTTAGCGACAACTGCTGTCTGCGATACGTGCCATAGCCCAGATGGAGATTATGATGGTGTCAATAATGAAGCCATTGGGGCCACGAAGAATTGGCAAACGGGAGTTTATACTGAAACCGGTACGTATATGAGGTTATCGGAAGGTAAAGAGCGCTGGTGTGTTGGCTGCCATGACAAAAAGCCATCCAACAGCCGGCCTGATGGGTCCGGGGTGACGGCTCCGAATATTGCCGGTGACGAGCAAGTCTTTACCCTTTACGGGAAGGGGTACGGATATTTTAAGACCGGCCACGGACTGAGCGCCGGTGAAAATTACCCCGCCTCTCAAGACAGCGGGGCCGGTGCGGCCTGTACCGATTGCCATGATGTACATCAACCTCACATCGACCATGCTCACCGTTCCTATTCGGCCGAGAAAAATAACTATCGAGTGGGCTATCGCCTGCAAAAGGCGGAGGAAATTGAGCCCATGGATATTCCGAGGACCTGGTACGACGGGCTCCCCAATAATAATCTCAACAATAATCCCCAGAAGGATTGGCAGGATTTTGCCTTATGCTTTACCTGTCATGATCGCTATAAACTGCTGGGAGATGGTGGGAGTGATGATAAATATTATCAGGATCCCCTGCAGACGAACTTTTTTAATAATACCTATCGTAAATGCCTGAGCGAGGATGACTGCTACCCCCTGAATCTCCATACAACGCATCTTGCGGGGCGATTCAATGGGAAAAACCTCGACTGGACATCCAGTTGGGGAAATACCGCAGATTCGTCATTGAGCTGTCCCGCCTGCCACAATGTACACGGATCTCTATCTCCACGGATGATGAGGCACGGAGAGCTTATCAGTACTCCAAACACGTATGATAAAGTACCGGGCCTTCATTTCACCTATTTCGTAAACTTCGAGAATTACCCCGGCCCACCGAAAGATATAATTCTGGTCGATAGTGCCGGCGGAGAAATGTTTTCCCAGTATAAATCCGGCCCTGGAAATGTTACGGTTAACAAAATCTGCAACACCTGCCACCAGGGGTGGTGCTGGTATTTTCGCACGCCTCAGGTTGATCCCAAAATCTTAAGCGCCAGGGCTATGAATAGCCCGCACGGAGCCCAGGGCATTGATGATGGAGACCAGTTGATCATAACCTTCAGTGTTCCGACGAATGGTCAAAATATCATCACGGGACCGGAAAGGATACCGGACATCTTTAAAGTATATGAGGATGCCAACCAAAATGAGGCTATGCTGAGGAGCTGGGGCATTATTAAGAACATAGAGTGGTCGGATGCGGGAGGGCATACTGATGATACCCTGGCCATAACCCTGACCAAAGATCCCCCTCCCACCATTGCTCCTGGCCATCTTCTGGTCATCCGTTCAGGGGAGTTGAAGGATTTACAGACCAACGAACCCATTACTTCATCTAAACCGATTACCGGAACGTTTGACTGCTCTCTGGCCAGAGCCTATGCTCAGGATAAATCAGGAGAATCCGGGATACAGGCCGGAGATCAGGTGACTGTCGAGTTTTTAGGTTCCACTGCAGGTAATTTCTGGCCGGAATACTGTATTACCGCCAAAAATATAGACCAGAGCCTGCTGTTGAATAAATCTCATTCGTGGGGACAACTCCTCGGTGATCCGAGCTGGAGCAGTAATCATGGAGATAATGATACCCTGACCATCATCATGGGCAGCGGAGCATCTCTTGCCCCTGGCGACACGATCACTCTGGGAGATACCATCAGGGATGAACATGGAAATCCGATTATCGGATCGGCCATACTTGAGGGATCTTTTGATCCCCCGCTGTGGAGTAGGCCGCCAGCCATTTATGATTTCAGCGGCCAGGGGCCGCCGGGAAGCGAAGCCATAAAATCAATTGACGGCGACCGGCAAACATACTGGCATCCGGCAGGTCCAGGAGGCTGGATTGTTTATGATCTGGCCGCGGAACATCAAGTCAGACAGGTTCGCATCTTTTGCCATGATATTTTTGATGCTGAGGGGAACAAGATTTCCGGGATTAAGGTTTCGGTTACGATATGGGTCTCCAGCAATTCCTTAATAAATGACCCATCCTTTGCTGATTCCCCGGTCATTGCCAAATGGGAAGTAATAAACGAGAGTGGATGGCATTATTCTCCTCTTTTTGAGCCGCCTCAGAATGGCCGGTATATCAAGATTGAGGCGAGTAAAAGAGGCGGCCCATTGATTCACTTTTTCTGTGAGGTTGAATTTAAGGGAATTGCACCACCGGCTCCACCCTCGTAAAAGGAAATCTTTTTTGATCAGGACGGTGTAACGATGTACAGAGTTCTCTGTTTGATAGGACTAAGCTTATGTTTGACAGGTATGCTGTTAGTCAACGGCAGGATCAGCCAGGCAGATATTCTGGTGAATTATCAAAAAGACGGCATCCAGCTCTCCTGGGCCAAGCCCGTCCAGCGGATTAACGGGGATAAGCTCTTACCCTCGGAAATTGCCGGCTATAATATCTACCGCAGCACTGATGAAAAGGGCAATTATAAGATAATAAATCATCAATCAGTAAAAGATGTTCAGTACCTTGATCGCACGATTGAATGGGGGACCTGTTACTATTACACCCTGACTACCATTGATCACCATGGCCTTGAAGGCCCCAGGTCAAAGACAGTTGCGGCCATTCCACCCCTTTCGCCTCCTCAAAAGGTAAAAGCCCTTGGCCGGAGACAGAAGGTGACCTTGACCTGGAATAAAAGCAATAACCCTGAAATTCGTGGCTACAACATCTACCGATCAGAACTGCCGGGACAGGGCTATCAGAGAGTTACATCGGTTCTGGACCTGGAACATGAATATCAGGATACTGAGGTTACTGTAGGTAAGAACTATTATTATGTACTCACCACGGTAGATGTCTCCTGGCAGGAAAGTGCCTGGTCCGAAGAAGCAGCCGCCACCCCCGTGTGGATAACCCAGGATGAATTAAGTGCCCTGGAAAGGATAGATGGCTTTCAGGCCGCAGTGGAAAACGGTGCCGTAATGCTTCACTGGGAGCCGGTTCCAGCAAAAGATTTGGCTGGATACACCCTTTACAGGCGGCCCGGGGAAGGCAGTGGGCTCAGTGGTTACCAGAAGGTTCATGACCGGCTGATCGTGGAAACCAGCTTTCGCGATGAGCAGGTTGAGCCTCAAAAAAGCTATTATTATTGCCTGGCCGCTGTAGACAAAGAGGGGAATGAGGCGCAGTTTCCAAAAGAAATCTATATTACCGTAGCCGACCTTTACATCAATTCACTGGCCGAGGATTCCGGCGGGTGCCCCCTGCGGGGAGGCAGATCACTGGCCATTACCATGGTCGGCACTCCGGACCAAAGAGCCACCGCCTCTCTCGGTGGCCTCATTGAAGGTATTGTGCTCAACGAGACTGATCACCAGGGAATCTACTTTGGTGAATGTATTATTCCCGAAGATATCGATGGATCTCATATCTCTGTAATCGGCAGATTAAGAAACGAGGAAGGGGAAGAGGTCGAGTTCAGGTTACCTGACAGAATCACCATAGATAATCACCCTCCCCTCGGAATTTCTTCAATATCGGCCGAGTTGACACCGGAGATGGTATGTCTTGGCTGGAAGCTTTCTCAACCCCTGGACGATATTGCCTATATTGAAATCTACCGGTCTTCAGGGGAATGTAAGATTGAGACTGGAGAGCTTATCAAAGGAAACATCAAACCTCAGGAATGCTCCTTTTGCGATCGATCGATTCTCCCTGGTCAAAGGTTTTTCTATTCACTTCTTACCTATGACCGGGCAGGCAACAGAACTGCCTCTCCCCATTGTTTCTCTGTTGATACCCCGGCCGATTCCTTACCACCACAAATCCATACGGTCAGGGAGTTGAGCCCACCCGGAACAAAGCGCACGGGAGATACCATTTCGATCCAGGTGATTGGCGAGCCCAAGGCTGAGGGAAGGTTCTCGATAGGCCCAAAGATAAGCCATGTTCTGAAGGAAACCGAACCGGGACAATACCGGGGAGAATACACCGTGCAACCAGGGGATGATCTGGAATCAGAACCCGTTTCCGTAGAATTAAGGGATGCTTCAGGCAATCAGGCCATATGGCAGGGAGATCTCACCATCTCTATTCATACTCAGGGAAACTCTACGGAGCCCCCGGATATTCGCCTGGTTGAGCATAACGCCTTTCAGATGGCCGGCTTTTCCCCGCTGGTAGCTGGTGATAAGCTGGGGTTATCAGTGTGGGGTGATCCGGGATGTACTGCCTATGTGGATTTGGGAGCTCTGGTCTCTCGATCCGGTCCCCAGACAAGTCTCGGATTGGATTGGGATCGAAATCTCATTACGGCTAAATTCGGCCCCGATATTCGTTCATACCATATCTACCGCCAGGAGACTCCCTATGCAAATGTCCAGGGCCTTACGCCGATTGAAGATTTATCCCCTGCGGCCACCTTTTGTACCATTGAAAGTTATGGCGAAAGTTATATAGCCCTGACAGCCGAAATGGACTCGGGAGAACAGCATATGTTCCTGACACCAAGGCTGCAGATTCCCCTTTCCGAAGGAGAACCAGGCCATTATGAAGGTATATATGAAGTAAAACCGGGAGATTACCTGTGGGATGGCCCTGTTACAGCCTGGCTGGTCAATGACCAGGGCGTCCAGTCTCCCCCTGCCAGTGCCGGAAATCTGGTGACCATTGATACATCCGTTGAAATAGCTGTCATTCCTCAAGAAAAATGCCTGAGAGCGGATTCCCGGGCCAGAACCGAAGTTTACCTGGAAGTCAAAGACGCCCGGGGAATTGGCCTGCCTGATCGTGAACTCGTTTTAGATGTATTCACCACCTTTGACGAATATTCCGGGATCGTCGGAGTCGGATACTTCGACCATGATAAGTACGGATATGTTGATCAGCCCAACCGGCTCCAGACAGACCCCTGGGGAAAAATAGTAGCTCCTTATGTGGCCGGCTTTGCCGCCAAAACAGTAATCATCCGGGGTACTGACATGGCGAGCCGGTGCGTGGGATTAGGGTATATCACCTCGTATATTGAAGGAGAAATAACCATTGAACTCCTTGAACCTCCCGGCCGCCAGCGTTTTTCGCAGCCGGAACTGTCATTGATCCTATGGTCTGATAAAGGATGGTTAACTGCCGATGGAGTAAGCCGTACCCATATTCATGCCCAGGTCCTTAACGGCAGTGGCCATCCGGTCCCCGGGCACCTCATCAGCTTTCTTTTAACTTCGGGTGAGGGGCGACTTGAGGGGATCCAAAATACCACTGACCAAAATGGAACGGCTACAGCTCTCTATATCGCCGGCCGGAGTATCAGCCCACCGGTAGAGATTACAGCGATTGATAAAACGGCCGGTGGTCTCAGCCAGGTACTGGGCATCACGCTCAAAAGTGATGCTCCCGCCCAGATAGCAGTGAATTTAGAGGGAGATGCTCAACTTCCGATCTATGCCGATGGAACAAGTACCTTAAATCTGATCGTTCATGTTGAGGATATCAATGGCAATCCTAACCGGCACATCCCCTTGCTTGCGGAAATTGTTAAAGGGGAAGGGAATCTCATTCACGTGGATAACAGGACAGACTTTAACGGCGACTATCGCCTGAAATATCGGGCTGGTATGAAGCCCGGACCGGTGACCATCCGGACCCGGGCCATTTCACGGATACCGGATCCTGAGGTTTTAGATAACATCCGCATTTCCGAAAGCACCTTATAATCATAAGCGAAACCTTTGATTGAGGCTTGAAGGATTTCTTAACCATGGTATATATATCAATGATGGATATTTCTGCTCATGAGGGGAGGAGCGAGCATCATTAAAAAGCGATGCCTTTTTTCAGCCATATGGATCCTTGCCAGCGCCTTTTTCGCAGGCTCCTCTTATTCCCAGCAGATAAAACTGGGGGCAGATTATCTCTATGAAAAAAATAAACAAACAGGGGATTCCTTCGTCCAGACCTATGATGTGATCCTTCAAAAAAGATTGAATCCCCTCTACGATGTCAAGTTAAAATTTCAATTGAGATCGGAACACGGCTATGAGGACGAAGACCGGAAGCAAACTCTGCCTGCACTTTCCCTTCATTTAGGAAACCGGTTAGTCAGCCTGAACTCAGGATATAGCGAGGACAGCATCCATGAAGAGGATAAGAAATATGATGTCACCAGAGGATATACTACCCTTATCTGGTGTCCCTCACCTTGGCCGAGGTTTACGGTTCAGTACCAGGCTGAAGAGAAGGATCTGGATGATGGGAATAATACTGAAAAAAGATTGATTCTCAGAGATGACTACAAGATTTCCTTCGGCATTTTCCAGTTCAATCAGAGCCTTACCTGGGAAAAAAAGAGCCTGTGGGATCCTAATTCCGGGAGGAGGGATTACGATAATCATGATCTGCATAACAGAGGTCGAATCGATTATCAAACCAGCGCCCTGGATGAACGACTACAGCTTCATACTCAGTATGAACTTACCCATCATGAAAAAGAAGATGAGGATGAAGATTACCGGTCGGTCGAGCAGAAAGTCGATTTCCGCCTGCATGGGATACCGAGCCGTCAGGCGAGAGTTACCTACAATGCATTGTGGGGGGAGTTAAGGAAACAACCTGATGACGAACGTCGGATAAATTTCGGGAACAGCCTGAAAACAGAACTTTTGCCTTTCCAGTATCTCAGAACGAATCTGGACGTAAGTTATGATAAGAGCTGGGAAACGTTGGAAACGAAAAATGACACAACGAGTATGCTCACCTATGGGCTGAAGATCGAGCCCAAAATTCCGGGACTTCTTTTTAATCCGGACATTCCTATGGCCCCGGTCAGTACCAGCCTCCTGTTAAGTAGTACCCTTCATAAAATCAATGGAGAGCCCTACCGCATGTATTCGGCCTCGCTGGAAGGAGCAGCGGAACTGTACCGCGGGTTTGAATTGAGAACTGATTTTGAGATCAACCATAAAAAGGGCTATGATGGCAGTGAGACCCTGATGGAAACGATTATGGTCGATGCAAAGCTTGACCTGCGGGACGATTTGACTTACTATTTCCGCAACGAAAATGAATGGACTCCTCGGTATAAACAAGAAGGGTTACCGAATGAGCGAAAGTTTCAGGGGGAAGTCTGGCATTTGATAACCTATAGACCCATTGATCAATTTTTCCTCACCTTTGATAATAAATTAAAATATGGGGATATCGATAAATTTTTCCACAACTATCGCATTGAATGGGCACCAGCCCCGAAATGGCGGCTCGAAGCACGCTATCAATCTGAAAACCTGGGAGGGGACAAGAGCTTCTCAAGTGAGGTAAATATCAACCTTACCAAAACCTTGAGGTTGAGGATAAAATATACATATCCAACCGAGGATGAAATAATTTCATTACGGTTCACCATAAAAACATAGATACAAGTTCAAAGCAGGACAGGTGAAAGGGGAGGAGACCTTTCATCTGATCATTTTACTGATCTAGAGCTATAAAAAGATAGGGAGGTTACAAGAAATGAAGGAGGATACGATCAGTGTCTGCTAAATTTTCATTACATGCTTATGTACTTATTACCGGCTTTCTTCTCTGTTCCTTGTCTGTAGTTGGCTGCGCAACCAAACCTCGTGTTTACATTAATCCTAATACCAACTTCGGTTTCATCAAACGGGTGGCCGTGCTCCCTTTTGAAAATCTTTCGTCTGATCGCTTTGCAGACAAGAAAGTGAGGGATGTCTTCATAACGGCCTTACTCTCGACCGAGGTTATCGACGTCCCGGAGATTGGCGAAGTGTTTCAGCTCCTGGAATCCCAGGGAGTTGCCAAGCCACAGGATGTAACCGCTGAAGTGGCTAAAGCCTTCGGCCAGATTATGGGTGTACAGGGCTTGATCCTCGGTACTGTTGAAGAATATACCCTGAATAGAACCGCGGCCGGCTCATTTCCTGAAATTGCCCTTACCCTCCGCATGTTAGATACGAAAACGGGAAATATTATCTGGTCGGTCAGCCATACCGAAAAGGGCGGCCGGATACTCCCCACTATTTTTGGGTTTGGTGAAAGTACCATGAGTGAGGCCACAGCCAAAGCCGCCAAAAGGATCGTGGATACCCTGGTCTATGAGTAAACATGACAGGCGATGGTCTTTCTGGTTGCTCCTGTTTCTGGCCGGGACTCTGTCTCAATGCCTCCGCCCGGCCCTGGTTGAACCAGAGGTAATGAGACCAAAGATAGCTATAGTCCCTTTTGAAAACTTAAGCGGGCAGTATGGGGCCAGTGAGGAAGTAATGAAAGTCCTTTGGGAGGTTATCCACAAAGACGTAGCTGTGGTACCGCTATCCCATGTAGAAAAAGTTCTCGCTGATTCAAGGATAAGGCATACAGGATTTCTCACTACCGAAGAAGTGAAAATGATCGGCAGGGATTTAAGAGTAGATGCCTTATTAACCGGGCTGATAGAGACTTACCGCCGAGATCCGTTCCCACAGGTTTCATTTTTCTGTATGCTCTTTTCAACAAGAGGAGAGGCACCACTGCTGTGGTCAAAAAATTTTTGCGGTTTAGGAAAGCAGCAGGTCTACCTTCTGCGAAGAGGTGACCATACGCATTGGTCACCCCTCATAGAAAGTATAGCCGAAGATTTACTAAGATCTTTGCCGAATAATATGAAAAATAATGAAGCGGGACAAGGTGAGCAGGAATCCGATGGATAAGAATGGGATCAGGAGAACATCAAAAGATATAAGGCATACGGTGTGGGTCATACTTCTCATCCCCCTTACGGCGATGATACTCATCGGATGTATCTCGTCCTCCAGGAGGGGAGAGATATTCAGGCGAAAAGATGCCCTGTCACGAATAAAGCGCATTGCTGTAGTTCCCTTTGATAATCTCAGCGATAGATTGGATGCTGAAGTCCTGGTGACAACGATCTTCATTGGAGAAATCGATCACGGCCAGAGGTTTTCGGTATTGAAATACGGGGATATCCGAGAATTTCTCCTGAATGAGGGGATACTGTCAACCGAAATGTTCACCCGGGAGATCTTGCATAACCTGGCCCAGACCTTCTCTATTGACGGGATCATGCTGGGAACAATTATAAACTATCGAGAATGGAATCCTGATAAAGGAAAAGAGCCGGCCATGATTCATATTTCAGCAAGGCTTCTGGATTGTAAAAATGGCCGGATCATATGGTTCGGGCAGGATGAGCGGACAGGGTGGGATGAGCGGATCTTCTTTGATATTGGCGAAACAGTATTTTGTTCACAGCTTGTCCAGAAAACAGCCCGAAAATTTTTAAAAGAACTTGAGATATAAACGGATAAAGGGTGAAAAGGCCGTGCCTGATTCCAAAAGACTGCTCATACTGCCAATACTTGTAGTGCTTGAAGCCTGGCTGATGTTTTATCCGTCGGCCCATATCCAGGCTCAAATCTCTTCTTCACCCGAAGATTTTTGTCTCATGTGTCATGAGGAAACCCTGGCCCACCTTCCCAGGTATATACATAAACCCTTTGCTGAAAAAAAATGCCCCCAGTGCCATCAATTCCAGCTGAAAGAAGGCTTGCATCACAGATTCACCTTCCCTTCACTTACTCCTGGAAATACCTGGTACTTTCGCCTCAAGGGATACACCATGGACAATTCATCCTTTCATATTTCGCAGGTTTATTCCCTCATACCTCCCAGTCAGGGAGGAGTGGCCATCACCTTTCAGGATTCGAACGGATTTGAACAGCCGGAACTGGTAACCGACAGGTGGAATGCCTCTCAGGCTACCCTGGAATGGAAAACTGAGCTTCCTGAATATTGTCTCATCGAATGGGATCTCGAGGATTCCTTCCCGAAAGCCATTTCCGCTCACACGAAACCCGTTCCTGAAAACTTCGATCCCATGGCTGAAATTGGGATTACAGCTTGTTATCAATGCCATCCGAAAAGTAGCTTAGGGATCTCACATCCCGTGCACGTCCTGCCATCTGAAAAGATAAGAAAAAAAATGAAGGAAGCGAATCTCCCCACAGGAAAGGATGGATTATTACTATGCGTCACCTGTCATCTCCCTCACGCTGGCGATGAAAAATATTTAGGACAAAAGGCGGTTTCAGAGGAATTATGTGTGGCCTGCCACTCTAAAGAAATATATAATCCACAATAGCCCAGCTAATCAAGCTAGACGATCAAAGGAGAGGGAAATGGAACATGGCCATCAGAAAAGAAGGTATATAAATATATCCATAAAAAAAGACCTGCAGTTGAGAATTTTCAGCTGGATTGGGTTGATTGTTCTCATCTCGGTATTCGTAAGCGGTGGCATCTTTTACCATTACAGTAATCGTAAAATTGATACAACCTACAAACAGTTCCACATTCAATTGTCTAACATGAGGCAGGCTTTAGCACCATGGATATTTCTGGCCATAGGTCTTGGAACCCTTGCCGCCCTAGGAGCAGCCCTTTTCTATCCCAAAAAGATTGCGGGTCCTCTTTTCCGACTGGAGAAGAGGCTTCAGAGGATTGCGTCCGGAGATTTAAAAGAGCAGGTCCAATTGCGATCAAACGATGAGTTGCAGGATCTGGCCAGGGAAATAAATCAGATGGGGGTTAAACTGCGAGAGCGTCTGTTATCAGCCAGAGAGACAGTATATACTCTGGATGCGACCATTCATGAAGGTATGGCCAAAGCTTTTTCCGAAGACCTTACCCGAAAATTAAAAAATGAAAGCGCCACATTAAAAAAGATGTTTGATGAATTTGTTTTATAGATCTCACCAGGCAGACTTCTTTATTTATTTGCATTTTCTCCTTGTTCCATGGTATCTATCACTACTGAGCGGCTGTCTTCCCGGTATTCAATCAAAATCTTCAATCATAGCCAGGGTAAATGATAGATATATTACCTCTCAGGATTTCCAGGAGGAACTTGCGGAGTTCCACCTCCATCAGCTTAAATCCGGCCGGAAGGGAGCGGATCATCTGGATATTCACAGCTTTTTAGATAAGGTCATTGACAGGATATTGTTCATTCAGGAGGCACGGAGGGCGGGATTTGACAGAAAGATAGAGTTTCGCCTTTTAAGACAGGAGGCACTTCAAAAACCTCCATCCCGGTATGGAAAGGATACAGAAAGATACCTGCGGAAATACGAGGAGGCCATGCTGTACCAATCCTTTTTACAGGCCTTATATAAATCACGGGTTCAGATAAGTAATCGGGAAATTGAACAATATTACCATGATAATCTTTCACGGTTTGAGAAGGAAACCATGATCCTGCTTGAGCACATCTGCCTGAAGGATTTGGATTCAGCTCGTAAGCTTCATCAGGAGATCCTTGAGGGGGCTGATCCCGCTTTCCTGGTGAAGGTAACGCCATCGGACGAAAATATCCGATATAAAAAGGAGTGGATGCTCCTCCAGAACATGAAACCGGAGCTGAAAGCTCTCCTTGACACCTTAAAAGATGGGGAGATCAGTCCACTTTTTCACCATGAGAAAGGTTACTCTTTGTACCGGGTGAATAAAAAGATTCCCGGATCTCTTCTCCCCCTTGAAAAGGTAAAGGGCCGGATTCGAGAGAGCCTAGCCTCACAAAAATTTCAGGCTGTCCAGCGCGATTGTGCTCATCTGTTGCGTAGCCTATCAGAGATTGTCATCTATGAAGATAATTTACAGAAACTGATCCCTCATGAGCATCAGCCATTGGGCCATTAAATACGTATGTCCTTGAATACAGATACGAAAGATAATCAGGGTATCAGAGGCCGGGTCAAAACCGGTCTGGCTGCCGCTCTGTATCTTTTCTTCTCTCTCGCTCTTCCATCCTGCATGCTCACCCAGGGGAAAAAAGCCCGGTTTTCCAGCCGCCGCTGCGCCGAATGCCATCATCAGAAAGTCCAGCAGTATGTTCAAAAACCTTGTATCCACCAGCCGGTTCAAAAGAAAGCCTGCCACCAGTGCCATGAGCCGCATGGATTCATCGGGATCCTGCGCTTATGGAACGAGGGAAAGGCTGCCATGTGCTTTCGGTGTCATTCAGAGTTAGAGGTCGCCTGTGCTCAAACCTATGTTCATCCCATTATTGGCCAGGGTAAATGCACCCCCTGCCATGACCCCCACGCGGCCGGGGAAAAAAATCTCCTCCTCCACGATGAATCGGAGCTATGCTTTGCCTGCCATGAACGCCGATTGTTTGAGAGCCGTTACCGGCACAAGCCTCTGGAGAAGGGCTGCCGGAATTGCCACCTCCCTCACGCCTCGGGCCATGCTCATCTGCTGACTGCTGAAGAACGTGATGTATGCCTGCAGTGCCATGATGAGCAAGGCAAGGGGTTTAAGGCAGCCCATCAGGGATACCCGGTTGAAAATTCCTCCTGTTCAAAATGCCATGATCCACATTCCTCGGATAATCCGCGCCTGTTGCCCGATCGAGTGCATCAGCCTGTCCAGTCAGGGAAGTGTTCATCATGCCACCCCCCTGCCGACTCCCCAGAACCGTTTAAGGTAATCGAGGGGATAGATAACCTGTGCTATCGATGTCACGATGGCCCAAAATACTTGAAAGATGGGGAACATGTTCATAAACCTCTGAAAGAGGGCCTGTGCCTCACCTGTCACGCTCCGCACACCTCGAAGAGAAAAGGACTCTTATCAATTCCTGAATCCCAGGGCTGCTATCAATGCCACGCAACCATGCAGGCCGAAGTCGGGCGGAAAATTATCCATGGCCCTTTTAAAGACGGCCAATGCACTCTCTGTCATGACCCGCATGGCGGAAAGGTAACGTGGAAGGGACAGGCTCAAAAAGATTTCTGCGGCCAATGCCACCCGAAGGTACATGAAGAAAGCCGATATGCCGTGGTCCATACTCCCCTGAATGACGGCAATTGCCTGCTCTGCCATGCCAATCACAGTTCAGCCTGGCCTCATCTCACCAGAGAAGCAGTCCCTCACCTATGCTATCAATGTCATGAAGAGGAAAAAAAGCGGTTTGATCATGTCACGGCTCATACTCCGGTACAAAAAGGAAGGTGCCTTGATTGTCACCGGGCCCATGCCGGAGACAACAGAAATTTATTACCCCTTCCTTCCCATGAATTATGCCTGAAATGCCATGCATCTCTAAAAGAGCAATTGGAGTCTGATGCCCTGCATCCGGCAGTAAAAAACGGCCAATGTATGAAGTGCCATGAGCCTCATATCGGACAGGCCAAAAACATGCTGAATTATAAGAACGGCCAGGTATGCTTCGCTGACCAATGCCACCAGTCGATATATACTCCCTTAACCGTTAAAAACCGGGCTATCCATAAGCCCTTTCAAGACCTTCAATGTACCTCCTGCCACAGTCCGCATGGAAGCAAAATCTCTCCTCAATTATTCATTCGAACCAGCAGTCTGTGTTTCACCTGCCACCAGGATTTAGAAGAAAGGGCCAGATCCGGCCTTGGAGAGGTGCATCCGCCGGTACGGGATGGGAATTGTTTATCCTGCCATGAGAGCCATGATTCTGAATATCTTTCCCTGTTGAAAAAAGAGGCCGATCTGATATGTGCCGACTGCCATAAATCCCATGAGCATGGCTTTCAGCCTGCTGACGGGAAGGTTGAACCTAAGGCACGTCATTGCCTGGGTTGTCATGATCCCCATTACTCGAAGGAGAAAGGCTTATTCCGCGAGATCATGCACAAGCCCTTTCAGGATAAAAAGTGCAGTATCTGCCATTCAGACCTTAAAGACAGGGCGGAGGAAGGCGTTGAAAAGACATTGTAAGATCAGGATCTGTCTCTCTCTTATATCAGGGTTTATCTTCGTTCTTATGATCAATGTACCCTGCCTGGCTATTCAGCCGGAAAATCAAAAGAGCCGTTCAGGAGACTGCTTTCAATGCCATCAGGATTTAAAAGAGCGCAGCGTCACCGGCTCGGCCCATCGGGCCGTGAGAGAGAAGCGCTGCACCGCCTGTCATAACCCGCATGCAGCCCGATTCAGCCATCTTCTCATCAATAAGGGTGCCTCACTCTGCTACCAGTGCCATGGGAAGGAAAAGGAAACGTGGACAGGGATGAACCATGTACATTCCCCCATTGATCAGGAAAGGTGCCTTGATTGCCATGATCCTCACGTATCCCCTTATCGTTATCATCTGAAAGCAAAAGGGCAGGAACTATGCTTTCGCTGTCATGAAAGGCAAGGCTTCCAGATGAAATTCATTCATCAGCCTGCCGGTGAGGGAAATTGCCAGGTCTGTCACACGGTCCATGCCTCACCAGAAGATTCGCTGCTCACTGGAGAGGTCTTCCGTGTTTGCCTCAATTGCCACGGGCAGAAAGACGTATCAGCATCTCACCAGGGATTTAACGTGACCGGGAGCACATGCACCCTCTGCCATGACCCACACTCTTCCGATACGGTGAAATTTCTCTATCCTTTGGCCCATCAACCTTACCGAAACAAAGAATGCTTCCGATGTCACCGTATTGAAACAAAAACAGAAACAAGATTGATTGCGAATGGCGCCAAGCTATGTTATACTTGTCATCAAGAAGCAAAGGCAACCTTCGTGAGTAAATCTCGAAGCCATTTGGTAGCTGGAGAGAATGAATGCTCTTACTGTCACACCTCGCATGCCTCTAAACGTAAATATCAGCTTCGAAAAGATGATCAGACGCTCTGTTTAGGCTGTCATCCAGAGGTGGAAGTTCGATTGAAGGCAGAGGCCGGTAAGTATAAGCATCCCGAGGTTATCAAGGGGAATTGCAGTCATTGCCATGACCCGCATGCCTCTTCACAATCTCACTTCCATAAAACCGACATTATCACGTTATGCACAGGGTGCCATAAGAGGCAGAAGATTGTCTCTCACCCGGTGGGAGATAAAGTTATTGATCCCAGGGATAAGAAGAGTCCAATTACCTGCAGCACCTGTCATAACCCAATGGGTACAGCCTTTCGGTATAACTTGAGGCTGGACGGTACGCAAGCACTTTGTCAGGAGTGTCATCACAAAAACGTGGAGTGAGGGATTTCGTTTATGCCTGTGCTAACATTTCCCCGGATGTCATCCGGCCCCTTGAAAAAGGGTGCTTTCCTGGCCGGATTGGTGGGGTGGTTGGTGAAACTGGCTTTTTTACCGGGTTGCGCCCACCTGCCCCCGGAAACGGTGAGAACGGGCCAATCCCCGGACGGATCATTGGCGGTTCATGTCCAGGCTTTTTCGCCACGTCATGAAGAGATTTCCTTTTCTATACATTCACTTCAAATTTTTGCTGAAGACGGAAGGACCGTCACCTTCCCTGTAGAGCAGGAATTAAAGACAATATCCAGCCCAAGCCGGATTTCTCTTGAGAAAAAAATCCCTCCAGGCCATTATCAGAAGATCGGATTGCTGCTGGCCAGGCCTGTCCTATACCAATCAGGTACTCCCATGGCTCTTGCGTATTCAGAAGAATTTACCCTGCTGGATTATCCCTTTCTTATTACTCCACAGGGACGCACTCATATTCATATTGACCTTGAAGTCGGGTCCCGGGCGAAAGATGGGATGAATGCCAAAGGAATCTTTCTCTCGGCTCAGCTTATCCCCAAAAAAAGGGGGGCCGCCCTCAAGTCTCTCATGCTCTATGTAACGAATACAGGCGATAATACTGTCACGGCTATCGACCGGATGACCAATTCCGTAGTGTCGGGTATTCAGGTCGGTAAACAGCCGAAGGGGATTGTCGTGAATCCGGAAGGAACCTATGCTTATGTAGCTAATTCCGGCTCTCATACCGTTTCAGTTATCGACACCATGACCCATGAACCGGAAGATGCCATCGATTTACCTTTAGGCCTTGGGCCATCAGCCGTGGCTATCTCTCCTGATGGAAAATATCTGTTCACGGCTAATACGGAGAGTAACAATGTAACTATCATTGATACCGATCTGAAAAGATCCATTGATACCTTCGAGGCAGGCCACCAGCCTGTTGATCTCAAGATAAGTCCCTCAGGGAAATGCCTGTATGTTGTTCACAGGGGTTCTCATGATCTTTACCTTTTCAAACTGGAGGAGCATCTTTTAGGGGTTGAAAAGCCTGCCGTGGCCGCCAGGATTCCGATCCGATCTGAACCCTGGGGGTTAGCGGTAACAAAGGAGGATCCATATAGGTATGAGATTCAGCAAGAGGACAGAATCTTTGTGGCCAACTTTGGTTCCTCTTCCTTATCGTCATTTAAGGTCAATGTAGACAAATTAGATAAATTAGTGACAGGTGAGTTAAGTACAGACGATATTGTGAAATCTCTATCTGTTCTTCAGGGTGAATACGGCCCCGCCCAGATTGTTCTGGATGAAGCCGGCCGCCGCATACTGGTAACAAACCTGAAGGACCATTCGGTCAGCAGCTTTTCCAGATCAATGAATATGCAGGAGAACCGGTACCCGGTTGGTCTCAGGCCAACAGGATTAGCGCTTGACGAAGATCGAAACTATCTGTATGTGGTCAATAGTGGAGAAGAAAGCCTCTCGGTTTTGGATCTGCGTCAAAAACGTCTCATTACTTCAATACGAGTGGGAAATGAGCCTTTTGGAATTGATCTTATCCGAAGATGATGCTCTTCTCCTTAAAGGTTACGTTGCCCATGAAAATCAGGCACTATACACCTCTCATTGGACATAAAAGGAGACATTGACTGTTGCGAAAAGGCTACCAGACGTTCTCTTTGACAGCAGGAATAATCATCCTGGCCCTGTCAACCTGCCTGAAAGTTCATACTGCCTTTGGTGCGGCCGGCCATTCTGAAGCTAAAAATTATCATACCCTGAAGAATCGATCACTTCAGACGGGATGCACAGGTTGTCATGCCTCTGATCCTCTTGGCACGTCCGGGGGAACGGATACTCTCGATGAGGCAAAGTATAAGGCCCTCTGCTCCGATTGCCATGCTGTTCCTGAAAGCTGCCGGTTAATATGCACTGAAAAAGCCACAGAGATTTTGAAATCTCAATTGCAATACCTCGGGCTTCCTCTCTTCTCAGGAATCATTTCATGTAGAAGCTGCCATGTTTTTCATGATCAGGAATCCGTGACAGCTCACGAACATAAACTGAATAAATTCTATCCTAATTTCTGGTTTCGGATTCAGCAAAGCAACCCGCACCGATCCGGTGTTTTCTGCCAGTTATGCCATGAGACCAGCCTCAACCTCTCAGGTGATAATCTGAAATTACGATTTCAAGGAGACAAGGTAGCCGTATGCACGCAATGCCACAATGGGAAAAAAGCTCGGGCTGACAATCATCCGGTTCGCGTGAAACCTTCCAAAGATAAAGGCGTCCAAGTGCCTGAGGAATTCCCCTTAAGTGATGGGAAGGTAACCTGCCTTACCTGCCATAAAATGCCTTGCCAGGGGGGGAAGGCAGAGGGGAACCTCTTAAGGGGAGGCCCTTATGAAAAGAGGGTTGATGCCTGTCTGGTGTGCCATTCAAAAGAAAGGTATCAGGCAGTTAATCCGCATATTCAGATTGATGAAAATGGTAAGATTATGAAGAATAAGTGCTTGTATTGCCATATTATCTGACGTATATAGGTCCTGTTTCAGGAAGTGAGAGCCTTGGAAACTGAGATATGAGAAAAACAACCATAAGAAGTCGCGGCCATGTTCTTGAATTATGGCTGACCCTGTCCTTAGCCTTCAGCTTATGGTTCTCACCGGGCGCCTCTGCCCGGTCACGGTCACCTC
Organism: bacterium; assembly: GCA_049472445.1. GTDB lineage: Bacteria > SZUA-182 > SZUA-182 > DTGQ01 > DTGQ01 > JBLIRT01. The sequence goes on from JBLIRT010000008.1 coordinate 19,252, forward strand.
ACACCTATTCCAGCCAGGTAACCGGCGTCTCTTGTCGAAAATGTCATGAAAGGAAACCAAAATCAACGAGCACAGAGGAAGAGGTCAAGGCCGCACTGAAATCTCAATACACTCGAAGTTGCAGAGAGTGTCATCGCAACCAAATCCCTCAAAGCTGTGAATTGAGTTCTTCAAAAGGTATCAGTGCCATTCTGCTGAATCAAATCTCTCCTTTCCCACTGCCCTTATTTCAGGGCCAGATAAGCTGTCTGAGCTGCCACAGGATTCACCTTCCCTCCCGTCAGGCCGATCACCCCTTTATCCTGCATAAAGCTTATGATGCCCTGGTCAAAGCATCTGAACGTATCAACCCTCATCAATCCGGCCTATTCTGCTTCTTATGCCATGATCGTGAGCCCCGGAAGGGGAGTAAAGAGTTACACTTAAAATTTCAGGGTGATACCGTTGCTCTGTGTAAAAGCTGCCATAACAACCAGAGGGCCAAGGCCGATAATCACCCGGTTCGTATTACCCCGTCAAAAAATGGTCGTGTCCATATCCCTGAAGGGTTCCCCCTCTCTCAAGGGAAAGTTACCTGTATTACCTGTCATAAGCTCCCGTGCCAGGGAAAACAGGAAAATCCCTTCTTTCTCCGGGGAGGACCATACCAGAGGCGTATCGATACGTGCTTGGTCTGCCATGTGAAAGCTCAATTCATGAAGATCAATCCGCATGATCAGCTGACTGATGAAGGAGACATCCGCGAGGACCGATGTCTCTTTTGCCATGAGATAAATAAGGAAAACGCCACAGGGCTGGCTTTCAAGTTCAAAACCTCTCTCAAATTTTACTGCCTCGGGTGTCATCCAATTGATATTAAGACACATCCCTTTGGTGCTCACCACACGGGAAGGCAGCTTCATTCAGTGTGGGGGCATCTCAAGCCTTCAGAAAGGCTTAAACTTGCCCAATATGAAAAATTTAAAATGTTTCCTTTGACTTTAAGCGGGAAAATCATGTGTACTACCTGCCATAATCCACATGACATAAGAAAGGGTCCAAAGTTACGTATTGGTGATGTCAATAAAAGCTGCCAGCAATGTCACTATAAAAAGTACGGCCCGATTCTTAAAGAAGAAGAATATCACGCTGACCAATGGCTGCCCCAAAAAAGCCACGGGCAAACCCCGGCCGCCCAAGGAACTCCTGATGAAGAGGATCTTACCCCTCCGCAGGAAGATACCATACCCTTCGGTTATAGAGCTTCACTGAATTTTTATTGTATCGGCTGCCATGCCAATAAGGAAACAAATCACCCTTATGGGATCATGCACACCGGTAAATTTGTCGAGCACTTCTGGCAGAGCAGATCCAAGTCAAAAGAGGAGAACGCAGATTTCGGCGGCTTTTCAGATGCTCAAATCTTTCCTCTGACTCTCAGCGGACAAATTGGATGTTTTACCTGCCATGACCCTCATAATGGGGCCAAGGGACCAAAACTGCGGGTTGAATCCAAAGAACAGCTTTGTACTCTCTGCCACCCCGATCGAAGTAAAATAATTGAACCCTATCTGCGAAGTAATCCAAGGGAACAGGGAGAGGGACAAAAAGAGTAAACTCTTCGGGCTTTCTTTCTTGAGAAGGAGTCCGGTCTGATATTTTTTCAAAATCCTGGAAACATTCAGTTTGAAAAGAAGGGAGGCTGCGGTAGTAAAAAAAATTGAGAAATCCCGAGTTAATTCTCAAGTTGGGAAGACGGGCTTCAGTGAGTGCTGCCGCCAACCGGATCAAGGGAAGGCAGATATGAAGGCGGTAGAAGAGAAGAAAGATAAGGAGATTGCTTTTTAAAGGATTCCTGGCAGGACGCAGTGAAATTGAGGTAATAATAGATAAAATTTACCTGTTTTTTTATTGCGTTTTTCCTTAGATTGTGTTAATTTAATAAATAACCCCGGCATAAAAAACAGAAAAGCATCTCCAGCTTATTTCTTAGGTCAAACATTGTCTTATTAATGATACATTCCAAATCACTAACCAAAATTATAGGAGTTTGACCCTATGCCAAATAAAAAAGTCCCTCAATTGTTTTTCCTCTTTACTGTCCTCTGTTCCATGGTCTTGGTTGACCTTACCTGGAACCCCGTACTGGCGAGGGCTGCAGATCAGGAAAATTGTATGCTGTGCCATCGATATTCCGGTCTGGGATGCTTTGATAAAGAGACAGGCGCCAAGAAAATCTTTTATGTAAGCGAAGCACTATACTCCAACAGTGTACATAACAATGTTCTTTGCAGCCATTGCCATCTGAATCTGAAAGAGGTGCCTCATAAACCGGCCAAAAAGGTTGACTGTGGAACACAATGCCATGTGAAGGATCCCTCCACGGACAAAAATTTCTCTCACAAAATAGTGGTTGATGAATTTAATAAGAGTATTCATGGAAAATCAGCACTCTTTATAACCATGGACAAGAGCCTGCGGTGTAAATATTGCCATTCGAACCCACTCTACTCTCCCTTGAGAGGGATCATGGCTCAAAAGCCGGGGTGCGAGTCAGAAGCTTTAGGCCGCTGTTTATCATGCCATGAAAAAAGCCCATGGACAGAACGGTTCTTAAAGCACTTTGTCTCTCGAACCTCTTCCCGCTGGAACAATAAACAGATTGTTGACCTTTGCAACAATTGCCATGCCAATAAAGAATTGATGCATAGCTTCGGGCTTGAAACCACTGCCAATTTCAAAAGCACCTTTCATTACCGGAACGTCAAGTATGAGACCGATGATGCAGCTAATTGCCTGAGCTGTCATGGACCAAAGCAACTGGGCTTTTCAGCCCACTCGATCAAATCAATAGATGACCCGGAATCTCTCCTTTTCAGAGATAAGAGGGTGGCCACCTGTGGACAACCTAATTGTCACAAAGGAGCCAACAAATATTTTGCCTCGGGAGCAGTCCATGGTACGGGTGTAAAATCCGCCCTGCTCCAGAAGCGGCTCATCGAAGAAGGTGAAGAGTTGACTCATGAGGAAAAGGTATCTCTTAAGGAAGAGATTAAAGAGAATAAAATGGATAAGCTGCAACTGACTATCATTTGGGGCATAAAGGCTTTCTATAAACTTATGATCATTCTCGTTGGAGGATTCATGTTTATTCACCAGATGCTTGACTTGAGAATAACTTTGAAAGAGCGAAGAGAGGGGAGGCACTAATATGGCAAAAAATTGGGGAAGGCGGGCTGAAGATAAAGAATACTTTCCTCGCTTGTCGCGTGTTGAAGTATGGCAGCATAATATTGTCTGGATATGCTTTGTCCTCCTGGTGGCTACAGGCATGATGTCGCTGTTGCCAACCGATTGGGTAGTCAATGTTTTTGGCAGTTATGCTCAGCAGGTTTATTCCTATAGACGTGTTGCTCACCTCGTTCTGGCTGCCCTTCTGATTGCCGGCTCTCTCTGGCATTTAGCCTATGGGGCATTTACGGAGCCTGGAAGGCAGATGCTCAAGGATATGATTCCTAATCTTACCGATGCCATTCAGATGAAGCAGAATTTTCAATATATGCTCGGCATGTCTGATTTTAAGCCTAAATTTGACCGGTTTGACTACCGTGAAAAGATGGAGTATATATTCGGGCTCATTGGAACAACGGTCATTTGTGTAACCGGCGTAGTCATGACCTTTGCTCCTTTTTTTCCCAGGTTCCTGGTAGATGTATGCGGCACGGTTCATTTATGCGAAGCCACCCTGGCCAGTATTACGATTTCCATATGGCACTTTTATGGTGTGCACTGGAAGCCGGGTAAGTTCCCTCAAGATACCTCGTGGCTCGATGGACTCGTAAGCATGGAGCATCTCAAGCACGAGCATCCGCTGCAGTGGGAGCGAGTAATGAAAGAAAGAGCAAGGGCTGGTAAGAAAAGCGGAACTCCTTCTTTTGATACTCCCTCGGTGAATGAGCTGTTTACCAATATGCCAGGAACGGAGGAGGAATAACCAATGAAAACCGGTCATGGAAATCTTGCCAAAGCCATAAGCAGTATATCGCTGGGATTGCTGGTCGTCGCCTTGCTGATGATGTCAAAAGCCTTCTTTTATCCACGAAAGGGTGTTCACCATGGACCGCCTCCCGTGGAAATTGAAGAAGCAAAACCCGATCAACTACCAATAATTCCTGAGGAGAGAGGTTCGGGGGAGGATATTTTTGACCGAATCTTAAAAGAAAAGACCTATTCCCAGTTGGAGCATTTTCACAATGTAGATTCCAGTGTGGACATTAAATGGCGGGTTCCAACACTCTGCCTCATTTGTCATGGCAACTATCCTCATATTAAAAATAAGGAAGTAAGATCGCTCTATAATATGCACACCTTCTTCTGTGCCTGTGAAACCTGCCATATCAGGGCAGACAATATCAAGTATGTCTGGTTCGATAATGCCACCGGAGACCAGATACCGGAAATTAAAGACCGGGTTCCTGACGGCGTTTATGCAGGGAATTATGGAGCCAGAATCGTGCCTTGTGTCGCTGATAAGATCGGCAAATATAAAAGGCTTGATCAGCCGATTACAACGGAATATGCGCAGAAATACCTGAAACTGTGGTCTCAATATACCTATGATCAGCAATCAAAGGCCAAGGCCGAGGTACATAAACGCTTATCTGAAAAACCCGTTGCCTGTACGGAATGCCACCGCAGAAAAAATCCGATTCTGGATTTTGAGGCCCTCGGTTACCCAAAGCATCTCTGCGACGAATTCACCGGAACGGAAGTGGCGGGCATGGTCGGCAAATATAAATCTCTCTATTTACCCACCATGTTTAAACCGGAAAGTATCATTGAGGGAAAGGAAATTTTGAAAGACGGTAAAATCCCTCTCCCGATAACAGGCCGGGAGAGCATCCTTGAGTGATGTTCATCTTGAGGTCATAGAAAAGCATGCGTTTGAAGATATCGGCCCGACTTGTCATCATCTTTGTCTTTGTCCTTCTGTTCACATATCCCGGGCAGGGGGACACGGCCTCAGGTGTTGACATTATCCGGGTCAAACATCTTTTCGATATTCAAAAGGACGCCGTAGACCCGCCATTAAATCAGCCGAGCGCAGTAGCTGTTGATCCGCTCCAAAGAATCTGGGTGCTTGATGGTGTCAACAGTCGAGTCGTAGGATTCACCTATACGGGAAAATACCTGACTCAATTCGGCAGGAAGGGCAGCGGCCGGGGAGAACTCAAATCTCCCCTGGGACTCATGATTGACTCTGAAGGGCATATCTATGTGGCTGATTCCAAGAATCATCGGATTCAGATCTTTCATGACTCAGGGGAACTTGTATCAGAAGCTTACATCTCCCCTGACCGTTATGGATGTCTGTCGGATCCGACGGACATTGTCTTCAACGAGAGTAAACAACGGTTCATGGTCGTGGATAATGATAACCATAGAATCCTTATGTACAGTAAAAAATTCGAACTGCTGCGCGAATTCGGTGGTGTAGGCTATGAGGATGGTCTCTTTCGTTATCCATATACTGCCTGCCTGGATGGTGAGGGTAATATCTTCGTCACGGATGTGATCAATACCAGAGTTCAGGTATTCAACCCTGAAGGTAATTTTATCCGGTGTATCGGGGAATGGGGCATTGAGAAGGGGCAATTTTTCAGACCCCAATCAATCTGCAGTGATGGTAAGGGAAGAATATTTGTCGGCGAAAACTACAATAAGATCGGATTAGTCCAGGTTTTTAATCTGCAGGGTGATTTATTAGGAGTGATCGGAAACTCCCAAAAGGAGAAGATCCGCTTCCAGGTTCCCGCTGACCTTTTCATCGATCAGCAGAATCGTCTCTATGTGGTCCAGATGTATACGAGTGTGATAAGCGTTTATTCATTTGTAGATTAATGGAAAAGATACAGCAAGCTTGCATTCACAGAGTTTACTCCCATCCGCCCGGACGTTCCCTCCACCTGTGGTCTTTCTCCATCTTTTCCTTATTCAGCTTCTGCATCTGGCTATTGCCCTTTCTCATTACAGGCTCCCTTCAGGTCGTATATGGTCAGATGGTGCCGAATTCAGCCAAGGAATGCGCTATCTGCCATTTCCGCTGGCTGGACCAGTTTTATGTTGAAGGCCGTGGAACCGATTTAGTGGAATATCAGGAAGAACGGGTTGCAGCCAGTGAGATGATCTGCTATAGCTGTCATAATGGGATCCTGGTTGACTCACGAGAACGGTTTTGGGCCAAGCGCGGGCACCGGGTGAATATGAAACCCTCAGAAAAGGTGACTATTCCGCCGGATATGCCTCTCGGGAAAGAGGGGGAAGTAACCTGTGCTACCTGCCATACGGCTCATGGCTTATCTGATGAATTGCGGTATCAGGAAACCATCTACCTCCGATCCCCAAACCGGAATTCAGAAATGTGTATCAGGTGTCATCTGGGGAAAGACGGGGGTCCCCAGGCGGGAAATCATCCCCTCGGAGTGAGCACTTTACCGATACCAACCAGAATCCTGGACAATTACGGGCGAACCGGTGTAAAAAAGGACGCCGTTATTTGTGAGACTTGTCATACCGTCCATGGGACCACGGATAAAAACCTTTTAGTTATTCCCTCAAAAGATGGGGAAGAGTATACCGCCCTGTTATGTGAGTCCTGCCATACCGCTAACCCGAGTATCCGCGGCCTGGGACCAGGCTCAGGAACCCACCCCGTTAACAGGCCATCCCGGCTCAAAATGCCCGGGAAATGGAATGATGATTCTCCTGTGATCATGAATGCTGCGGGCCAGGTTATCTGCCTGACCTGTCATGCTCCTCATGAGGCCAGGCAGGCGACATCTCTCCTGGTCAAAGGAGCCCGTCCGCCAATCTGCCTGGAATGCCACAAACAGGAGCAGTCCATCACTCAGACTGAACACGACCTAACTCTTTCCGCACCTGCTGAACTTGATCTGACCTCCAAGGTAGGTTCACAAACAGGAATTTGCGCTGCCTGCCACCGGCCGCACAATGCCGAAAAATATCGCCTCTGGTCACGACCGCTCTCAGGATTGACGGGAGATGCCGGTTCGAAGATGTGTGAGAGCTGCCATCAGGCCAGGCTGTGCGCTCAAAAGAAGCTGGCGGGAACCTTCAGCCATCCGGTAGGGCAGGATATTTCCAGAGTTGCCTGGCCTAAACAGTTCCCCAGTTATGACGAACATGGTCGCCCTGTAGAGCAGGGCAAGATTATGTGTGCCTCCTGCCATAATCCCCATCAATGGGATCCCCGCACGACTGAGCCTGGATCAGGCGTAATGGCGGAAGGTGATCAGACGAATAGTTTCTTACGATTGGCCAATGATGAGAACTCCGGTCTGTGCCTTACCTGTCACCAGGCCCAGAAGACGATCGTGGAAACAGATCACGACCTGCGGATTACAGCTCAGGAGGAGACGAATTGGCTGGGGCAAACCTGTAACCGATTCGGGCCGTGCAGCGCCTGTCACGTTGTCCACAATGCCCAAGGCGGCCATCTGTGGGCGCGCCTCAGGCCACAATCGAAAGATCCTCTATCAGCCTCTTGTGAGAGCTGTCACCGCGAAAAAAACTGTGCCGGGAAAAAACTGGTCGGCACGTATACTCATCCGGCCGGAGTCGACCTGAGCCCTTTAGGGAACCAGACGAGCCTTCCTCTCTTCGATTCCAGAGGAAATACTCGAACCCAGGGAAAATTTGTTACCTGTGCTACCTGCCATAATGTGCATCAATGGGCTCCCGGTCAGAAAGGCATGGGTGCCGGGAAAAATATGGAAGGAGACGGGAAAAACAGCTTCCTGAGGATAGCCAATGATCACGAATCCAGCCTCTGCCTGGATTGCCATAAGAGCCAAAGGTATATCGATCAAACCGATCATGACTTGCGCCTAACGGCTCCAAAAGAACAAAACCTGGCCGGTGATGAGCCGAAAAAAAGCGGACTTTGCGGCGTCTGCCATCTGGCCCACAATGGATCATCCATTCTGATGTTTGCCCGGGGACTTGACAGCCAGGGAGATCTGGCGAATCAGTTGTGTAGGAGCTGCCACAGGGAGAAAGGCTGCGCCGAAAAAAAACTCATCTCCAGGTATACCCACCCCATGGACAAGGGCATTCAGGCAGCAGACGGACAAACCGCTCTTCCTCTTTACCTGCCTGATGGAACAAAGCAATCAACGGGAAAGGTCGCCTGCGCAACCTGCCACAATCCCCATCAGTGGTCTTCGCTGGAAAATCTCAAAGGAACCGGGGAAAACAGGGAAGGGACAGCCGGGAACAGTTTCCTGCGGCTGGCCATGCTTCCTGAGCCGTCCCTTTGTGAGGACTGCCATCAGGAAAGATGCCGCATAGCCAATACGGATCATGACCTGCGCCTTTTAGCTGAAGCCGAAAAAAACATACTCAACCAGACGGTACGTGAGTCGGGTATCTGTTCAGCCTGTCACCTGGTTCACCATGCCAGAGACGAAAGTATGTGGGCCAGGGAACTGCCATATAGGGCCGCAAGTCTCATCACCCGGGAATGCGCAAGCTGCCACAGCCAGGGAAACATGGCTGAGAAGAAAATGATTGCCGATTTCTCTCACCCGGTGGATATCCGCCCCGCTGAGAAGGAAGTCACCACCAGCCTGCCGCTGTATACCTTCACGGGAGAAGTAGGAAAGTCCACCGAGGATCTCCTTACCTGCAGTACCTGCCATAATCCGCATCAATGGTCATGTACTCAAGCAGATTCCGAAGCTGAAGAACAGGCAAGATCACCTATCAACCAGGGATTAACCAGGCAGAACATCGTCAAAAATCCTGAAGGGGATATTCAAAACAGCTTCCTTCGCCTGCCGGAAGAAAAGAAGAAAAATCTCTGTATCGACTGCCATAAAGACAAGCAATATGTCTGCCTCAGTGAGCATGACTTGAAATTCTTATCAGTTACCGAACCAAACCTGCAGGGACGCACTATTGAGCAATCAGGAGTTTGCTCGGCCTGTCATGTGGTACATAACGGCCCCTTCAGATCCCTCCTGTGGGCCAGACAATTGCCGCCAGAAAAGGATTTTATGCTGGCCACCTGTCTTTCCTGCCATGATCGGGGCAAATGTGCAGAGAAGAAGCTTGCCTTTGTCGGTCTTCATCCGAGTTCCTTTGTTTACACCGGTAAAATAACGCAGTTTCGCAGGATGGGAACTATTGATTATCAAACCTACTATCCTCTTTATGACAAGCAGGGCCGGAAATCTCCGGTTGGCTTCGTAACCTGTCCGACCTGCCATAATGTTCACCAGTGGGACCCGAAATTGAAGGAATATCCTGCCGGGGAAAGTAATATCGAGGGTGATCCGAGAAACAGCTTCCTTCGCAACAGCGGAGCTGAATTCTCCATCTGTCTGGACTGCCATGGATTTGATGCTATCCTTCGCTACAAGAACTACCATGTACCTTCAGAATGGCAGCCAAAGTACTGGCGACCCGGTCAAAGGATTGAGCAGGGTACAAACTGAGAGAAGCTTCTTCAGGAAGTTGAAATGACCTCTCTGATGATGTATGTCTTTTTGCCCTGGGATTCGTGGTAGGTGCGGATCATGATCTCGGCCAGCAATCCGATCATGATACATTGGACACCGATAATAAAAAGAAAAATGGCCAGAAGGATGAGAGGATTCCGGTGGACCCAGACCCCCCGGTAAAACTTTTCAACCAGAGTAATAACGGCAAAAAGTAATCCGGAGCCACAGAGAAATATACCAAAGGTTCCAAAGAAATAAATAGGGCTTGTGGAATAATCACACAGAAATTTTACCGTGATCAGGTCAAGCATCACCTTGAAGGTACGGAAGAGATTATATTTGGAATGTCCCGCTACCCGGTATCTATGATTGACTTCAACCTCGGTGACTTTGGCTCCTGCCCAGGAAACATAGGCTGGTATGAAACGGTGCATCTCTCCATAGAGCCTTATGCGCTTCAGGATTTCCTTCCTGTAGGCCTTTAATGTGCACCCATAATCATGGATGAATACCCCGGTGACCAAAGCTATAAGGCGATTAGCCATAAGAGAAGGCAGCCTCCTGGTCCAGAAGCTATCCTTCCTTTTCCTTCTCCAGCCGCACACTACATCATATCCCTGGTCTTCTATAATGCTCAATAACCTCGGTATATCCGCAGGATCATTCTGCCTGTCCCCGTCGAGAGAGACGATAAGTTCGCCTTTGGCCAGGTCAAATCCGGCGCTGAGAGCGGCTGTCTGTCCGAAATTGCCTTGGAAAATGATACACTTCACCCGCTTATCCCGGCGGCAGATATCCTGCAGGATGGAGCGAGTCTGATCGGTGCTCCCATCATCGATAAAAATAATTTCATAGGAATGAGAATAACCATGAAAGGCCCGGGTAATCTCTTCAAAAAGGGGATAGACATTTTGCTCTTCATTGTATACGGGAATAATAATTGAAAGATAGGGGGTGGATCCTTCCTGGCAGGCAGGCAATCAGCTTTCTCCCTTACTCATGGTTTGTCCTTAATTCATCCAGTTTTCCCTGAACCCTCTGTTCAAGATCTGGCCTTATCTCCATAACCTTCAGATAGTTATCTTTTGCTTCTTCCATATGGCCCATCTCTTTGAAAAGCTCGCCAAGGAAAATATAGCCTCGTGGATTCTGCGGGTCTATTTCGGTCACCCTCCTTCCATGTTCAGCCGCCTGCTCCAGTTTCCCGGCCTTCTTGTAGGTCTCTCCCAGGAGGATATGGAAATGGACATTGGAAGGTTCCAATTGAACCAACTCTTCTCCCTCCATGATGGCTTGTTCAAAATTACCCTGGGCCGCATAGATATTCTGCAGGACAACCCTTGGAAAGGCAAGCCGTGGATTCCGTTCGATACTCCTTTTACATTCTCTCATGCACCGGGGAATGCTTTTTGTTTCCACCCCCCCTCTGGTAACGGTTAAAACCGGGTGCAAGACAAAGTATCCGTCCCTTTCGATCAACTCTTTGTTTTCAGGTAAGTTCCTGATATAGACCACATTCCGGTCATCGAAGTAAACAAGCACCCAGTCCCCGCTCTCTTCCAAGTATTCAAAATGTTTGGCCAAATCCTGGTTTCGATAATTTAAAAGGATATAATCGATGTGATATTTCTGAAACATGGCCTTGAAAACGTCCACCCGATTCATGGCATATTGGTGTTCCAGGTAAAGTTCTTCCCCGTGAGGAAGATCGCGTGAGTCCATGACCACTCTCGTTTCAGGATAGAGATGGTAGATAATATAGGTTCCATAGGTATATGGATTAAAACAATTCCCTTTGATGTTATTCTCCTTGATGTATTGAACAGCCTCTATGGGCATGTTCGAGGCAACGCCCAAACCGAAAGGCTTTCGGCTCCCCTCCCGGTATATGTATCCATATTTAAAGGACATGGCCGTAAGCCCCACGGTGATGACCAGAATGGCTAATTTCAGAAGCAGATCAATTTCAGCCCTTCCATGGTGATTGGAAAAGCGGTCAAAAAAGAGGTCAAAGTTCAGGCTCATGACCGGTGCGGTAGCCAGGGCAAAATCGGCTATATTCCGGTGCATTTTAAAGGCCATGGCCACAAAAAGCGCGCATACCAGAGCATTGGTAAGATCGAAATGCTTCCAGTCCAGGAGAAAGGATAAGCCCAGGAGCACCAGCCAGATGAGAAAATAGGTAAAGGCATAGGATCTCATAAAGGTTGAACTTTTAAAAGGAGGCTGCCATTCATAAATCTGGCTCATAAAGACTTTCTGTGAGGTAAGTTCAAAGGGATATGTATAAATACTCAATCCGTGTGGATTGAATGAGAGTACAATACCTGAGATAAGCCAGATGGCCCATAGTTTTTTGAGTCTCGGCAAAGAAAGGATGTCATTCTGCCAGTAAGAGAAATATCGATTTATCAGAGTGCGAAACGTCTCCCCAAACGTAAATAAGCTCATGATACCTATCCCGATGACAAATCCGCCATGGATATTAACCCACAAAAGGGTAAGGATGGGTAGCCAGAATAAATAATCTTTCTTTCGATATTTATAAGCAAAGAGAATATAAAGGTATATAGGCGTGAAGAAATAGGTGAACATATGAGGCCGGACTAAGAAGCGAACCCCGGCATTAAAGAGAGCAAAGACGGTAATAGTATAGAGTATGGTCCACCGGTTATAGGTCAGCCGACAGGTGGCGACAAGAAATAACGCCAGAATTAAGACGAGGAATCCCTTAAAAAAAATCAGGGCGCTAACCGGATAGATCTTATTGACCAGAAAGAAGATAACTCCGGCCAGCCACTCATGATTGACCCATTCTTTTCCGATGGTACGGAAGGAATAGGTGTCGGTATAAAGGAAATGGCGGCCTTTCAGGATCAACTCACCGTTTTTCATATGCATCCAAATGTCGTTGTTGGACATTTGAGAGATATTTAAGGCAAAGACAAGCGCCACCAGGCACAGGAGCAGGAGCGTAATGGTCACCTTATTGGCTGAGGCCATCAATTTGGCCCGAGAATCCTTACCGGGTTGATCGAATGAGGCTTGCTTTTCGGCGATGACTGTTTTCGGGCTCAGTTCTTCCAGGAAGTAATCCTCTACTTCGTCCACCGGGGTCCCGAATCTTTTGGCCACGTGAGCAATGGAGCATGTGCCGTAATTGCTCTGGATATACCTTTTTACCTTCTCCTTAAGGGACATGCCTATACCTTGTTTCTCAACACCCGGACCTTTGATAAGGCCCCTCAAAAAGGGCGCAGTGATCGCTGAATTAATTAACTGATTGAAAATAAGGAAAATTTTGGCTTAGGATAGCATGAATATCTATGTTTGTCAATGAAGGAGGTTCCGGGAGCTTCATTTAATGATTCAGGTGAGAAGAAGGCTCCAGAGAGATAACCCGGACGACATGGTTATCCTTCTCTTTCTGAAGATCAACCACTTTTTTCCCCCTTAATTCGCGGCCTTCCTGATCATAGTAGATGGATATGACCGGGCTCAATGGCGCACCCTCATGAATAGCGGTCACAAATCCGATCGCTCCGTCGGCCAGTCGCAGGCAGGTGCCCGGTGGGAAAAAGGAGAGGACATTAACGAGGTTATTGGTCAGCCTGGCATCTAATTGACTTTTGGAGATCCGGAGAATGGTTTGCATGGCCTCGTAAGGTGAACAGGATTTTCGATAAGGGCGGTAATGAGTAAGTGCCTCGAAACAATCGGCTATAGCGATAATTTTAGCAAATTCGTGAATATGCTTCCCGTTCATCCCTGTGGGATACCCGCTGCCGTCTTCCCTCTCATGCTCTTGAAGAATGGCCTGCTCAAGATCGCTGGTAACCTCAGTAAACCGGTCTATCATCCGGACACCATGAACCGGGTGTTGCCTGATATCCTCGCGCTGCTCCTGACCAAAGGTCTCATTGGTGTAAATGAGACCTTCCATGGCAAACATTCCGATATCGTGCATTAAAGCGGCAAATCCCATCTCGAGCAATTCCTCTCTGGAATAGTTCAAGGTCCAGCCGATGAGAAGAGAAAGAAGACAGACATTTACAGAATTGTAAATCTGAAATTTTTTCTGATCCGGTAAGAGGATCAATCTTACGATATTATTATAGTTCGCGGGAAGGTCATCGAGAAACTCCTTCAGCAGCCTCCGGATCAATTCCGCCTTCCTCTGGGTGAGGGGGGCGGAGGCATTGAGGAAACTTTCGAAATTAATGGATAAAAGGTCATAACGGTCCGCATGGCCTGGCCGCGACGAAGACGAATAGAAACCCTCCTGAATATCCAGGAGATTTTTCTGTTTGTCTGCCTCAAGTATTTCTCTCATTTCACGTTCCCTTGCTCAATAGTATATATCGTCATCTCTCATGAAATTATGGTCAAACGTTTCATGGCCACTCGGTAAAGGATAGGGGCATGTACCTGGTTTAGGAAAAGGGGCCAAAATGGGTATGTATCTGTGAGTGACGGCTTTAATAAGAATTTACCATAGTCCAGGAAAGGAATCAATTTTATTTTCCGGTAATCCGGCAGCCTGCCACCCAGACCGATATATCAGTGGCTGACATCCGGGCTGAATGGAGACTGCCCAAAATTGATAGGTACTTCCTCAGGCGGTCTCTTCATTGATAAGGAGTATTTTTTCGAGTTGATTCTTTTTTTCATCAGCTTTTTGGGGTTTCTCATCAAATTTATAAGCTCTTTCATCAGCCGATTTTTCTTCAATCCGCTGATGGTCTTGATGGAGAAAGGATCCCTCAATCGTTTGCAAATCCTGGCAGCGGGCGACAACCTCTCCCTGCAGGGAGGCTCCTCCCTCTATGGAAAGCTCGGTGGTATCCACCCGGCCATGAATCACTGCGGTCCTTTTCACGAAAAGCTTATTCGCACTTACATTACCATCAACCTTGCCATGGCAGATAAATACCCCTGATTCAATATCACCGGTCACACCACCGGCTTCGCTCAGGATTAAATATTCTCCCTTTATATCCCCCTCGACTTTACCGTCAACTCTCACTTTCCCCCTGAAGGAGACATCCCCGCTGATAATCATTTCCTCACCGATTATGCTACTGATCGCATCCTTATCCGAGGCCATAGGCGTCACCTGTTTCTTATCATTTTTATCCTTGAATAAGCTCATCATATTCACCTGTAAACATAATCTTGGGTTTTTAAAAATTCATGGCTTCTGACTGCGGGCGATACATCCGGCAATATGTACATATTTTGAGGGATTGATGGGCTTTCCCTTGTATCTTATTTCATAATGAAGGTGAGGTCCTGTACTTCTGCCGGTGCTGCCAACCAGACCGATAACGTCTCCCCTCTCAATGCTCTGTCTCTTTTCAACTAATATCTTTTTAAGGTGGCCGTATACTGTTTTGTAACCATTGCCATGGTCAAGAATTATATAGTACCCGTAATCAGAGTCGTAGCCTTTTCGAAAGACTCTGCCGTCGGCCGACGCTCTTACTTTCGTATTCGAGCGGTTCATAATATCAATTCCGGCGTGAAAGGCGGACTGTTTATTAAAGGGATCAATTCTTTTGCCAAACCCGGAAGTGATCCTTCCCGGAACAGGGAATCCCAGAGGCAGAGGCCTAATCTTCTCCAGATAAGAATCTGCCTTGCGTAGAACATCTTCATACATCTCATCGTAAAGCAAAATAAACGGCCCTCCACTGCCGGTTTCCTTCTTCTCCTCTTGAACATCAATGCCAATAGCGCCAAGGATAATTTCAATCATCCGGCTTCTTTTCTCCAATTCACTTACCGCATTTTTGACCAGTGATTCTTTCTCTTTCTTCAGGTTGGTTATGACTGTCTGAAGGTTATTATTCTTTGATTTCGTTTGATCGAGATCCTGTTTGAGACTGCCCAGTCTGAATCTCAGGTTCATTTCATTGCTATAGAAATGAATACCGGCAAAACTCATAAGGAGAAGAGTGACGAGGAAGGTAAGTGATGAGTAGAGAAAAATCTTCAGTTTCCTCTTTGAAATCGCCAAAGATCTTACCCGGCCATGCTCCCCAGTCAGTATGATGTGTAATGTCTCATCCATAACAACAGCAGCCTTCATTAAACATAATGAACCACATGTCGTGAGGCACTCGGAACATACCTTGTCTGTACACTATTGCCATTCCAGCAGCCGATAAGGCTCATTCCCAAAAGGTAATACCATCCCTTTCAGTAAGCGATAGCCGGCCATGATTCAGCAGCCATAACTTCTCCCAGTCCTGAAAGACCATCTCTCTCCTACCCTCTTATTCTATCGGCTTCATGATTTTGAATCTTCAGGAAGAATAATCTTGTGCCAGGTATCCCGTGCGGTAAGTTGATACGTGAAGCGTTCTCTTTTCATCCTTTTCATGGGTGTTTTATGAGGTAAAGCCTGGAGTTTCTCATTACCAGAACAGTGACAATTCAGTAATCGGAATTTACAATTTTTGTCACCAGATGTACCTCTCCCCTCAAGGGATACAATGGGTAAGATATTGAATAGTCTTTACTATCTCTATGGATGGATAGATGGGCACAACAAATGCATTTCAAAGAAGAAGAGGAATATGAAAATTGAGATGCTCATGATAGGGAGGGGTTCACATGGTGAAAGCCAGGAATATCCTGATACTCACCCTGATACTCACTATGTTATTTTTCATATTTCTAGGCTCCTTTTTTATTGGAAGTCTGTACAGCTGGAGCACCTGGAAATTTTGGAGATGTGCGTCGCCTTTTGAAGATATCGGGTTTAAAGGTTATAAAGTCCCGTTGCCAACCGTACGGGATACCTTAGGCCTGCAACCACCTCTTTTCAATTTGGGTACCTTTACCGTTAATCTCAACGGGAGCCTGGGTAATCGCCATCTCAGGATCGGTATGAAAGTTAAACTGTATAAAAATACTGATTGCCGGAAAGTGGGATCAAGGAGGGCGGAAATTCGTGATGGTATTTTGATCCTCCTGTCCACGAAATCCTTCGATGATATTGCCAACATATCCGGAAAGGTGAGGCTGAAAAATGAAATAATCACCCTGGTCAACAGTATCCTGTCCCAGAGTATGGTTCGGGAAATTTACTTTACCGAATTTGCAAGTCAGGTATTTTAGATTTTCAAGGAGCTCTTGACTTTCTGTAACGAATTTGCCATCATCTTAACTGACACAGGAAAAGATTTACGGAGAATGAATATTAAAAAAGGATGGCTATGGAAAACATGTTAAAAATGCTTCCCAAATATTTTTTCGTGCTTCTTGTGATAATGCACGTATCTTCTGCTGCCTCAGCTAAAACGGCCCTGCCTGCTCATGAAGATTCAAAGCCTTTGAATGAATCCTCTCAAGACTCCCTGGAGGGGAAGGAAGCTGAGGCCAAGTCTCATTTTCAAAAGGGACTGGAATTTTCTCAAATCGGGAAAGTGGATTTGGCTATTCACGAGTATAACAAGGCACTTGAACTTGATCCAAATTTATCCATGGCCCATGTAAATCTCGGCATGAGCTATATCTTTAAAAAAGAATTCGATCAGGCTGTCGATGAATTAAAAAAAGCCATCATGCAGAATCCGGAGCTGAAGATTGCCCATTATAATCTGTGGTGGGCTTACCGGCAACAGCAAAAATATGACCTCGGCATCGCAGAGCTAAAAAAAATCATTACCATGGACCCAAATGAGGTGGATGCTTATAAAAATCTCGGAGATACGTATCTTTCAGACAAGAAGATGATAGCTGAGGCCATCGTTACCTACGCCCGGGGCCTTGAGAAAGATAAGAAGGATATTTCACTTCACCAAAAACTTGGTAAGGCCTATGAATTAAGCGGTGAGTGGGAAAAGTCCATAAAACATCTGCAGCAGGCTATTGATCTTCAAATTGATGATCCTTATAATTATCTCTTTCTTTATGTTACCTTGAAAAAGGTAGGGAAGGATTCGGAAGCCAAAGAAATCGTGGGCAGGGCTCTTTCCATGCTCGATAAAAAATTCTCCGTCTCCAGTCCCTCTTCCTCCGGCTATTCCGAAATCCGGCATAT
>JBLIRT010000080.1:0-12812 GCA_049472445.1 bacterium
GCTCATGGGTGGGTGTGGTCTACCTGCCCATGAGCCATTATTTTTTTGAAGCCGGAAGACTGAGCTGCCGATCAGTGTAGTTAATACCCAGCCTTTTCATTTTTCTGTCGGCTCGTGGCGGTCCTTCTCTTTGGGCTTAAAAATGCTCCTGGCCGTTTTTATGTTCACCAGGCCACCGGCACAAAACCATTCTTTGAGCAGCAACGGCGGGCAGCTACTCGAGTACGTGTATATTCTTTCTCACGCAGATATTCTTAAGCTCTTTTGGCCATACCGAGACGGTTACCTCTCCGAGATGAGCTGTACGCAGCAGGTACATGAAGGTCCTGGACTGCCCGATGCCGCCTCCGATACTGAGCGGAATTCGCCCGTTGATAATAGCCTGGTGGTAGGGGAGGTTGAGAAAATCCTCCTGGCCGGCCATTTTGAGCTGGATCTTAAGGGTTTCCTTCGTAACCCGGATACCCATGGAGGTCAGCTCGTGGCGTCGTTTGGTCACCGGGTTCCAGACCAGGATATCTCCGTTGAGCCCATGATACTGCTCACCGTTTTTAACGATGCTCTCGACAGCCCAATCGTCGTAATCCGCGGCGCGCATCTCATGCGGATAGCCGTCTTTCAGAGGCCAGCCAATGCCGATGATGAAGATGGCCGGAGCGTGTTCCAGAAGAACCCGGGTCTCACGCTGCTTGCGGGGGAGGTCCGGGTAGAGGTCGAGAATCTCTTCGGCGTGAAGAAAGGTAAGTTCCTCCGGGAAATCGGCATACTTGGAAGTCCTGAGTTGGGGATACATTTCCTGCACCATGAGGCCTGCTCCCCGGATAACCTTCCATATCCGCCTGACAATACTCTTGAGGGAGTCGATGGTACGATCTTCTTCAGCTATGGCCAGTTCCCAGTCCCATTGATCCACGTAGGCACTATGGTCGTGGTCGAGGAAGTAGTCCTTGCGCACGGCCCTCATGTCAGTGCAGATACCCTCGCCAACAGCGCAGCCGAACTGCTGGAGAGCCATACGTTTCCACTTCGTGGCGGCCTGTACGACCTGGGCCTGTATGGGGACATCGAGTCCCAGGCCACAGGGAAATTCTATCGGTGTTCGCGATCCGTCGCGATCCAGGTAGTCGTTTACACCGCTGTCTCTATCGACAATAAGGGGAACCTGAACCATGTTCAGGTTAAGTTCCCTGCACAGATTGGCCTCAATGTAATTCTTGATGGCAAAGACAGCCTTCATTCTTTCCATGGGAGTAAGCAGAGGCTTGTAGTCATCAGGCAGGTCTTGCTCGAGCTTACCATAATCACCTATTCCCGGTCCAGCCAGATCTGCGGTTTTGTCCGTCATGTCGTCTCTCCTGTTGGTTAAGGTTGATTTTATCTTATTATAGTAAATTGCTCAGGTAGGATATCTATTTTCCTATCATGAGCCAAAACTGTCAAGCAGAATTCATCTCTTTATCTCTTATCACTGCCTTGCGGGCTAAAGGCAGGCTGGGGGATCTGCTTTTCCGCAATTACATTACCTGCATCCCGCGGCAGAGGCAGCAAGATAGGAGAAAACAGCTTCATGGACGGAAAAATTTTAGAGATATATAATATGGTATTATTCAATCTTAATCAAAGGGGAGAGAGCGATGCAGCCATGGGAACGTATACCTTTCCTTACAGACTATGATATCTTCATGTAGGCCGTTACCAGGACCAGGCTATCGTTTCAGGAAAAGGGAATGCGTCTTTCGTCTAAAAGGGGCCATGATGAGGTTGAGGGTAAAGGAAAGATCATGAAAAGAAGAAACCTGCGGGAGATAGAGGAATTTCTCATTATTTTTCTTTTAACCCTTGCCCTCATAGCCGCCGGAATTTACATCCTCACCCGAAAGCCGGAACCGCCCGAAGGATACCACTATGTTCTCTACGTCATTGATGGTGATACCATCATCATTGACTACCGCGGGCAAAGGGAGTCCATTCGATTGCTCCGGATCAATACGCCTGAGCGCGGGCAATATGGATATAGCCAGGCTAAAAGGGCCATGATCAGGCTGGTGGGAAGAAAACTTGTTCGCCTGGAATTTGAACCTGCGGGAAGGGTCCGAAGAGACAAGTATAAAAGAATCCTTGCTTATGTGTGGGTGGATGATCTCAATGTCAATATTGAAATGGTCCGCCTCGGCTGGTCTCGATTCTGGGCCAGATACGAAGCAGGAAAGTATGCCGGGGAATTCCGGGCCGCTGAACGGGAAGCAAGGGAAAATAAAAGAGGCTTGTGGAAGAGAAGATAGGAAGGAGGAACTGACATGCCAAAATATACGTTTCGGGATCTACCGGCCAATGGTTTGTTTATAAGCGCTGATCGTGTGCTGAGGGAAGGAAGCTGCCTTGAGTATATCCTTGAGAAAATCTCGGATCATGAGGCTGTTTACCGGGATGACAAACGAAATATTCAGCAGACAGTCAGGATCCCTCCCCATGAGCCGGTTATTCGCCTCCTCTTTCTGCCTTCCTATCCACACCACGGTAAGGGACCTCCGCTGCCTTATGCTCCTGTGTAAGTCTGCCTGTTCGTTTTTTAAGAAAGCCAATAAGTTGAATAGACCCGGGACAGACCCAGGGCATGGTAACCTGCACCTAAAAATACGGCCACCGGCTTTGGCCGGTGGCCTGAGAGAAAGGATAGGAATGAAGGTGGTGATAAATAAGGCCCTCTCTTACGAGAGTGCCAGAAGAGCCCCTTACTGATTGGCACGAAAGCTTTTCCTGAATACAGCCTGTGAAAAAACTCTCCGTGAATCCAATCATGATAATAGACGTAAAAAGGTGAGATAATTACCCCTTAATTTTTTTCATGTCAACCAATTTTTTATTTTTTAAAGCATACCAAATTTTCTTGAATATTATCAAATACATGGGAATACTCCGTATCTCCTTCAAATTCCAGGATAAGGCTGAAGCAAAAGGAGATTGCAGGGTTTTTAAAAGGGCGAGAGAATAGTACTTTCTGTGCCCAAATCATATTTGGGCATGATATTTGCTTTCTCTATAGGCCGTGATGATAATATCCTGTCAATTTTCATGACCTTGATGAGGAAGTCACCCCCCTTTCAGTGTCCACGGATCGAGAGATAAGCGCAATTCAGGTATAGGAGGTTACCTTTTCGTACTGTGCAAATATTTCTCTTCACTGGGTAACAAGAAGGCAGATATGTTCGGTTATGAAACTTTTTCGTATTCTTATGGTGCGGAAAGTCTATAAACAATGAGTTGATGAATAAGCCCAGAAGGGTGGAGGGAATATGTTCCTTTCAAATCACGTATTCTGTAAACACATGCTCCTTTGCCTGGCTGTGATACTTATCTGTGGTTATCCGTCAAGGGTGCACTCCCTGGAATCCTCTCCCATACCTGCCCAGATGATCATGATGGGGAATATGGTCAAGACACCAGCGGGCGATATTCTCCTGGATAACTTTGAATACTGGGATAGTCCGATGAATCATGGCTGGCAGGCGGAAGAACCGAGTTATCCCGTTTTCGGAGGGGGAATTGGTTACGGACTTATTCAGGGTGTCCTGGACTTCGGAGAGGGGAGCCGGGTTCTGGATGTCTATCGGCCGGCATCGGTTTTTTTACCCTTCGATTCGTCTTACATGCCTTATACCATTAGTAAAAGCACAAGGTATGCCAATGGTTCCACCGAGCAATGGATTGATGCCAATAATTCTGAACTGAGCTTTAAAGCCCGTGTTCCTTTGGCCATGGAATATTTTGATACCTTTCGTTTCGAGGTTATCGGAACCACGGACGGTCTCTATACTTCAGGACCGGAGGCGGGGGAGAATCACTTTTTCCAGCTCGTCTTAATTCCCATTGAAAGCCCGTCCGGAACTTTACAGACCGGGCTCGAGGCTCTTGCTGCTGATAGTGTTGATCTCGATGAGGAATCAGCTATTCAGGTTTATTTAGGCAGGCAATATCAGGATGGAACCTGGCACGCGGTAACTATCAATATCGGTCAGGCAGTTCGGAAGGCGACAGGTGAAAATCTCAGAGATATACGGGCCATCCGGGTGCGTGGTAATCAATATCGACTGGATGATATCATCTTTTTCAAGAGCTCTCCTTACCAGAACCGGCCACCCTATTTATTTCGAATCGGGCCGGTTTTTACCCAGCTGTTTGACCAGACCGGCTTGTACAGTACCCGACTCATCTTTGCTGAAGACCCGGACCTTGGGTTGTGGTGTTTGGATCCGAACGGTGAACCTCTGTGCTACGTGGAAACCGGCAGTGAGCTCGATGAGCCTCTTCATAATACCAACCTGCTGAATGCCTCCGTGGCCTGTTACCTTGACCATCAGGGCAAAAAAAGGTTCCTGGATGGCGGACGGGGAGATCCTTTGTCTTTCCAGGTTACGGTGGGTGGGCCTGGAGCCAAGGGGACAAAGGCTCCCTATTTATGGACCAGGATACCTCTCTTTGATCCGATTTCACACCGGGCCTATGATCCGCCGCTGTTGCCGTATATTCCCAAATTAGGTGCTCCTATCACCCGGTGGCTTCAAGGCAGGAGTTTAAAGGATATGCAGAGTGCCTTGATAAACAGCGGATTCACATTCTGGCCAAATGCTATTCTTTTACAGACGATGAATTGCCAGGTGCTGGAGAATCTGATTGTTACCTGTGAGGTTACCGATGGAAGGCTATCCGACATGGAAACGTTTCCCCTGTCCATAGTCAATTATCCGGTTACCAATCACCCGCCACGTCTTGAGCAGCTCTATGATCAATGCTTTGAAGTGGGAAGGGTTCCCAAAGAAAAAGACATCATTCAGGGGGGAATCAACTCGGACGAAACAACGCCCAATGTTTATACGGTAACGGCTACGGATCCGGACCCGGGTGATATACTGACCTATTCGGCAACTCTTGATGGAATTCCAGCCTACCAGTACGGCCCATGGGTGGAGAATATTATCAATCCCTATACAGGGGTTATAGCTTTTGTTCCACAATTTGAGGGGGTGTTTCATTGTGTCGTGAAGGTTCAGGATTCCAGAGGTCTGGCAGCTTTTGGTTCATTTAACCTTTTTTGTGTTAATAAAGGCACGTGGTTTAATCACCCGCCGATAGTTCTCAAAGCTATTGAATCACCTCAAAAGTGCCGGGCCGGCGATTTTTTTACCCTGGCCGATCTGCACATCTATGATCCGGATGACGAGAAACTTTTTTACTCCTGTAATATCGGGGCGGTCAGCGAGAATGGAATATTTACCATACAATCTCACTTTCCCGGCCAGTATCTGGTTGAGATTACCGCCTATGACAACCTGGGAGGATATGCCAGTCAGCAGTTTATGCTGGAGATATTCCCCTGGTGGTCTATGTGATCGGTCAGATAACCGGACCGCCGGTCAAACCGCCTCCTCCGCCCCAACTGGTGGTTATCCCGGAAATAATACCAGTGGTGGAAGGTACGGGAGCCAGGGTGGAAGTGAGCGGAGAAAGGTATATATTATAGGTCGGTGAGGAAAGCACACTGGGAGTGAGGTAAGGGTATACCTGCTGCGGGAAGGGACTGGCATAGGGATAAGGGCTTTGGCCGCTGGCAAAGAGCGTTGAGAAATTATATCCACCCGCCGAGTAAGGATATCCCGGATTAGGGCTGTTGAAATAAGATGACAGACCGGCCAAAGAGAGAAGAGACAAAAGAGGCTGCGGCCCGAATCCAAAGGGCCGGGATACGGGTGGATAGCCGAATCCGAAGAAAGGTCTGGCTGCGAAGGGCTGATACATGGCACCTGCCAGCCAGGAAGAATTGGCCCAGGGGCCGGGAAAGTAATACGACCCGGCATCCTGAGGAGATACCATCACCAATATGAGCAACGTACTTAAGATGAGAGATGACCTTATTCGCTGTGTCATGAACTCCTGAGCCTCCATAGCGTATTTCCTCAGTAAATTGAAAGCAGACTCGATAAATCCGGTATGTTAACGGTTGTTGAACCGGGAACGAAGGTGGATATGGGCACCGTAACATCCGAAAGGCCGGATATTCCTAAGCTGCCAAGGCCCCAGAGCGCCGATAAGCTTATATTGCTTGTGGAAGGAACCAGGGTCGGTATATCGACAGAGAAGGTTGGCAAATCCTGAAAAGTGTCATATAATCCCGAGATTCCAAAGTCGGCCAGCAGTGAGGGGGTGGTTATTCCGCCGAGGAGAGGAGACAGGCCGAGCCCCGTGCCGCCCAGGAAGGGGGACAGGCCGAGCCCCGTGCCGCCCAGGAGAGAGGACAGGCCGAGCTCTGTGCCCGTCAGAAGGGCGAGATCAAGCCCTGCAGATGCTCCCAGAAGGCCGCCGTATGAAGAGTAGGGATAGCCATACATTGAATAGGGGAGTCCGTAACCTCCCAGGCCATATAACCCGTAACCACCCAGTCCGTAACCACCCAGGCCATATAACCCGTAACCACCCAGTCCGTAACCACCCAGTCCGTAACCTCCCAGGCCGTATCCGCCCATACCGTAACCGCCGTATAATCCATAGAAATTGTCGTAATACCCACCGGCAACCGAATAGGGAGAATAAACACTTCCGAAATCAGTGGGGCTATAGACTATCGGATTCGGTGATTCGTGATAACTTGAAGAGTCACTGCCACTGCCTCTTCTTTCCGCCAACAGATATCCGTTAAGATTTTCATCATATTCGATAAAAAAGTAATTGGGGTAGTTCACTGTCCAGCCCAGTTCATAAAGAGGATCATCCATTGACTGAATATCCGGTGCCTCAAAATTACTGATGACTTTATAATACTTGTTCAGATATCCATTTACCTCTCTTTCATAAAATACACTGATGAAACGAACTCCGAATTTGCTCCCGAGAATGTTAACCTTTTTCAGAGAGTTGAGTTCATGATGATATCCTGTCGAACTTCCGGCCTGGTCTAAATCCACCTGGATATTTCTTTCAAGAGTATGCCACTTTCCATCCGTCAGGCCGCTTCCGATTCCCATCTCTATGAGACCTTCCATTGGATCATAGCTCACCCCTGCATTCGTGGATGCATACGTAATCCAATACGTTTCTCCATCAACAGCCTCGAATTGGAAGGAAATTTTAAATGGGCTGGATGCTTTTATTTCTATCGTGAACGATTTATATACATAGGCGGTATTTGATAGATTCAGCGTCTTGCTCATGGAGAGCGGATCCTCCGCCCTGGCTGCCGACCCGGAAAAAAGCCAGAAAATCAAAGCGATGAGAAAAAATCCTGCCTTAATGAAACTATCTTTCTTTAATCCCTTGATGAATAGCATAACTCCCCTAACCTCATCTTCTGAAAAATCTTTATCGTGTGAAGCTGATGTGATGTTTTAAAACTGTCTTTTATCTTTTTGCTTTTTGTCTTTATAGCCTTTGTATTTTGACCAGATTTTATGCAATATTGATGCCATTCTTTGAAGCATTACCCTTCATGATATAAAAGAAATAGTATGCACTATCTTGCATGTATATGCAAATGAATTCTTAATACATAGTTGTCCGGAGTTTGCATTTCGGTCTGGATGAGCAGGAGAAAAGGGGAGAGCCGAAGCCCTCCCCCATCGGTTATACAAAATATGACAGTCTGAATTATTTCTCAGAGGATTCGGAGGAGGGTGAGGATTCGCTCATAGTACCGTGCCCGATAGGTATTCCGGCTTTTCCATCTCCCGCTTCTCCCTCCGCCGGGGTGACACCCTCTTTCTTCGCTTCCTCTTTCGGCGGAATCTCCTTCAGCTCATCGAAGGTTTTACTGAATTTATTCATGGAGTATTGAGGAACCAGATAAACCACATCTTTTTCAGCCTTGACATGGTATTGATTCTTATCATTTTGCCGGCCAATGTCAATTTTTTTCTCAGATCCGTCAGACATGGTTACCATGATCTGCTTCCGGGGTGCCGCCAGACCGTATTCTTCCAGGGTATCCGCCTTGAGTAAATCATTGGCTCGAAGACGGGTCAGAGTCGTGACCATATCATCTACCACTGCCTTTTTGGCCGGGGCCTGATTAGGATCGATTAATAGCCACTGGTCCTGATCCTTTTTCAGGGACAGGCGTTTATCCCCTTCAATAATGCTTATTTTCTCGATCTGTTCTGAAGGGAGGGAGCAGACATTCAGGTCATACCAGCTTTTAGCGGTTCGGGTGAAAGAGGAGCGGAGATGGTATCCTTCGCCAAGGAGCACTTCGTCAGAATCAGCTTTGCGGATGTAGGTGCTCATAAAGTCTGGACCGGTCTTACCAACAAAGAAATTGGCCAGCACCTTGTCATCCTGACCGCTCACCTTTACTTCGATGCCGCTGTTCGGATCAACTTCGAAGAGACTCTGATTTTGAGGATTGTTTGAGACTACATTATGTTCCTTTTTCAGTTCATCAATAGACTTGAGGGTCTTCTTAACCAGGTCCGGATCAGCAGGGAAACCCTGTTCACCTTCAAGCTTCCAGCCATCATCTGTCTTTACCAGGGCAACGACTTCTCCTTTATTCCTGATATGAATGAGTGCTGCGGCATCTACCGTAAAATCAGGGAAGGTATCTGCCGAAGGGGTAACGTCTTTTGGACGTTCGAGCAGGTAGGCGACCAACCCCAGCAATATCAGAAGAATAAGCAGGAAAAGGGTCTTTTTGAATTTCATGAGTTAACCTCCTTAATTATCTAACCAGGCAATCCTTGTTTTTCGGTTGATGTAAGCCTTTATTAATCCAAAGAGTATGAGGACGACTGATACACCGAAGATATTCAGGTACCGTATCGTGGCTCTTTGAGGCGGTTCGGTTGGCTTGAGCGGATAGTCGGTTTTTTCACGGGAGCGGATGCCGATAAGATCCTCTCCCATGGTAAGCCAGTCAACGCTGTTGAGAAAGAAGCTTCCATTTTCTTCAGGCTGGTAATAACTATTGGTGATCATGCGCGAGTTCCCGACGACCAGGATCTGGTTCGAGGGGCTCTCGGCGATGAATTCCTTCTCTTCCCCTTCCTCCGGAATTGATTGATCTTGGCTGTCCCCCGGATTTTTCCCCGGCTCTGGAATCGGCTTGCCTTCGAAAAAGCTTTTGAGCTGGCCGGAAATCAATACGGCTAAAGGAATGTGCTTCATTTCAGAGGGAGGGCTATGAAATTTCTGGCCCGGATCAAGGTTGTGGCTGCCTTGACTGAGCCAGCCATGTGAAGAAGTCTGAGCTAAGACGGTTCCTTCAGCTTCCATCATTTTCAGCCTTCCGGGCAAAAGCTCCAGAGAACTGGTCCAGGGGAAGGTCACCGAACTGAGCCGGTTAACAATGGGACTGTCTTTAGCCATGTTTTCATTGACCGCTTTTGGCCAGTAGGGATAAGGGATACGGAAACTGAAGAATCCCCGGTTAAAGCCGACGGTCGCACTATAGCGATCCATGGTCAAGTCATTATTAACCTTAACTCCGTAATTATTGAGCATCTCATCCAGGTTATGTTTGACCGGTTGTGCCTGAAGCATATTCCTGGCATCCAATTTCACCGTATCAACCAGAAAGATAGTCTTGCCGCCGCGCATAATGAATTGGTCGATTTCGTATTGCATCCTTTCAGAGGTATTTTCCGGCCCCATAACGATCAGGGTGTTGACCGAAGAGGGAATGCTCTCCTCCTTTTTCATGTCAAGAGTTGTTACGGTATACTGCCGGCTCAAATCTTCCCGGACACTGGTTGTCTTTTCATGAAATTCCTCTTCATCTTCTGAAATGAGAAAGGCTACTGTCTTCGGTTCCTTCTGGGTAACCTTTATGATAGCGCTGGTCAGATCATATTCGAGATTTCTCGTGTCCTGAATCACCGGGATGACCTCTTTCCTGTCCTCATACATCACCATCATGCCGAGATATACGTTCGTAAGCTGTGCCTGGTCCTTCTGGAAGACATTTAACTGGACCTTGGGTATCCCCATAAAGCGCATTCTTTGTTCAAGTTCGGGATCTTGCGCCGGATCAATAAACTCTATTCTGAGTTTTTCCTTGCTATAGGCCTTGTATTCGTCGAGGATATCTTTGACCTGTCTGTCCAGGGTGGCCAGTTGCGGCGGTAACTCCTTGGAAAAATAAACCTTGACATTAACAATATCCGTCAGATCAGCCAGGTTTCTTTTGGTTGATCTTGATATGCTGTATATTTGCCCTTCCGTCAAATCGATCCTCCTGAAGTGGCGGACAGAAAGAAAATTCACCATGACCAGGATCCCTATCATGATAAGGGTGGCCAGCAAAAGATTTCCACTATATTTGATTTTCCTTGTTTTCATAGAGCTTATCTCCATTTCCTGCTTTCAATGAATCTGGTATTAAGAAATAAAAAGAAAATAATGACCGAGAAGTAGTAAATAACATCCCGTGAATCAATTACTCCCCGCCCGATACTTTGAAAGTGTGAGCCCAGCCCCAGGAAGGTGAAGATCCCGGCCATCCAGGTCGGCAGAGCGGTCAAAACAATCGGTTCGCCAATGATAAAGAGGGCGAAGCAGGCAAAAACGCTGAGAATGAAGGCTACAATTTGATTCTCAGTAAGGCTGGAAATGAAAAGGCCGATTGACAGGTAGGCGGCTCCCATAAGCAGCGATCCCACATATCCTCCGAAAATCGGGCCCATATCCGGTTGGCCGAGATACATCAGAGTCAGCGGAAAGGTAAACGTCAGAAGGACGGCAATGGTGAGGAAAAGGAAGGAAGCCAGGAATTTACCGGCCACGATTTCTGCATCAGTGAGAGGCAGCGTCATGAGAAGCTCCATGGTACCCAGTTTTTTCTCCTCTGCCCACAGCCTCATGGTAACTGCGGGGACAAAGAAAAGAAATTCCCAGGGGAGGATGGAGAAAAAGGGTCTCATGGTAGCTTGTCCGATCAGGAAAAAGCCTCTAAAGAATAACCATCCGCTAAAGACGAGAAAAGCGGTAATGAAGATATAAGCGATAGGCGAATTAAAATAGCTTTTAAACTCTTTCTTAAAAATGGCGTACACATTATGCATAGCTAGTTTTCCTCTGTAGTGAGTTGTTTGAAGACATCTTCCAGAGTAATTTGGGTTCTATGGAGTTCAGACAGGGACCATTTGTTATCGGCCACCACCTGGAAGAGGGATCTGCGTATATCCAATCCTTTTGGGCTTTTAATCTCATATCGAGAGCAGTTTCCATCCTCGGAAGTTAGCATACGATATTCCTGGATATAATCGAGGCTGTCCAACTTCTGCCGTATCATATCCTCAGGGCCGTGGATGGTGATATAGACGATCTCTTCTCCCTGGGCCTGCGCGGCCAGTTCTTCAGGTGTTCCACTTCCGACAATCTTACCATCCTTGATGATGATGATCCGGTTACAGGTAGCCTGCACCTCGGGCAGGATGTGAGAGCAGAGGATAACGGTCTTTTCCTTTCCGATTTCCTTGATCATGCTTCGGATCTCGATAATCTGATTAGGATCGAGGCCGGTTGTGGGTTCATCGAAGATGAGAATATCCGGGTTATGGATGAGGGCCTGGGCCAGCCCGACCCGCTGCCGGTATCCCTTGGATAATTGCCCGATATTTTTTATCAGAACCTCTTTTCCGAGGCCGCAGAGCTGCGTTACCTCTTTGAGGCGCTTACTTCGATCAGATCGGGGAATTTTGCGGACCTCGGCAATGAATTTCAGGTAATCAACCGTACCCATATCATTATATAAGGGTGTGTTTTCAGGGAGGTAGCCGATTTTCTCCCTGATTTTCAAGGAATCCTCAAAGGTATCAAGCCCGGCCAGAGTAGCCTTTCCTTCATCTGGAGGCATATAGCAGGTTAGAATTTTCATGGTCGTGCTTTTACCGGCCCCGTTCGGTCCCAGAAAACCGAGGATTTCTCCTTTCTGAACCTCAAAAGATATGTTGTCAACGGCCACAGTCGGGCCAAACCGCTTAGTGAGATTTTTGACTGTAATCATAAAAATTTTCCTCTCTTACTATGGTTACTCCTTTTTATAATCAGTTTGTGTTGAAACCCAACCCTCGTTCTTAACCCTCCGGTAACAATCATCCTGGTTTCATCTCTATCAGGCTTCCTTGCTAAATTTTTTCCATATCCTTGTTTTGTACCCAGCCGCCCCACCCGTTTTTGAGCATAATCTGAGACCAATCCCCCCTTTTTTGTTGAAATGAGAAAGCTGTTCCCTCATGAAGGGAGAAAAGTGTGGCCAGACTGCTTTCCGGGCCACTTTTAACTTCAACCATTTTTGAGGTAATGACCCCGGTCTGAGATGATTTCAGGTGATATATTCGATAGAGAAAAAGCCCCCCCGTGAAGACGAGCAAAATTGAGAAGAAAATAAGGAGTTGAGAGGCTATCTGTCTGGTAATTCCCTTTTTCTTCAAAATAGCCATGATCCCCAGGAGGCAAAGGCCAAAATAGATTCCCGTGAAGATCACCGTTAATTCATTCATGGTCAGGAAGAAGGTGATCCTGTGCCAGATCGTGGTGAGCCAGCCGGGGGATTCCCCTTCGATCTTATCAATGATCATTGCCTTGGCAAAAGAGAGGTTTTTTTGAATATCATCATCGCGTGGAAGGAGTAGTCTGGCTTTCTCGTAAAACAAAATGGCCCGGCCGAGTTCCCCTCTCTTAAAATAGGCATTTCCCAGGTTATAGAAGAGTGAGGGATCACGATAGCCCTGCCGGACAATATGAAGATACCTCTCAATGGCCTGATCATATTTTCCCGCCCTGTAATATTCATTCCCCTGATGAAAGGAGTTCATGGCCGAAGAGCT
>JBLIRT010000081.1:0-12662 GCA_049472445.1 bacterium
CTATCGGTTTTCTCATGCATCAGCCTCCCCATGCTCTCCTGGAATTGGTGGAAAATCAAATGGGGAAATTGCTGCGGATTATCAATGACTACCAAAACCCGCTAAAATATGCGGATATACATGCCGATTCGATAAAAATCCACGTAGGCTTCTCCGGTGTTCTTTTAGAACAACTTCTTCATACGGAAATTGTAGATGCCTGCCGGAAAATCATTGATATCCCATTGGTGCTGGCTGAGTATCGCGAATCGAAAGCCGTTGAGATCATTGGCATGGGTTATTCTCACCCGATTTTCTCTTTGATTCCGCCAGAAGATTGGGATTCCCATATTTTTTTAGGTAAAGAAATGCTGATGGAGGTTTTTGGGAAAGAGCCGAAGGGATTCTGGCTTCCGGGGATAGGGTTTTGTCCGGAGATGATCCCGGTCTTAAGGAAATATGGTTATGAATACATAGTCACGGACAGGCTGCCTTCAGCAATAGAAAACGTATGTCAACGCCAGGACAAGACGGATCTCTTGGGGTATGCTCCAGTGAATGTGGCTTATCATAATGCTGAAATAGGGGTTGTACCAATCCAGAAGGGTTTTTATCTGGCGGGCAGGAAGGCTGATTCTTCACAGGCAGAGGATATCCCTTTTCAGCAGGGGGGGCAGCCAGGGCAGAGAGATTCCTTATTGGTTATCTGGACTCATATTGACAAGGCTCTCGAAAGGGAGACTCATGGATCATCAGAGGATTCTGACTTCTGGAATGGAATTTTTTCCCCTTACCTGGAGGGTTTATTCCAAAATGAAGCCGAGGTCAGGAGCGTTTTCTTAAGAGAGTATGTACGGGAATCCAGAGAGCGGCCATCCATTGATGTTCAAGATAGCTGTCAATCTGTTCATGAGAGCCTGAAGAGTTACCGGAATAAAGCCGTAGACGAGATTTGGCGACTGAGTTTTATCTATCGAGAGCTCAAATCAGCCTTGATCCAGAAGGGAGATCGTTGTCTTCACCAGCCATATTTGGCACGATTATTAGAGAAGGCCCAGAGATGGTTATCATGGTCCGAATCCAGTTGCTTTTTTTCACAGGATCCATATTGGACAGCTAAATTATATGACCATGCTAAACCTGGATTTATCCTTTTGGAGGAGGTAAGAAAGAAGTTATTATAGGAACAATCTATCATTCCAGGGAATGTGATACCTTGTGGCGGGGTGAGTCTTATCCCGGAGAAACCAAAACATCCGATCTGATGACGGATTATGAAACCTGAGATACGTGATTCAGGTTCTGGATTTCGGCAAGGGAATCGTGCTGAGAGGAATGATTCAAATCTCTGAAGAGGTACAAAATGATTGAAGAGAAGAAAGGGGATATCGATGAAATCCTTCCTCTCTTACCCGGTAAAAAAGAGATTACGTTCCAGAGTTGGATGACTCCCCTCCTCTTCCTGCTGGAGGTTGATCCCTACCATATGTTCGCCTATTGGGAGGTATCCAGTGAGGAGATATCAGTCATTATGAATCAGATGAGCGATCTCTTTCATCAGAGTCAGTTGATTTTGAGGATCTATGAGGGGAGTGACCAGAAAGACTTTGGCCTGGATATCGGATCATATTTTGATATTCCTGTTGTGGGATGGAAGAATACATGGTACCTTGAAATAGCCAAGACCGATACTCCTTTTTATGCCGAGCTCGGATTGACCCCTGCAGCCTCCAGAGAATTTTTCCGTATTACCGGTTCAAATGTGGTGAGAACCTCTCGCACTGAAATGTCTTCTCGGGAGGGAGAGCAGTGGATGGAAGTGGTTGGTGAGTATGAAACGGTAAACACGCTGAATTACCAACAAATGCTCTTTCACCGCTTTCCATCTACTCGAAAGCGCTTCGATCAGAGAATGATCGAAGAATATTACCTGAATTTATCAGAAAGGGGCTGGGGGAAAGACGTGGCCGAGATGGCTGAGATGATTCAAATGACCGCTGGTGGTCTGGAAGGGGGTTCAGAACCTTTTAGAGATGATCCCATCTCTTTCCCGTTCCCTCCTGCGGATCTCTTGAGCGCAGAGGGCTTTCCAGACCCTCTGGGCCTCAGCAGCTTCTGTCCTTTCCCTGAGCTGGCGGATATATCAAGTAGCCCCACCTCTCTGAGTAGCTGGCTGCCTGGAGAACAGATAACTTCGACGCCAACCTTTCATTATGAGGCAGATCTGGTGATATATGGAAGGGTACAGCCGGGAGCAGCTTTATATATTGATGGAGATCAGGTAAAAGCTCAACCTGACGGGACTTTTTCATGGCGGCTGAATCTCAGCAGGCAGGGTGATTATAAGATCCCCCTGAAGGTTATCTTGCCAGGGGGAGAAGAAATCCATGAATCTATTCCTTTGTATTTTCAAAAAATTAAAGAAAACAGGGAATAAATGGAGCCTCAGTCCTATTTCTGTTTGGTACTTCACGCCCATCTACCATACGTGCGCAATCCTGAACAGGCTGAGAGCCTGGAAGAGCGCTGGCTATATGAGGCTATCAATGAGAGTTATCTGCCTTTACTTCAGGTGATAGAAAGCCTCGTTGAAGAAGATCTCAATTTTAAACTAACTATTTCACTCAGTCCTACCCTCATTTCAATGTTTCTTGATCCATGCCTGCAGAATCGATTTATTCTCTACCTCGACCAGCGGATTGAGCTGGCCGAAAAAGAGGTTCACCGGAATAAACATCATCCTCAATTAGCTCACCTGTCGTCCCAGTATCTTCAGAGGTTCTTACGGAATAAAAGGTTCTTCGAACAGAAATGTCAAAGGAACCTTGTTTTGGCCTTTAAGACCTTTCAAGATCTGGGAAGGGTAGAAATCATCATATGCCCGGCTACCCATGGCTATTTACCTCTTCTGAAAATGAACCCGTCTTCGGTGAGAGCTCAAATTGAGGTGGCCGTTCAATATCACCGGGATATTTTCGATAGATCGGTGCGAGGGATATGGCTACCTGAATGCGGTTACTATCCGGGGCTGGACAATCTCCTCCGGATGTATAATATTCGCTTCTTCTTTTTAGATACCCATGGTTTTCAATATGCTGATCCATGTCCCAGGTACGCTGTTTATGCTCCTATTTATTGCCCATCAGGAGTAGCTGCTTTCGGGCGCGATCAAAGATCAGCGCGTCAAGTATGGAGCTCTAAACACGGCTATCCCGGAGATCCGTCTTACCGGGAATTTTACCGGGACGTAGGATACGAATTGGATTATGAATATATTCGGCCCTATATCCATCAAGGCTTAAGAGTTGATACCGGCATTAAATATCATCGGATTACCGGTCCTACAGAATCCAAGGAGATTTATAATTATGAACATGCTCTCCTGAAAGTACATGAGCATGCGGAAGATTTTTTTCAGGCTCATGCGGGCTACAGTCTCTCTCTCAGGCAGAGAATGAGTCGTCCTCCTCTTTTTGTTGCTCCTTATGATGCCGAACTCTTTGGACATTGGTGGTATGAGGGACCTGAGTGGCTTCGGTCCCTTATCCGCATGTGCGCCAGGCAGAGTGGATTGCTGCACATGATTACTCCTTCAGAGTATTTAGAGAAATTTCCTGTAAATCAGATAGCTCAACCGGCTGCCTCCAGTTGGGGCTGGAAAGGATATAATGAGATGTGGCTCAATGATGCCAATGACTGGATCTATGGGCCTCTTTACAAGGCCGGGCAGGCTATGGAATCATTAGCCGTCAAATTTTCCGGGCACAATGGATTAATCCGAAGAGCTTTGAATCAGGCCTCCCGGGAGTTACTGCTGGCTCAAGCAAGTGATTGGGCATTTATCATGAAAGCTCATACCATGGTCAAGTACGCCACTGAGCGGGTTATTGCCCACCTTGATAAATTTCATCACCTCCATCAGCAGATTTGTCATGAATCCATTGATCTGGCCTACCTGGAGTCTCTGGAGAAGGCGGATAATCTTTTCCCCGCTCTTGATTTTGAAGTATTTCGGGCCGATTCATGAGTAAGGCCGGCCCCCCCGGACGGGTGAGCTTGCCCGAGATCGATGGCCGCTCCGTTATCCGGGCCCCTGAGCGATCATATCCAGACAGCGGCGGTCCAGCAATGCCTGAAGTTCCCGGTTATCAGCCGGAGAAAATCCGAAACAATTTCGCCAGATTTTCGGGCTTTCCATACAGAGATAAATAAGGCAGTGAGGAGTTATTTCCCGTATCCAGGAGATCATCCTGGTGTACATTTCTTCACGGACAGGCTCCAAATATCGCATCTTACCATCCATGCCCCGAATAAACTCTTCATAAATAATACGACTCTGCGGATAGGCTTCACTGATGATTGATTTTAACTTGGGCATGAAACGGAAACAGCCGAGGCTTATCCAGGCGATCTGAGAAGGCTTGACAGCCGAAAAAAGATCCTCGATAGTGTGCCGGTATTCCCTTTCCCAACCCGGATAGAAGAATATCGGATCAAAGTGAAAGGCTAATGAATAGCCCCAATCCTGGCACTTCCGGGCGGCCTGCAGCCTTCTTTTTATGGAAGGAGCTCCCAGTTCCTCCTGTTTGACTATGCGCTCAGAGTTTAGAGACCAGGCCACAATTG
Organism: bacterium; assembly: GCA_049472445.1. Taxonomy (GTDB): domain Bacteria; phylum SZUA-182; class SZUA-182; order DTGQ01; family DTGQ01; genus JBLIRT01. Next base: position 4,606 of record JBLIRT010000081.1, read on the forward strand.
TTTTCCCTCGATGGTCCAGGCCTTCGAGATTATGGATATTATCAGTCTTGGTCTTCAATTCCAGGAAAGCCATAGGCTGGTAAGCAAAATATGGAACAAGAATTTTTGATAATCCGGTAAGTGGATCTAAAACAAGGCTATCGGTAAGCTCGCCGGTACCAATGCGGAAGATATCCGATGGAGAGCGGCTCAAGACCCTATCCAGTTCTTCCAGCATCTCATCCGTATTGGCATGGACAACCATAGCCGGATGGTCCAGATAAGACTGAAGGATGCAATAGCTGCAGGCAAGGGGGCAGTTAAGCCCGATATGTAAAATTTTATATTGACAGCAAAGATAGTTCAGGGTACCGGGGCAGGGTTTATAAAAATCTCCTTTATGGCGGATAATGACGAGATTCCCCTTCTCCGCAAGACATGGAGAGTCCCTCCGCACTTCCTGATATTCTATGGGAATTGAAGGACAGTTGCTGAGGATGGTCTTAACAAACGGGGAAAATCGGACTTCGGAAGAGATAATGATCTTTTTAGGGTGAAACATATTATGGCCTTAAGAGAGTCTGGAACTTTTTCTTTTTGCTCAATTCATTCAGGAGGTCGAGCTGTTGTTGAAATTCTGAAAGGTCAGCAAATCTCAGCTCGAACTTATAATTTCCATGTTCAAAGCCGGAGGGCGGATATAACTCGACGTGCTCCGGCAAGTGGAGATTTTTTCTCCCCTGGAGAAATTCGTCTTCCAGAGAGGTCAGCCTTGGATATCGCTTTTTCCTCAGGATCAATCGGATAGTTTGAGCTTTTTGTCGGGGGCCTGTGTTTTGGGCAAGAATGTCCGAGATTGATGGATCAGCCAGTACGCTTTGAAGGGAAACATGTTCACGTAAGGCGATTTCCTGTATATATTCCAGTGCTTCGAACTGCTCGCTTACCGTAAGGGGTAAGGAGCGTAAAAATCGATACACCTGCAATCTTACCGGGGGAGAAATTTTGCCTAATCGAATGGCCAGCTCCGGATTGACCTCATTGGCCGCCAGGCTCTGAGCGATTTCATCCTCCAGGTCGGCCAGTTGATTCATTCTGGCATATACCTTCCGGCCGGGGGAAAGCCCCAGGCGGGGGAGATATTCCCGGATGACCACTTCCTCCGGAAAGAAGGAGAGAAGCTTTCGGGTGATTCTGGCTTGCTCAACAATATTGGGCTTCTTATGAGTCAGGAAGAGAGAGAGGCTGAACAGAAAAACCTTTTGATGCTCAACCGAAGGGGGAATGATGAAGCTCGGCATGGACAGCCAGCCTAATGACCGGCAGGCCAGGAAACGCTTTCGCCCATGGACCATGAATAACTGCCCATCCCCCGTTTTCTGGACCGTAATCGGTGAGATGAGGCCGTACTGGCTGATGGAATGAATCAGTTCGGCCAGGCTATGGTCAGCCTCAGGGGGCTGCACGGGGTAGTTCAAAAGAAAGGGTTGGCAGCGAAGGTCGATTTCCTCTACTTTGATAGGCTTTAGGCGTAAAGGGATATGGCTCATGTTTCCTGATATCTCCTCGTGACCAGGGATGAAAAATAGGGCGATGTTAAAAACCTCTGGAAGTCATTGATTTGGCCACAGGTTTCAATATGTTCAACAAGAGACAGAAAAAATAATCCTTCGGGTTCCTTGTGATGCTTTAAGCACCCTCGGCCGTAGATAGTGCATTTTTCTTTCAAAGTTTCCCAGGCGGTCTCTTTTTGCTGAGAATTCAGGTTTCCGCTCTCAAGAATTTTGAGCAGCGCCTTGATTCGAAGTTTGTCCAATCCTATGAATTTTTGCGATAACTGGTCTTCATGTCCTCCCCTTTTCACGATGAGACGGTCTTCCAGGTAACCTATTGGGAACCGGCAGCCAATTCGAAGCCACAGGTCGTAATCCTCGCAGGCCGGAAAAGATTCATCAAAATAACCTGTCTGGGCGAAAACCTGCCGGCTTATCATAACCGATGACGGACTAATGATGCAGAGAGGCAGCAATTTTTCAAAAATATACCCGGAAAATTTTTTGTGTTTCAGCCCCTGGTTTAACCATTGACCGTTCCGCAACCAGATTTCGTTCGTATAGCAAATCTGGTACCCGGGATGGGTTTCCAGGAATCTGATTTGCGAGGATAATTTCTTTTTCTTCCAAAGATCGTCAGAATCCAAAAAGCAGATGAACTGCCCTGAAGCATGGATGAGGCCGGTATTCCGAGCCGCACTTACCCCCCTGTTCGAAGTATGGCTGGTATAGGTAAGGCGATGTAAGTATGGCCGGATTACCTGGATGGTGGTATCTGTTGATCTGTCGTCCACCACAATGAGTTCAAAATCTTTATAGTCTTGACCTAAAATGCTCTCAAGGGCTTCGGCAAGGAAAGAACTTCGATTATAGGTAGTGAGAATGACGCTTACCGCAGGCATAGTCTGTATGATAAAGGAATAGATTATTTCCGTCAATAGTCTTAAGAGGTACCTGAAAAATTCATAATTGCCAGAGGAATGAATATGTGCTATAATAAAAAACTTTTAGCGATATATAAAGCTGGGTAAAGAAGAGAGTCTGCGGTAATGGAAGGGTAAGGACAGTATAAGGGTGAGGCAGTATAAAAGTGAGATGATAAGGTGACGGCCATGGGAAATTGTATTCAGGATATGAATATGAATCATGGAAAAGCTGAACTGGAGAAGATCCTGGTGGTTGAGGATAATGTGGATATCCTTTTGTTACTGCAGCGAATGTTGAAGGGCAAGGGGTATCAGGTGATTACTGCTGATAATGAGAACGATGCCATGCGAATGATTAAAGAGGAGGATCCTCACCTGGTTCTGCTCGATCTGAATCTGCCCAAGGATGGATGCGGTTATGGAGATGGGAATGGTTACAATATATGCAGGATGATAAAGGAAACTGAAGAAACAAAATATATTCCGGTTATTATCATAACCTGCAGATCCAGCCTTCAAGAGAAGATTATGGGGCTTGAGTTCGGGGCGGATGATTATATCGTCAAACCCTTCGCCAAGGAAGAGGTGTTAGCCAGAGTCAAATCTCTCTTAAAGCTGCGCAGCTTACATTCCCAGCTTATTCAGGCTGAAAAACTGGCCACCCTGGTCCAGGTCGCAGTGAGGGTTAACCATGAGGTAAATAATCCCCTGTGCGCCATCTCAGCCAACGCAGAGATTATAAAGATCATGCTCAATAAGGGTGTTGAACTTGAGAGAATACAGGCCAAGGCTGATATCATTCTTCATGAAGTAGACAGGATTAAACAGGTAATCGAGAAGCTATCCAAGGCTACCAGGGTAGTAAGTATGGAATATATATCCGGTATCCCCATGCTCGACATCGATCAATCAATCGAGCAGATAGAAGGCTCAAGTGAGGTGAGATGATAAGGGCCATGGCTGAAAAATTTTAATATCATGGCATTTACGAGGAGAATTTTTTCCCTTGGAGCTTGACTTTAGGGGGCTTAGATTATAAACTAAACGCTAAAAATCTATCTTAAGATAAGCAATATTTTCAAGGGGCAAAAGAGCGGTGTTTGATAACTTATCGGACCGGTTACAGTCAGTTTTCAAGAAACTCCGTGGATATGGAAAGCTTTCTGAGCAGAATATCCAGGAGGGTTTGCGCGAAGTCAGACTGGCACTTCTGGAGGCTGACGTCAATTACAAGGTGGTCAAGGATTTTATTGATAAAGTCAAAGAAAAGGCCATCGGGGAGGAGGTCTTAAAAAGCCTTACCCCCGGACAGCAGGTCGTTAAGATTGTCCATGAGGAAATGATCTCGCTCATGGGGGGGGAAAATCAGAAGCTGCCCATGGCTTCCAAGCCTCCCACAGGGATCATGCTGATGGGTCTTCAGGGCTCAGGAAAAACAACGACAGCAGCCAAGTTAGGGAATATTTTCAAGAAAGAGGGCAGAAACGTCCTCCTCGTGGCAGCCGATCCATATCGGCCTGCTGCCATTGAGCAATTGATGGCGCTCGGCAATCAGTTGGGTATTTCCGTATACGCCGACAAAGAGGCCCGGGATGGTGTATCCATCTGCCGGGGCGCTCATCAGGCTGCCTGTTCAGGCACGTATGATTACCTGATTTTCGACACGGCCGGGAGACTGCACATCGATGAAGATCTCATGCAGGAATTAAGGCAGATCAAGGAAGCTGTCCATCCTCATGAGACGATTTTTGTAGCGGATGCCATGACCGGCCAGGATGCAGTGAATGTGGCTAAAAGCTTCGATCAGGCGGTTGGCATCGATAGTATTGTTTTAACGAAAATTGATGGAGATGCCCGGGGGGGTGCGGCTCTTTCAATTCGAGCTGTTACCGGAAAACCCATCCGATATGTTGGAACCGGTGAAAAGATCGATTTCATTGAGCCATTTCATCCGGATCGAATGGCTTCCCGGATCCTCGGCATGGGAGATGTCCTTTCCCTGATTGAAAAAGCCCGCACTACCTATTCAGAAGAAAAGGCCAAGGAACTGCAGAAGAAGATTGCCAGAGACTCCTTTACCCTGGACGATTTCCGTGATCAGTTACAGCAGATCAGAAAGCTCGGGCCCTTGGAGCAGATCGTGGGAATGATCCCGGGCGCCAAGAAAATCGCTAAAAAGACGGATTTCAAGGCGGACGAAAAGAAACTGATCCGAATAGAAGCGGTTATTAATTCCATGACCCGGCAGGAGCGTAATCATGCAGCTATGATTGATGGCAGCAGAAGAAGACGTATTGCCCGGGGGAGCGGGACAACAGTGCAAGAGGTTAATCAGGTACTTTCACAATTCAATCAGATGCAAAACATGTTGAAACAGATGAAAAAGATGGGTATGATCCCCGGTTTCGGGGGAAATCCATTCAAGAAAAGGAGGAGGTGAAATATTTGGCATTACGGATACGGCTGACCAGGATGGGAGCGAAAAAGAGACCCTTTTATAGGATCGTGGTCATGGATTCTAAAAAAGCGCGAGATGGTAAGTATTTAGATCTTGTCGGCAATTATGATCCGATGAAAGAGCCTTTGGACATCACGATTGACAAGGACAAAGCCGCCTCTTGGATGCAGAAAGGCGCAATACCATCTGACACGGTAAAGCAGTTGTTTAGGAGGCAAGGAGTAATCTAGTTGAGATTAGCTTCCAATTCAATGAGGAGTTATTAATTTAATACGGAGGTAGGAAGATGGGCATGAAGGAATTAATTACGGATATTGCCAAAGCACTTGTTGATTATCCTGAGGAAGTCAATGTCACTGAAGTTGATGGGGAACGAACCACCGTGCTGGAGTTGAGAGTAGCTAAGTCAGATCTGGGAAAGGTGATTGGGAAGCAGGGACAAACCGCCAGGGCTATGCGCACCGTCTTGAGTGCTGCGGCGACCAAAATTGGAAAAAGGGCGGTTTTAGAGATTTTAGAATAAAAGAGGCTTGGCTGGAAAATCTCTGGTTCACATTGGAAAGATTATCAATACTCATGGTACGAGAGGGGAAGTCAAGGTATATCCTTTAACTGATTTTCCTGAAAGATACCGGAGCTTAAAAGAAGTCTTTCTCACCACCACCGCACCGGAGTCTGAAAGTCTCGTCATCGACAAGGTTCGGTTTCAGAAGGGGCTCATTATTTTGAAACTGAGGGGATATAATACTATAGACGAGGCAGAAAGGCTCAAAGGGTGTGCCATCGGCATTCCGGAAGACCAGGTCTGGCCACTGGGTGAGGATGAGTATTATTACTTCCAGATCATAGGACTGAAGGTTTATACAGAAGCAGGCCTTTTTCTGGGGACTGTGGAATCCATATTCCCGACCGGAAGTAATGATGTCTATGTAGTCAAGAAGGACCGGAAAGAATACCTCATCCCGGCCACGAAAGAGGTAATCAGAGAGATTAATCTGGAGGCAAAAAGGATTATTATCCACCCAAGAGAAGGATTACTCGATTTCTTTGATGCTCGTTGATATCATCACCATATTCCCGGAAATGGTTCCGGGAGTTATTCACCAAAGTATGCTGAAGAGGGCTCAGGATAAGGGTCTGGTGAGCATCCGGGTGATTGACTTACGAGACTTCACTTCGGACAGGCATAGAAAGGTGGATGATGTTCCCTATGGTGGTGGTCCCGGAATGGTGTTAAAAGCCGAGCCGCTTTATCGTGCTCTTCATGACGCAGTTCAGGGAGATCCAAAGGCAAAAAGAATTTATATGACACCGCAGGGCAAAATTTTTTCACAGAAGATGGCTGAAGAACTCTCGAAGGAAGAACATCTTGTCCTGCTGTGTGGCCATTACGAGGGGATTGATCAACGAATTCGGGATTCCGTTATTGATCTGGAAATTTCGATCGGGGACTACGTCCTGACCGGCGGAGAGTTGGCTGCTCTCGTGGTTTTAGATGCTGTGGTCAGACTCATTCCCGGGGTGTTGGGGGCTGAAGAATCTTTGCATTGTGAATCCTTCACCGATTATCTTCTGGATTATCCTCAATATACCCGGCCGGCATCCTTCAAGGGCATGGAGGTTCCGGAAGTACTTTTGTCCGGTAATCACGATAAGATTCGAAAATGGAGGCGTAAACAATCCTTAAGACGTACTTGGCGAGAGAGACCGGATCAGTTTCGGAAGATACGTCTCACCGATGAGGATAATGAATTACTGAAGGATTTTTCATAGCCGTGGAACGGTCGACCATCTCTCTCGGTTTATTGCATTTTCCGGTATATAACAAAAATAAAGCTGTTGTGGTGGCTTCGATTACAACCTCAAGCCTCCATGATATTTCAAGAACCGCCAAGACGTTCGGGATTGATAATTTTTACATTATTACCCCGCTGCAATCACAGCAAAGGCTGGTGGAACGTTTAAAAAGCCATTGGCAAATTGGTTACGGGGCTCAGTATAACCCGACCCGACGGGATGCTTTGCAGAACGTATTCATAATGAACTATCTTGGGGAATGTCTCCAGGATTTAAAAGAAAAATATGGCCAGGATCCGGTGACTGTTGTGACCTCGGCCCGATTGCGGAAAAAGAGCATGACGTATGCTGACCTCCGTGAGGAGATGCATCGAAGGAGGCGGCCATATGTGATAATTTTTGGGACAGGGTGGGGGATTGAGGAAAGTTTGCTCGATAGCATGGATATATGCCTTGAACCTATTTACGGGTTTGGCGGATATAATCACCTTTCAGTGAGAGCGGCCGTGGCTATTACTCTCGATAGATTAATCAATGAAAAAAGATGAATGAGGTGGAAACGTTATGAATAATATCTTAAAAACGTTGGAACAGGAAGGGCTGAAGCAGGATCTTCCAAGTTTCGGCCCTGGTGATTCGGTAAAAGTATCCATCAGGCTGTTTGAGGGTGATCGGGAAAGGGTTCAGGTTTTTGCGGGCGATGTCATCCGCATACGCAGGGCCGGGATCAGCTCAACCTTTACGGTCAGGAAAACCTCTTACGGTGTAGGTGTAGAAAGGACACTCCCTTTACATTCTCCTGTCATCAGTAAAATTGAGGTCACCAGGAGAGGAAAGGTCCGCAGGGCCAAGTTATATTACATGCGCCAGCGGAAGGGTAAGAAGGCCAGAATTAAAGAGAGAGATATGAGATAAGAGTCTTACCCGATGGCTCCGGATGACAGGCAGCGGCTTGGAAAGGAGGGTGAACGGGCGGCAGTTGAGTTTCTCAGGGCCAGGCAGTTCCTCGTTCGAGAGGTCAATTTCCGCTGTCATCCCGGTGAGATCGATATTATTGCCGAGGATGGTGAGGTGGTAGTATTCGTCGAGGTGAAAACAAGGAGCAGTGAAAGCTTCGGCCTGCCTGAGGAGGCTGTTCATTACCACAAGCAGCAGAAAATTATCCGGGCAGCCGCCTGCTACCTGCAGAAGCATGGATTACATGACAGGGACTGCCGCTTTGATGTAATCTCGATTATGGTCAGGGATAACAAAATTGAAAAGATAGACCACATCGTAGACGCCTTTTCAGCGTAGATGCCCTTTTCAGCCCGAGAAAAGAAATGTCACTCCGGAATTGATATT
>JBLIRT010000082.1:0-12630 GCA_049472445.1 bacterium
GCCATAACCGCCATAGGAAGGGTAGCTGCTTCCATAGCTGCTTCCATAGTATGAGGGGTAGCTGCTTCCATAGCTGCTTCCATAGCTGCTTCCATAGTATGAAGGGTAGCTGCTTCCATAGCTGCTTCCATAGTATGAGGGGTAGCTGCTTCCATAATAGCTGCTTCCGTAATATGAGGGATAGCTGCTATAGCCGCTATAGTAGCCTGTTTGTGCCTGAGAGAGGGATATGAATGAAATGAAATTCAGTATTAACAGCAATGCCCAAAAGCCTAGAAACTTAGAATAGCTATGTCTTTTTCTCATTAATCTGCTCCTTAGTCGCACTCGATCACGCCTAATTAGATGTTAGCTCTTCAGTTGCAATAACCCCAAAGCTACCTCAATTAGCACTCAATTATTATCATGCCTATTGTATATCTATCAAACCTCCTCCCCTCTTCTAATTTCCAGTGATGATGGTCATTTGTATTATTGTTGTTACCATGCCAGCTATTTATACTCCACGATTAGTTACAGCCTCAATGAGGGTGCAAGAAAAATGCCATGATATTTCAAGGAGCAGGTGGAACCATTGAGCTTACGATAATGGATATAAGTAATTAATAAATAAAGATAAGTATTTTCAGGGAAAGAGGGTCAGGGACTTTCATAGTTTTTCATCCCTCTCCTGAATCTTAAAAAAGATGTAAGGGAGATGGTTGTTTTCAGGGGGTTATGAATTCGATTCCCGATTCTCCATAACTCTTATGGCCATCATAGAGGATATACCTCAATATCATAAACCCTATGCCATATTTTCGCCTTTTTTTGTTTATTCCTCTCCTTGAGAAAAAACATCCTATCCATAGGAAAAGCATTATTCTCAGCAGAATACGGGATATTTGAAAATAAAATCCATAGTTCTTAAAAGAAAAGAATATTATGTCCTGATTTGGTGAAATATTTGCATAAGAGAATAACAGCCAAATGGATGAAGCAATTTTTCCATGACTTACTCATTATTAACTCGATCTCTGGTGAGGTTGATGCCTCAATACCAGAGGGAACTTTTAGGAAAAGGAGGTGTAAGAGACAAGAATTTATCCAGCCACGAGGTGATGTACAGGATTTGGAATCAGTTGGAGAACATGTGGATTTTGTAATGATGAAGATGAGGTAGAGATATGAGGAGGAAACTTTTACATTTCGTTAGGGTGAGTCTTATTGCTGCTGTTTCTGTAACACTGATTTTGACCGTTTGGATTAATCGTTCACAGAGCTATTATGGTGGATTGGGATCGTACGGTGGCGGCCTTTACGGAGGAGGTCTTTACGGCGGCCTTTTAAGTGGTGGCCTTTATGGTGGGCTATACGGCGGCTACGGTGGTCTCTATGGTGGGTTAAGCAGCCTCTATGGCGGGTTATACGGTGGCCTCTATGGCGGGTTATACGGTGGCCTCTATGGCGGGTTATACGGCGGTCTATACGGTGGTCTCTATGGCGGGTTATATGGTGGAGGTATCACGAGTCCATTTGGCTTGCAGAACATGTACTATACCATTGATACCGGATCTGGGTTGAGTTATCAAGTACCGTTCCTTCAGATCGCTCCTCTCCTTGGAGTGGCGGGTATGTATAACAGCCTGTTTCCGGCTCTGTTTGATCCGAGCGGTTACGGAAGAGCTGCTCAGCAGGTAATTGCGGCCTTGTCTAGTGCCCTGTTGGCAGATCCAGTTTTAGGCCCGATTCTTCAGGCAGACCCTGTTACCCTGGATATTCTGGCGGCTGATGCTGCTCTGGCCTCGGTAGTAGCTGCCAATCCGCTTTGGCTGGTTGCCCATAGCTGGCAGGTTGTTCCTCCGAACATTCCTACGGCCCAGCCTTTATTGCTTTCAACCATGGCGGTATCCTGTACAGCATGCCATAGTAATGTTAATTCGGGAGCTTTATTGGCAATATTTCCGTTGCCGACACAGCTATAATTGAAGAGACGCCGAATTCCTTGCTTTTGAGGTGAGCTCATGACTTGAGATCTTGTGATTTTGGAGCGTGTTATGCTAAAGGACAAGAAGAGCAGGAATTCAAGGTACGGAGATTATCTCTGAGATTGATAAAATAAGGGGCCGGGCTCATTCCTGATAAATTGTCAGGTGAATGCAGCCTGGCCCCTTTCGTTTTAGGAGTACAACGAGATTGCCAAAAGCCCTTTTGGCACACTTCATGTTCCGGTTTCCCATCTTTTAGGTTTCAGGTTTCAGTGTTCAGGTTTCAGGTCTTATCCTTCTTAATACTGTCACCTGCCACCTTTTCATGTTTCAGTGTTCAGGTTTCAGATATTATCCTTCTCACTGCTGAAACCTGAAACCTTTACTTTGCTGAAACCTGACACCTGACACCTGACACCTCTTTACGGAGAAAAGCAGAGCATTTGGTTTGGAGGAGATGAAGAGAGTGTGGATACGGTTGTAAGATCCTGGGCTATGAATAGGGAGAGACCGTATTTTCATATGGGAAGAGGTATAAACAAAAAAGGCAAGCAAAAATTTGCTTGCCTTTCAGCTCCCTCTGGAGAGAATTTATATATTCAAAGAAGTTACATCCGTTTTGTTCCTACCTGTTTCCAGACCATTATAAAAGCGGCAGATAAGAGAGAAATGGATTAAACCAAAGCAGACCGGCCCCGGAAATCGCGCCGGGGACAACCGTAGCTGACGGCAGAGCAGATGTCGGGGCAATGGTAGTTGCCGGTACAGTAATTACCGGTGGAGTTACGGTCGGTATGACAGGTGCCGTGGATACGGGTGCTGGAGGAGGTACCGGTACCGGAGTTACCGGCGCAGGCGGTACGTAACCGGATGGATAGATAAAAATCGTTGCCGGCGGAATTATACCGCTCAGTAGTTGTCCGAGCCCAGGCCCGCTGATTTTAATGCCAGTTGCCGTAGGCGGGACATAAATGGTAGTTCCCTGGATTGAGGCGGATGGAATAGGAACCGGAGAGAAAGGAGTCGCCGGTGGTAAGGCCGGTGGAGCAAGAAGGGGAAAATTAGCCAGGAGAAAGGGGTTTATAAGGGGATTAAAATATGCATACCCTGGAAATCCATATGACAGCGGAAAGAATTGCGCCTGGATATCTTTAGGTGAACAAAGGCTTAATGAAATAAGAAAAATGATAAGGCAAAAAAAATTAATGAACTTTTTCCAGTAATATGTCCGGGTCATGCCTGATACCTTTCTTTTTGAGATCTCACATTATCCTGTACTTTCACCAACACATCCCAACCATACAGCTCTCAGAGGAATTCTTTATGTCTACGACCTGGATATGATTTACATCTTGGTCTGTTCTATAAGGTTCATCACCCCCTTTTTTTAGGTTTAAACAGGAAAGGTACTATTCGTGGTGCCAATGACCTACTTCCTTACCAGTTTTATGGCAGCAACATCTATGCCGTCAGGGTTTCTTTTTACGGTAAGGGCGATTAATCATAAACTTGACATTCATGGGGAGCCAACCTATGATATAGGCAAGGTATGATATATGAACGACAGGCAGAAAGGCTTGTTCCCTCATATCAATCAAGTGAGGGAAACTGCTTTCATGGAGCCGGGCTTTCAGGCTGAAAGGAACAGGGATGGTGTATGGATTGGGGTAATATACTGAAGGGAAAACAAAGGGAGTTGATACCGGATCACAAGGCCAATCTGGTCTTTGAATGTCTGGAATGTAAACGATCGTATCATATTGATCAATTCCTTTATACCTGTCCCCAATGCAAGAGTCTGCTGAAAATTGTGGATAGGAATTTTCATTCTTTGAAGAAATATACAGGCGATGAGTGGCGGCATATTTTTAACCTGCGGAAAACATTAAACCTGGAACCTTTGAAAGGGATTTTCCTTTTTTATGAGCTCATCCTTCCCTGCATTCCCCTGGATGATATTGTCTACCTTGGTGAAGGGCATACTCCTCTCGTGAGGGCCAATGAGGATCTGGCAGGTATTATCGGAGCAGATTTTTATATTAAGTATGATGGCTTAAATCCCTCGGCCAGCTTTAAAGATCGGGGTATGGCCAGTGCCGTCAGCTTTATTAACTATTCTATAAAGAAAAGGAACCTGCAGCAGATTTTAGGAATATGTGCTTCAACCGGGGATACTTCGGCTGCCGCAGCTCTGTATTTGAGCTATTTAAAGAAAGGTGTTGTGAAACCGGTGGTTTTACTGCCCCATGGGAAAGTGACTTCTCAGCAATTATCTCAACCTCTTGGCAGTGGAGCCATGGTGATTGAAATTCCCGGGGTCTTTGATGATTGCATGAGGATCGTCGAGGAGCTTTCGGAGAATTACGAAGTAGTTTTATTGAACTCGAAGAATCCGGTGCGGATCATGGGCCAAAAATCGTATTCCTATGAGGTAGCCCAACAATTGGATTTTGATACAAGAGATCTGGCCGTCGTGGTCCCTATTGGAAATGCCGGGAATGTTACAGCTATTATGGAGGGGTTTCTGGATCTTTATCGGCTGGGAATAATTGCGGGAATTCCCCAGGTGATCGGAGTACAAAGCCACCATGCTAACCCGGTCCTTCACTGGTTCAGAGAGAAGGAGTACCATCCGGTGAAAGTGAGGCCAAGTGTAGCCCAGGCTGCCATGATTGGAGATCCGGTCTCTTTTCCGAAAGTTTTCCATCTGGTTTCCGAATATTTTCAAGACAAATTTTCCGTGGTAGAGGTTACGGAGCAGGAGATCATGGATCATATGCTGGAAGTAAATCGACATGGACACATTGTTTGCACCCAGGGGGGAGAGGCTATTGCCGGTATTAAGGTAGCTCTGCAGGAGGGTTTAATCAGGAACGGCCAGATAATTGTAGCGGATTCTACTGCCCACCAGCTTAAATTTTCCGGATTTCAACAAATGTATTTTGAAGGAAAGATACCGGATGAATATCACATTCAACCTAAAGAGCGGTTACAAAACAGCCCGGTTCAATTGCCCGCTTCTGCAGAAAAAATTGCCAGGTATTTAGATTTACCAGAACGAAAGGCCCGCTAAGTTCATTATTCCTGCCCCTTGATTTTTTCTGGTCATGTGAATGGCCGTGAACCATTTTAACACCCACCATAAAAGCGCCATCACCGGTCATGTGTATAGCACAGGTGATCTATCTTAAGGCCCGCCTTTATGCTCATGGATATCCCTCACCACGAAAATGAAAGCGAATTATGATTTCATCCCCCTGACAGGGGAGGAACCAGACTGATTCGCCCGAATGATTTTCAGGAATATCCGAAAAATTAAATAGTAAGAAAATAGCAGGACCGGTAACAGATATTCAAAAATTGAAATGACCTGGTAGATAGAAACTATGATCGCCATTAAGACTGTAGATCTCAGAAAAATATTCAGAACTGGATTTGGAAAAAGGGTTGAGGCACTCAAGGGCTTAAGTTTTGAAATTGAAAAGGGTGAAACATTTGGTTATTTAGGGCCAAATGGAGCAGGAAAAACGACTACCTTGAAACTTCTCCTGGGGCTTATGTACCCGACATCAGGACGTGCTTATATTCTTGGAGAAAGCACCCGGAATGTAAAGGTGAAAAAATTTATCGGCTTCCTCCCTGAACAGCCATATTTTTACAGTTATCTCACTGCCTGGGAGTTTTTGGACTTTTATGGCCAGTTGTTTGAAATTCATGCTAAATCCCGCAGGATCAGAATCGAAGAACTGCTTGCTCTTGTCGGATTGAAAGGGCGGAGTGAAAAGCTTCAGCTCAGAAAATTTTCAAAAGGGATGCTTCAGCGTTTGGGAATAGCGCAGGCATTATTGAATGATCCTCAGGTGATCTTCTTTGATGAGCCGTTTTCCGGTCTGGACCCGGTAGGGAGGAAAGAGATCCGTGACATCATCTTCACCTTAAAAGGTAATGGCAAGACAATTTTCTTTTGCTCCCATATCTTATCAGATGTGGAAATGATATGTGACCGAGTCGGCATTTTGGTAAACGGGGAATTGAAAGCCATAGGCAAGGTTGAGGATCTTGTAGATACCAAACTGAAATCGGCAGAGATTGCCTTTTCCGGGCTGGAGGAAGCATCTAAAGAAAAGATTCGGTGTTTCTGCAGTCAGATGGTGGATCATTCTGACCGGACTCTGGCCATACTGAATGGTCGTGAATCTGTCGATATGGCTGTGAAAATAATCACGGAGGGCCGGGGATCACTGATTTCCTTGACTCCGATCAGGGAAACCCTGGAAGATATATTTTTGAAGGAAGTTATTCACAAGGGATAAAAGACTTTAAGGATAGAAAAATATTGAGGGTATGCTAAAGATTCAAGCTATTGCCATCAATACCTTTCGAGAGGCTGTCCGGGATAAGATCCTTTATAATCTGCTGATATTTGCCTTACTGATTATCGGATGTTCGGTCCTGGTAGGAACCCTGACCATAGGAGAGCAACAGAAGATTATAAAGGATATGGGTCTGGCGAGTATTTCAATCTTCGGGGTTTTGATCGCCGTTTTCGTCGGCATTGGATTAGTATATAAAGAGATCGACAGGAAGACCATATATAACATCATTTCAAAACCGGTCCACCGATATCAGTTTTTAATCGGCAAATACCTCGGGCTCGTCTTAACTCTCCTGGTTAATGTGTTAATCATGGCAGGCGTGTTTCTTTCCATAGTTTATGGCCTGGAAGGAACCGTAGGCTTGCCTGTCATTCAAGCTATTTTTCTTATCTTTTTGGAATTGATGCTTATCACCGCTGTAGCCCTCCTCTTCTCGACGTTTTCTACCCCTGCCTTAAGTGCCACTTTTACTCTGGCCATCTATGTGATTGGCCATTGGAGTAAAGATCTCAGGTTGTTTGGAGCTAAGGCTGAACAGATATGGATAAGGCATATAACGCAAGCTCTCTATTATATAATGCCAAATCTGGAAAATTATAATATTAAGGGCCTCGTGGTCAATAATATTTCTTTACCCGACCACTTTATTTGCCTCTCCTCATTTTACGGATTGATATATATTGGCATTCTCCTCCTCCTTTCGATTTGTATTTTTGAAAGGCGAAATTTTAAGTAGTATATGATCTTTACACCTCTTAAGGTCCTAAACGTTCTCTAAAGCATGGTATTTTCCGCTTCGATGTGGTATAATTTTTAACGATAAAAAGGGCTCTTGTGAATTTTGGCTGAGCTTCGGCATTATTAATAAACTCATATACTTCCGGGATTAGAATCATATGATAGATAAAAACGAATTAAAAAAAAGGGTAAGTGTATTTTTCAATAATGCCTTCATCAATAATTATCCCATCGTGACAGCGGGAATTATCGTAGCTATTTTGTTAATTTTTATTATTCTTTCCATCTATAAACAATCGAAAGAGAATATTGTCAATGAGTTTCAGAATCACCAGTTAACATCGGTTGAAAGTGCTGCCCGGGGCATAGAGGGTTTTATCAAGAACATTGCCAAGGATCTTTGTGTAATCCGTCAATTGAGGTCTGTACAGGCTGGAGAATTGGCTGCCATCAAATCAACCCTGGAGAATTTGTATTCGCTTCACAAGGGAGATGATTACTTTTTAGCCTCTTTATCTTACTTTGATGCCAAGGGAAAGTTGCTGGCTGTTGCTCCCTCAGAGACAGAGGGGAAAGAGTACTCACTAGCGGCTGACGACCTTCAAAAGTATCCCTTCCATTCGGGGAGTGAAGCTGACTTCCATATCTCTGGTCTTCTTTTTAATGAGGAAAGAGAGGGAATTATCCGGATCAGTGCTCCGGTTTTTCTTGACCAGAAGTATGTACAACCTGGTAAAGAAAGACTGGTCGGAATCTTAGCTGCCTGTATAGATGTCAAAAGGATGACGGATTATTTTATGGGGCATGTGAATTTACATGGCAGCTATGTCAGTATATTAGACACGGATGGAACGATAATAGATCATCCATGCCCGCAGTTTATTGAAAGAAATATCAGAGATATTAACATAAAGAGGATTGATGAAGATAACAAGGTGTTTCCGTTTCAGGACAGTCGAGATATATTGGACATGTTCCTGGAAGGAAGAGAAGGAACCCTCAGGGTTATCAGTCCCAATCTGGGCCGGCTGGAGTTGCTGGCTTATGCTCCTGTTCGGCTGTATACACGGTCATGGATAATCATTATGTTTACGCCCTACAGTGAAGTATTGGGTCCTATTGGGGAATTACAAAAGCAGTTTACCATCATTATGCTCGGCCTCATCATCTTGATGACCGCAGGGAGCTTTTTATTTGTTACCGCCAATAAAAAAAGGATTGGCACGGAACTCAGGGTAAAGCTCTTAACCAAAGAGATTCAACTGGAAGAAAAGATCAAGAAATCAGAGGCTAAGCTTCGAGCAATTCTCCATTCCCTGAACGACTTCATTATCATTCTGGACCGTGACTTAAATATTATCTGGAGTAATGATAAAGGAGATGGAAATACCCTTGTCGGCAAAAAGTGTTACCAAATTTACAAGGGATTACATCAACCTTGCCCTCAGTGTGTGGTCCGGGAGAGTTTTATCGATGCGAAATCTCATCTCGTGGAAGTAGTCGGACAAGACAATGCTCAGAAATTTTACTATCAGATGTCTTCCTCACCAATTTTGGACAATGAAGGGAATGTCACGAAAGTGGTTGAAATGACCAGGGATATGAGTGACATCAGGAAGATGGATATCCTCGTTCGGGAGTCCGAGGAACGGTACCGGAATCTTATGGAGCAAATGAATGAAGGACTTTTGGTTGTTGATGCTGGCAGCAGAGTTACCTTTGTGAATAAAAGCCTCTGTGAATTGATGCACTGTGATCGGGAAAAGATTATCAATCAAGATTATGGGATTCTCTTTGACGCAGCCAATCAGGCCATTATGAAAAAGGCCATTGAGGAGGCCAAGAGCCGCCAGGCATTTCAGTTTGAATTAGAGATAGATAACGCCAGCGGAGGGCCTATTGCCTTAATTGGCAGTATTTCCGCTCTTTTTGATGAGCGTAGTAAATATCGCGGGGCATCGGTAGTCTTTACAGAGATCACGGAACGAAAAAAATTAGCCAAAGAGATTCAGTTGAGCCGGGATAAACTTCGGGCCATCCTGAAAAGTCTGAGTGATGGAGTTATGATTATTGACAAAAATTATATTGTTCAATATATGAATGAAGCCAGCCGGAAGATTTTTGGGGATCAGGTAAGCAACGTTTGCTATCAAGCCCTCTGGGGTCGTCCGGCTCCCTGCGAAAAGTGTTTACAGAGGGAGATTTTTGAAAGAAATGAGGATCTGTATTTGACGAGGGATTCGCTCATGGGGCGGGTTCTTGACATCTCCGCCAGTCCTTTTGTTATGGAAGATGGTTCTAATGCTTTACTGAAGGTGTTTCGAGACATAACTGAGCGTAAGCGGTTGGAAGATCGTCTTTTTGAATCTGAACAGAATCGATTACGAGATCTGAAGGAAAGATATCGATTCGGCAATATCATTGGCAATAATCACATGATGCAGGAGATTTATGAACTTATTTCGATCGTTTCCCAGAATGTTACCACTGTTCTGATCGAAGGGGCAAGCGGAACAGGAAAGGAATTGATTGCCAGGGCCATCCATTATAACAGCCCTCAGCATGATAAACCGTTTATTGGTGTAAGTTGCTCTGCATTACCAGACGGTCTTTTAGAGAGCGAATTGTTTGGCCATGTCAGAGGCTCTTTCACCGGCGCTATCAGAGATAAAATGGGAAGGTTCGAATTGGCGGATGGAGGTACCATATTTTTGGATGAAATTGGTGATATCTCTCCGCTTATTCAGGTAAAATTGCTTCGAGTATTACAGGAGCGCCAGTTTGAGCGGGTGGGGTCATTGAAAACCATTAGTGTCAATGTACGCGTTATAGCAGCCACGAATAAGGATCTGAAAGCAGCGGTTGAAAAAGGGGAGTTCCGTGAGGATCTGTATTACCGCTTAAACGTGGTCAATATCAGGTTGCCTTCTCTAAGAGAGAGAATTGATGATATCCCGCTCCTTGTTGATCACTTTATTGAAAAATTTAATAAAAAGTTCAATAAAAAAGTTCGTTCCGTTTCCTCCGGTACGATAGATATACTCCTTTCATACGACTGGCCGGGGAATATTCGTCAATTGGAAAATGTTGTTGAACATGCTTTTATATGCGCCAAAAACAATAGGATTCTTCCTGAAGATTTGCCTTTAGAGATACAGCAGGCGAAGAAGAAAGGCAGAGAGGCGGCATTTGGAAGTGAACTTGAAGGAGGCAACCAGGGGAAAGTTATGACACTTGATGACATGGAGGCCCAAATGATCGTGAATGCTCTGCACCAAACGGATGGACATCTGGGAAATACTGCTCAAGTGTTAGGAATTGCTCGATCTACCCTTTGGCGATTGATGAAAAAGCATAAAATAAACAAAGAGTCGATTAAGGAACCTATGCCAAAGGTTGTCTCACTGGAAGAGAAACTTTTTAAAAGAAATTGATACATCAGGCCATCAGTACGGCCATGATTCCACTTACATAGATGCCGTCAAATGTGCCCATACCTCCTATGGAAGCAATCGATATTCCCAAGTCTCCTAGTTTGAACATATAAGCCAGATCAGCTCCAATAAGTGTCCCCATACTGCCGGCAATGTATGCAGTCCGGGAGACTGCCTGTCTATCAAAAAGGTAAGCACTGAGAGCAGCCGAGGCGGCAGGGAGTAGGGTCGGAACCGTGATGCCGATATGGGGAACCGGGCGTGCGAAAGCATGTACTATGATTGAGACAAAAAAGATGGCCAGCATAGTCCTCTCAGGGCGGTGTGCTTTGGAGAGTAAGGAGAGAGAAATAAAGATCGGTATGATTGCTCCTCCTACGTTCATAGCTATAGTAATTTTGGATGGGGGAGCAGGAGGGGTAAGGGAAAAGAATCTCAAGAACCAGGTACATGGCTGAGGAGATGGGGAGATTTGCCAAAGAGGGATATCTATAAAGCTTCCCGCAAGGGATAGAAATAAGAGAAGGGAAATCCAGGGGAGGGGTATCCCGACCTTCTCATAGACATGCTTCATGATATGGATTTTAAAAAGAAAGAGAAGAATGAAGATAATAAAAAGCAACAGGGGAAAGGATGAGGCGTGTGTATATTCTATGATCATAGGATGGGGTATGATAATAATACCTTAAAAGGTTCTGGCGAAATTTTTCCGTAAGTATTCCTTAAACTGCTGAGGTGATATACAAGAGGCAGACCACCAATTGGCCCCCAGGAAACTGGCTCCGTCGAAAGATTGAATCTCAGAAATATTGGCCTGAGTCAGGATGGAATAATCAAAGAGTGTGCCCTGAATGGAAGTTCCCTGGAGATTGCAAAAAATCAGATTAGCATCCTTGAAGTTAGCGCCATTTAAATTGGCGCCACGGAGGTCAGCATTGCTTAAGTTAGCGCCCTGGAAATCTGCATTTTGCAGGTTCTTATTCTGTAAGTGAGCATTCTCCATGCTCATAAAGCGAAAAAATTTTTTATTTACATTTATTTGATCGAATTTGGCTTGATGAAGATTATGAACTTGTTCTAAATCTAAATTGTCCAGGGTAGCCCCGAAAAAATTTGCCTGACTGATATTGGCATTTTTCATATTGACATCGGATAGTTGAGCATGAGCAAAGTTGCATCCGTAAAGGTTGGCGTTTTCCAGATTGACACCGATGAGAACAGCTCCTTCTAAATTAGCCAGGCTTAAATTAGCTCCAGAAAGATCTGTGTAAAGAAGTCTTCCGGAAGCAAGGTTACAGGTACTGAGGTTGGCCGACCTGAGATCAGCCCCTTCAAGGTTAGCGTGGGCGAGATTTGCTCCATGGAGGAAAGAGTTGATTAACTGGGCGCCGTGAAGATCCGCCCCCTCCATATCGGCCTTTTCCAGGTTAATATTTTGCCCATGGATCTCTCTCATACAGGCATCCCGAAAGCATGCTTCACGGCCAAAGACAAAGTCTAAATTCGCTCTCCAGAGGCTTGCTTTCTCCAGGTTTGCTCTTTCCAGATTGGCACTGGTCATAACCGCATGGTTAAGATCTGCGTAGGCCAGGTTCTGATAAGGCCAATGAACTCCATGGAAATGCTTATCTCCCATAAGGCTGCTCTTTTCCTACCATAACAAGTGATAAATAACAAGTGAACAAGTGATAAATAACAAGTGATAAATATAAATGAACATGTAATAAATATAAACAGCAATCATGTAATAAATATAAACAATAATCATATAATAAATTAATATCTTTGTCAAATAAGGGAAGCAGATGATCCCCGGGAGCGGCACGATTTGCCCATTTTATATTGATTATTTCTTTATAAGCTGGTATTTTACTTGCTGTAAGGGTAGGTCAACTTTTAGACATCACTTCATAAAGGTAAGAAGTAAAAGGTATGAAAAGGGATTTTTATGGGCAGTGAAAAATGCATCATTTGTGGTCAAAAAAAGGGAAAAAGGGCCTTGTTATCAACGTGACGACCGTTTTGCCTCTGTCAGGTCACGTGGGACTCCCCACGGAGACCTTCTCGGGGTCAGCCAAGGTATTCCGGTACCCCTCATGGGTGTCAAAATGGTCA
>JBLIRT010000083.1:0-12602 GCA_049472445.1 bacterium
CTCTATCAGCTCCCGCAGGTGGAACAACTGGAAGAGTATTTTCCGCCTGTCTCCACCCTTGTTTACTCGCTGGACAACTCTTTGATTGCTCAGTTTTATCAGCAGCAGAGGGTGTTTATCCCCCTGACCGAAATACCGCGCCATCTTATCAAGGCATTCCTGGCCGTGGAGGATGCCAATTTTTACTCTCATCATGGGATTGAACCGAAAGCCATTTTTCGAGCCTTTTATGTAAATTTCAAGGCGGGAAGAATTCAGGAAGGGGGCAGTACCATTACCCAGCAATTAGCCAAGGTATTGTTCCTGACTCCGGAGAGAAGCTGGGCCCGGAAAATCAGAGAGGCCATTCTGGCCATTCGGATCGAGAGGAAATACACCAAGGATGAGATATTAGAATTGTATTTGAATCAGATATATCTTGGAAATGGTGCCTATGGAGTGGAATCTGCTGCCAGAACGATTTTCGGCAGGAGTGTCAAAGAATTGAATCTCACCGAATCAGCTTTGATTGCAGGATTGCCCAGCTCGCCGAACCGATATTCACCGCACCATAACCTTGCCCTGTCCCTGAAGAGGAGAGATCATGTTTTACAAAGGATGCTGGATGAAAAATACATTTCAAAGGAACAGTACGTTTCGACCTTTTCAATGCCTCTTCGAATCGTTCATAGTACTGAGAAAACCATCGCCCCCTATTATTTGGAACACGTTCGCCGGTACCTGGAAGAGCAATATGGGCCGAATTTGCTGTATAAAGGGGGGCTCCAGGTATTTACCACCCTGGATACACAGATGCAGAAAGCCGGCGAAGAGGCTGTTGTGAAGGGATTGCAAAAGATGGATCTCCGGAGAGGCACGATACAGGATTATGGCAAGCTAGAGGCTGGAAATCAAATGACTCAAGGAGCTCTTATAGCCATAGATCCCGGAAACGGTTATATAAAAGCCATGATAGGAGGAAGAGATTTCGAAGTGAGCCAGTTTAATCGGGCTACACAGGCAAGAAGGCAGCCGGGTTCAGCTATGAAACCTCTTATTTATACAGCAGCTGTTGAGAGTGGATGTACCGCGGCTGATATTTTCATCGATTCTCCTTTTATTATGCATAATGGCCGCGGGAGGGAGAAAGCCTGGAGCCCGGAAAATTTCAGCAGGCGGTTTTGCGGGCCCGTTACCTTGCGAACTGCCCTGGAAAGATCGATAAATGTTGTGGCTGTCAAATTATTGAACAAAATCGGTATTGATACTGCTATCTCTTATGCCCTGAGAATGGGCATCAAAAGTCCTCTGGCTCCCTACCTTTCTTTAGCTCTCGGGACGTCCGAAGTCTCATTGATGGAATTAACCTCAGCTTACGGAGTATTAGCCAATGAGGGTGTTTATGTAGAACCGGTCTTTATCCGAAGGGTAATGGATAGAGAGGGAAGGAGAGTACTTGAGGATAATTTTATCCGGAGTGAAAGGGTAGTCTCACCTGAGACAGCCTATATTCTGACGAGTATGCTCCAGGGGGTAATTCAAAGGGGGACGGGGCAATTAGCTAAGGTATTACCATATCGTCTGGCCGGGAAAACCGGAACGACGGATCATTGTGCTGATGCCTGGTTCATTGGTTATTGCCCGGATCTGGTGGCCGGCGTATGGGTTGGTCTTGACAATAATGAGAGTCTTGGAGAGGGAGAGACAGGAGGTAGAGCTGCCTGCCCTATCTGGATAAGTTTTATGGATAAAGTCCTCAGCTCATGGGATCAGGTTTCTGATTTCAGGATTCCGGATGGATTATCCTTCGTTTTTATTGATCCTGAAACCGGCCTTTTGGCAGGGGAAAATTCATACGATAAGTTTCTGGAAGTTTTCAAGAATGGGAGTGAGCCCAGGCTGTATAGTAAGCAGAAGAAAGGATCAAAGTTTAAAGAAAATGATTTTTACTTGAATTTTATTGAGTGAAGGGCACACTGAAACCTGAAAAGGTGTCAGATCACCTATTGATAACTTTGATAACTATACAGGGTATAGCGCACTTTTTCGATATCATTTTCAATCTGCTTGACCATGAGTTCGGTAAGCTTTTGATTGTGAGCTCCTTTACTACTATCGGTCATAATGTAGGCATAATTTTTCTGGACATTTTGAAAGAGCGAGAGGAGCTCATCCCAGGTCGGACCATATCCCTGGATCCGGGAAAAAAGGGTCTGAGCCTCGTCAATATGAGCTTTTATCCGGTTCAGTCGCTTCTCAAGATCGGCTCTGACTTGTCTATATTGGGTGAGAACGCCTTCTTCATGACAATTCAGACAACTTTCTTCGGCTGATGCATCGGGGCTTGGATGGCAATTCTGACAGGTCTTTTCCTCCTGATAATGAGGGGAGGTGATGCTGGCCAAGGCATCCGGTGTTTCGGTCCCACTCATCATTTGATCCTGATAGATATGGCAGATACTGCAATCAGTCCTCGGCGCTACCTCATCGTCGTGACAGGCGAAGCAGAAATCCTTCATCATGGAAAGATTTTTGACCATACCGTACTCTTCATGGGCTACCCGATCGTGGCAGATAACACAGGAATACCCCATACTCATGTGCAGGCCATGATTCACCCGGACTTTTTTCCCGTTCATCGACTTTTCCATCTGCTCATGGCACCCCTTTTGGGAGCAGTAGACTGGCTTGGAGGCTTTAATATCATCCTCATCAATACCGAAAAAGAAGGTATAGGTATTTTTCAGACCGTAGAGAGAAGCTTTTATCGATCCGAGAAGACCCGGCTGGACATGGCAGACATTACAACTATTTCCTGTATATTCCGGTTTATGTTGTGACTTACACCATGAATCATAGGCTGTCTGGATAAGATGGCACGAGGTGCAGAATGAGGGGCGATCCAGGACATAGTGATTCAATACCCAGAGCAGGAGGATAAGGCAGATGACTGCCAAAGCAAGCGTTACCAGATAGAATCTTTTCTTTTTTGACAACCCTTTCTTTTCCATGTGAACTCCTTTAAAGATCAATGGGGAGTCAGTCGAAGGTGAATAAAAACGTATCTTTTATGATAAATTCCTATGAGAGGATTCATCCAATTATGTTACAATATATGTATAAGCTACTCTCAGAAAGGAGTCTTGGTACATATGGATAGTAAGAGAATCCGGGAAATCAATGATGAGAACTTTGACCAAGAAGTTTTAGAATCTGAGGAGCCTGTTCTTATAGATTTTTGGGCCTCCTGGTGTGGACCTTGCCAGTTGATGAGTCCGATTATTGATGAATTAGCCGAGGAATATGGATCCAAAGCAAGAATCGGCAAACTCAATGTCGATGGAAACATGGAAATTCCTCAGCGTTATCAGGTTCGAAGTGTTCCTACGATCATACTTTTCCATCACGGGCAGGAAATCGATCGAATCACAGGTGCCATCTCGAAATCTTTCCTGGTTTCATTATTGAACCAGTCCCTTGGGAAAAGAGATAACCTAGTTTTTTAGGGCCGTGGGTGTATAATGATAGCAGCACGGCGGCGTCCAGGCCATAGCTCCGTCTTTTTGTTTCATCTGGATGAAGTAGTGGTAATCATCCTTCTTGTCCGAAGGTAAATCCATATCTACAAAGGTTACGTCTGCTTCCTTGCCTTTGACGCTCTTTGAACTGTAAATACACTTGGCATTACGGATAATGTCTACCTGTTCTATCTCGTCCGTGCCGATTATTTTAGCCAGTATCTTCGGATGCGGATTCGTGCCGGGGAACTTCTCACCCATGGCATGTCCTTCGATGGCAAAGTCAAGAATGATCCAATCGGTGGCTACATAATTCCGCTTATTTTCCAGGGCTTCAAGAAAGGATTCTTCTGTGCGATCCTTGGCATAGACCGCCGTAATGATCGGCATACCCTTGGGAATAGGCCTTTTCTGCAGGGAATGGCCGGGAGCCCTTTTATATGGGCTTCTTCCCGTGACATAAAAGGAGAAAAAGTCCCTTTGCGTGGTATAGATAGATTTAGCTTTTTTGGCTTCCCAGAGAGGATAATTTTCAGATCCAAACCAGCTGGTGTCGCGAAAGGCATAGTCAGATATTCCTAAAAATTCATACTGCTGATCATCAAGGGCATACTTAAAGGCATCGACAACAAAGCCATCCATGGCCATGCGGCCCCGCACATCATGCTGCTCATGAAGAGTTCCCCAGAAGAGCTGATACTTCTCCTTCCCTAAAGATGACTCATACCGCTTCTGGGGTAAGGGGATTATTTCTTCATAAGACACCCGGCTGATCGTTCGGGGTTGATTCTCACAGGCTATCAGCTCCGGGTGATGAGGAGAGATTTTCTCCAGGTTAACAGCAGCTACGTAAATGCTGGCCGACTCCAGGGACCGGGATTCATTTTGACGGTTATCACCTGCATAGGTAATCCAGACCTCATTGCTTTGTCTGGTGATGCAGGTCGAAGGGGCAAAGATATTGCGCCAGGTGGTGTGAGCTAATTCAATAGGAGATGACCAGGCCCGGCCATCGTAATAGGTTCCGTAGACCTTCCAGATTTCCATGAGCTTATCGTGAATATAGAATGGTATTTTCCCGATATAATGATGGAAAAAAAGCCAGAGACGCCCACTGGCATCTATTTGCAGTTGCGGCAGGTCGGCGTATACCTTCATGGTTGCCGGAAGCCTGGTGTAAAGATCCTCAGAGGTTTTGTACAATTTTCCCCCGTAATAGCAGACAAGCCCCAAGGTGCGTGAATTATATCTTCCCCGCCGCCCGGCCATAGGTATTTTGTTGTAATTTATCTGGGTCTCAATAGCCTCAAATTTATCAACCTTAATGTACCGGTCTTCTTCATCTTCACCAAAGCCCCAGTCGTCTGCGGACATGTCCCAGGCAATCCAGACACGACCCTTTTCATCAGCGGCTAAACTGGCATGAGCAACATAATTATCGGTTGAGGCAACTTCGATTTCCGGACCAAGATTCCCCCGGCCGGAAATCTGCCTCAGCAGGATGGCATGCTTCCTGTTCCGGTAGGTGTCCCAGGCCACATACACGTTCCCTGCAGGGTCAGAAGTTACAGCCGGCTGCCAGTCATTGCCCGGGTGATCGGTTATTCTGATCGTTTGAGACCATTGGCCCTGTTCATAGTATTTCATGAAGATATCAGCATGTTCGAATTGGAAGCTTTGCCAGCACACCCATAATCTATTATATTCATCTACCAGGATGCATTGATTGGTATCCGGAGCAGCATGGTCAGTCAGCCGAATAGATTGGGACCATGAGCCGTCTTTGAAGTATCGGGCGTAAATATCCCAATTGTCCTTTACGCGGCCCGACCAGCAGGCCCATAATCCACCTTCATAATCTCCCGCCAGGGATGGCTGCAGATAACACCCTGTATCAGAAATTTCCAGCTCTTTACCCCAGGTTCGGCCGTCATATTTTCGAAGGACCAGGCGCTCCCGGCCGCGTTTATAACTGACCCAGGCAGTCCAAACATTTTCCAGGCTGTCTACGGCCACAGCCGGATAATTATCGATCCTTTTCTTGGAACCGAAGATAAAGGATCGAGGGGATAACTGAATCCTCACATTTCCTTCCAGCCGTTCCAGGGATTTTCCAAAGCTCAAATCGGCCAGAGAGAAGGAGAGGACACCTCCCTCAGTAGTCATGGAAACCCGGCTGTTACGGGGTGCGTGAAGGTCGAGCATGATTCCCTTGGCTTTTCTCTCCTCGAGATATTCGCGGGGAGAAAGCCCGCCCAGTTGATCCGCAATGGCACTGCCATGTAATCGGTCGATGGTGCATTTCCATTGACTTCTGTCAGGAAAGAGCCTGTCCTTTTCAGAAAAGTTGATGCCTTGAAGGCCTTCTATTTTCCCCTCGCTCACTGAGGCTTTCCCGTCCCAGACGAGGGGCTTTGGACCCCTGATCCCGAACATCACCTGAACTGTCCAGGGAAGGCTTCTTCCCTCCTCAACCTGCTGATCCAAACCGTGGGAAGGCTGAGGAAAAGAGAGAAATAAGATGACAGAGGAGATGACAAAGGAAAGAAAAATGCTCTGAACTTTAAAAAACCTGGCCCTGATCATTGGTTCCCCCCCTTGATAGGCGTTTTAAAGAGATCTTATCCTTTTAGGCGTGGCTATGTCAACGAATAAATGGAGAAATTGCCGGAAAAAATGGCACGTTTCCATGATCTCTATTTATGAGTAATTCCTGTTGGGATCTACGGGATATTCTGCTATAATTTCTTTTCGGTATCTTACTGCCTTTTATCAGGGAGGAAAGTTATGGAAGATAGATACAACCCTCGCCATATCGAGGGAAAGTGGCAAGATTACTGGTTAAAAGAAAAAAAGTATGAGGTGTCGGAAGATTCCGAAAAAAGAAAGTATTATCTGCTTGAGATGTTTCCCTATCCTTCAGGCAAAATTCATATGGGACATGTTCGCAATTATTGTATCGGCGACCTGGTGGCCAGATTTAAGATCATGCGGGGGTTTAATGTTCTTCATCCCATGGGCTGGGATGCTTTTGGCCTCCCTGCTGAAAATGCGGCTATCAAGCATAAGGTTCATCCGGCCAGGTGGACCCTGGACAATATCAGTAATATGCGAAAACAACTTCAACAGATGGGTTTCAGTTATGATTGGGACCGGGAGGTTTCAACGTGTAGTCCCATCTACGCCAAATGGGAGCAATGGATTTTTTTGAAAATGTTCGAGCGGGGTCTGGTCTATCAAAAGGAATCCCCGGTGAACTGGTGCGCGGCCTGCCAGACTGTTCTGGCCAACGAGCAGGTGGAAAACGGCTTGTGCTGGCGATGTGAGGGCAAGGTGGTTCAGAAGAATCTCAGACAGTGGTTTTTCAGAATTACTGACTATGCTGATGAACTCCTGGAGTACTGCGACCGATTGACCGGCTGGCCTGAGCGCGTCCTGACCATGCAGAAAAACTGGATTGGAAAAAGTTATGGCGTTGAAATCCGATTCCCAATCATTGACAGTGAAGAAGTTTTAACCGTATTTACCACCCGGGTGGATACTGTTTTTGGAGCCACCTTTATGTCTGTTGCTCCGGAGCATCCTCTGGTCGAGCGATTGATTCAGGGGAAAAGAGAGGAAACCGCAGTTCGGGAGTTCGTAGAACGTATGGCCGGCCAGGACAAAATGGACCGCATTGCTGAAGGTATGGTCAAAGAGGGGGTTTTCACAGGCTCTTATGCTCTTAATCCCATGACGCGGGAAAAAATTCCTGTTTACGTGGCCAATTTTGTCCTCATGGAATATGGGACCGGTGCTGTCATGGCCGTGCCTACCCATGATCAGCGGGATTTTGAGTTTGCTCGTACCTATAACCTCCCTCTTCGCGTGGTCATCCAGCCGGAGGGCCATGAGCTTGATGAGTCCCGGATGGAAAGTGCTTACGAAGGTGACGGCAGGCTGGTCAATTCCGGCCAATTTACCGGACTGGATAACCAGGCGGCCAAGAAGAGCATAGCCGATTACATGGAGGAGCAGGGGGTTGGCCGATATTCGGTAAATTATCGCCTCAAGGACTGGGGAATTTCCAGGCAGAGATATTGGGGCAATCCCATCCCTGTTATCTATTGCTCCCAATGTGGCGTTGTCCCTGTGCCGGAGGAGGATTTACCGGTAACTCTCCCCCTGGATATTGAATTTCCGGAAGACGGCAAATCACCACTTCCCTACCATCCGGAGTTCATCAATTGCACCTGCCCTCGATGCGGTGGTAAGGCCCGGAGGGAAACGGATACCATGGATACGTTTGTAGAATCCTCCTGGTATTTCGCCCGCTATGCTTCAGCAGGTTGCGATACAGCTCCTTTTGAACGCGAGGCTGTGGACTATTGGCTGCCGGTGGATCAATATATCGGCGGCATAGAGCATGCTATTTTACACCTGCTCTATGCCCGGTTTTTTACCAAAGTCCTGCGGGATCTTGGCTTGCTTGGCTCCGATGAACCGTTTACCAATTTACTGACGCAGGGGATGGTGATCAAGGATGGAGCCAAGATGTCCAAATCAAAGGGCAATGTCGTTGATCCTGATGATCTTCTGGAAAAATATGGTGCTGATACCGTTCGCCTGTTCTCACTTTTTGCCTCGCCTCCGGACAAGGATTTAGAGTGGAGTGATCGGGGAGTCGAGGGAGCCTACCGGTTTCTGGGGCGTTGCTGGCGGCTGATATACAACAATCTGACTATCCTGCAGGCAGCATCGCCTGATATCCCGCAGTTGGATGTACCTGAAGATGCCCGGCGTATTCACAGGCTGGTTCATCAGACGATTAAGAAGGCGACTGAAGATATTGAAGGGCGTTTTCATTTCAATACAGCCATCAGCGCTATCATGGAACTGGTCAATGAGCTGTATCTTTTTCCCCTGCCCACCGAAGAGGAATGGATGTCCCTGGCCGGCCTTCCGGCTGAAGACTCGCGCCGGGAAGAGGGATCAGCACGAATCAGCATCTTCAGGAAAGCTGTTTACCATCTGATTCTCCTGCTCGCTCCTTTTACTCCGCACATAGCTGAAGAGTTTCACGCCATACTTGGCGGATCATCAAGTGTTTTTGACCAGCCCTGGCCTCAGTATGATCCGGGCGCCCTGGTCGAAGAGGAGGTTCTGGTTGTGGTTCAGATCAATGGGAAGCTGCGCGACAAAATCATGGTGCCCGCAGGAGCCGGTGAGGAGGAGGTTAAAACCTCAGCCTTCAAGAGCGAGCGGGTTCAGGAATATATAGCCGGGAAACAGATCCGAAAGGCCATATATATTCCCGGGAAACTTCTCAACATCGTGGCCAGGTGAAAAGGCAGGAGGAAAATTGATTCAAAAGTCTGGCTGGCTGTTGGTTTCCTTGAGTCTGGCTGCTGTTCTTGGCTGCGGATACCGGATGGTGCAACCCTTCGTCCATTGGCCCGAAGGTGTACGCAAAGTTTATGTAGAGAACATCCGGAATCGAACCAATGAGCCAGGGTTGGAGGCTACCCTCACTGAGGCTTTTATTCAGGAATTCTGGGGCTGGCAGGATCTGGAAATAGTGAATCGAGCTGAGGCGGAGGCTGTTTTTTCCGGAGAGGTGACCCAGTACACGGCCGATCGCCCTCTTTCCTTTGATCAAGACCAGAATATCCGCGAGTATGAGATCAGCCTTCATGTTGATATACAGCTTACGGAAGTCGCGACGGGAAGGATTCTCTGGCAGGAGGAAGACAGGATAGCCAGGGAGAGTTACCAGTATTTTCAGGATGACCTGTCCAGAACCCGGGCTGAAGAAAGACGTGCCCAGGTGAAAGCAGCTCAGGATCTGGCCAGGGAGTTGCTGGATAGAGGCTTTATGGGGCATTAAGGCATGACGCTGAAATATGAGGACCTGCAGAAGCGATTAAAAAAGGGGGAAGTCGACCCTCTCTATCTCTTTACGGGTGAGGAAATGTACCTTATTGAGGAAGCCATAGCCCGTATTCGAAACCTCTGCCTGACTGAGGAAGAGCAGGATGCTAATTTTCACATCTTCCATCTGGATGATCTCAAATGGGATCAACTCTTATCCCTGGCTCAAACCTTTCCCTTTATCGGAAAGAATCGGCTCGTTGTCTTGAAGGGGAGTCCGGAAAAGACGAAAACCGAAGAGAGCGCTCAGTTCATCCAGTTCCTGAAGAAACGGTATCCCTCCTTTTATATGATTGTGGTAGCCGAGAAGGTCGATCAGCGAACGAAATTGGGGCAAATCCTGAGCCAGCGGGCAGTCGTGGTTCATGTTTACAAAATGTTTGAGGAGAAGGTTCCCTCATGGATTATCCAAAAGGTAAAAGAGAGCGGACGGACTATTTCTTTTCAGCTTGCTCACGTTTTAGCCCAGACGCTGGGTAATGATCTTTCCCGAATCGACAGTGAACTTACGAAAGTGTATCTGTATATGGGGAAAGACCGGAAGATTACTCAGGATCACCTGGCTGTTGTTTCAGGTGAGTCCCGGGTTTTCTCTGTTTTTGACCTGGTAAAATATATGGGAGAAAAAAAGGTTACCTCCTCATTAAGAATTCTGGATGACCTTCTGGAGGAGGGAGCGAATCCTGTTTTCCTTTTAACCATGATGGTGAGGCAATTCAGGCACATCTCTTGGGCAAAATCCCTGATGAGGGCAGGGCAGGGCGGAACAAATCTGGCCAGGGCTCTTGGATTGCCGCCGATATTTGCCCGCCAGGTTGCTGAACAGGCCAAAATGTTCAGCTTCGGTCAACTGCAATTATTGTATGAACGATTTCTTGAAACGGATATCATCCTGAAATCAAGCTCCTGCCATCCGCGGCTGGTTATGGAAAACCTCGTTATGGAGGTATGCCGCGATCCCCTGTGAAGAGCCCATCGGTATTTATCTGCGGTATTCGGCATTTAAGCATGAAGCCATAATGATTTTATTCATTGACTTTTTTACTAAATTGACATAGATCAAGTTTAGAGCCAAAAGGCCAAAATACAAAAGGGGGAATAGTTAGTAAACAAGGTGATCCTATAACCGAAACAAGAGGAGGGGAATTTATGCTTAGGAAGCTTGTTTTAGAATTTCCAGAAGAACTTTCAGATGAGGATCTCCATGACAAGGAAGTTGTAACAAAGGGTAAAGAAGGGGTTATAATGGCACTTCTTCGCAAAGGTAAAATATCTCAAGGAAAGGCTGCTGAATTGCTGGATATAAGTCGTCATGAACTTTTTGATTTAATGGCTCGGTACGATGTTCCAGGAGTTGAAATGACTGATGAAGAATTAACCAAAGAACTCTCAAAAGAGGTCTTTAAAAAATGAAGGTCGTTTCAGATTCCGGACCAATTATCTCCTTTGCCAGAGCAGGCCATCTAAACTTATTACAGAAAGTAGTTAATGAGCTTTGGATTCCCAAGGCCGTATATGAAGAGATTGTTGTTAAAGGGATAGGCCGATCAGGAGCATTTGAGGTTCAGCAGGAAAAATGGATTAAGAGAAGAATTTTAGATAAACCCAAATTAAGTCTTTTCCCTTCTGAGCTGGGTATTGGAGAAAAAGAAGCTATGATATTGGCGGAAAAGTTGAAGGGGGTACTTTTGATAGATGATAAACGCGCGCGGCTGGAAGCAGAAAGAAGAGGAATTGAAACTATGGGTACTTTAAGAATTATTAAGGAGGCAAAGGACAAAGCATTTATTAATGAAGCAAAGCCTGTAATAGATAAGTTGAGAAATGAAAGCCTAAGGCTTAAAGACAGTCTTTATTATCAGTTCCTTAAAGCACTAAATGAATTGGAGTAAAGGGGCGTGAAAGTTATTTTCGTCCCGTAAAAATAAAACTATTTCAGAAGAAGACAATTTCAAAGTACATATGAGGGGGCAGCTAAAGAACCGCCCCCTCATCGGATTTGATTACATAGATTTACCTGGATTTACCTGCAGCACCTGCAGGTTCCCTTATCGCCCTTGATGGTAGGACTGGTGACAGAGGCCAGATCCATGGGGATCTTTTTCGGGATTACCTCCATGTTGATGTATTTTTCAACGAGCAGCTTGTTGTTATGGGCATTGAGCTTCTTGAAGAGAAAGTCCAGTTTGTCTTCCAGTTCCTGGCTGATATGCTGCTTGATTTCAGGCGAGAGCATCCAGAATTCCTTTTTGAAGGGGCCGAATCCCTTTTTCCTTGTCTTGTAAATGAATTGCTCCTCAGTCTGCCCCTCTTTCCATTCTTTGGCACAATTGACTTTAAGCCATTCATAAATATCAGCCTTCAGCTTGGCAGGGAGAGCTTTGCTTTCATAGACGAGGTTCTGAAATCCGGTAGCCAGATGAACTTCAGCGGTTTCGGTTTCCGGAAACCGGTGAAAAGCTTCGTCCGGCAGCGTTGAGGCTCCATGTTGAACTGCTCCGGCCAGACCATATTTCTCTCTGGCCAGCCTGGAGAGTGCCTCCAGAGTGTTGAAGTCCAGTTTGACCTCAGCAATGCTTCCATCCGGTAAGACTACTCCTCCATGGGAGGTGCCGGTCTGGACACTGATCTTACTGATGCCCTCCATCTCAGGATCAAGACGCCGGAGCGTTTCCTTATAGCCCTCCATAAAGGCGGTCAATTCCTCCGGGGTGCTGTTCTTTCCACCCACTTCGCCTATTTCCCCGCCTACGGAAACGGTAATCCCTTTCGGCTGTATCTGCCGGATGTAGGCCGTAAGTTGAGCAGCTATGGTGTAATTATCTCTTTGTTGCTCCTTGATCGTGGGCTTACTTAAGTCGACCAGGGTCGAGCTGTCAATATCGATGTTGTAAAAGCCCGCCTCAATAGCCTCTTTGATAAGACTTTTGAGTCCGTCAATCTCTGCCTCGGGATTTTCTTTGTAATTTTTGGCATTTACCTGAAAATGATCTCCCTGAATAAAGAGAGGGCCGATAAATCCTGCCTTGATAGCCGCAGCCAGGCAAAGAGAGGCGTATTCCGCCGGCTTTTGAAAGGTATAGCCAATCTCTGATTTGGCTATTTCAAAGATAAAGGACTTGGATTCATTTTTGATAGCAGACTTTATAATTGCCTGGGCTACATCATAGGTAAGACCGCGTAAATTAATGGCCG
>JBLIRT010000084.1:0-12518 GCA_049472445.1 bacterium
CCGGTTGAACGGGGTAGTGATGCACTTCAGGATAAGCACTATCTGATGATCAGGATAGCGATCCTTCAAGGCCTTGATAACAGATGAAGTAATGGTCTGGGCAGGGAAGATATCAATGCCGGCCAGCCGGGGAGCCATGCTCAGCTTATTGACCAGCTGGGTGACCGGATAATAATGCCGCAGGTAATCTACCAGCGAGTGATAGCTGTTTTCAGCCAGAATTCCGTAGATGTCCTGATTGAAGTCGATCAGGCTGGATTCCCAGTCACTATGTATTTCGTCGATGACGCAATGGATCTTGCGCTGAGTCATGAATCCGTGGAATCGTAAAGAAGCTGCGGCCAGCATGCCCAGGATCATGAAAAGAGCTAAGGTCATACCATACCTTCCGGACGGTTTGCCCGCAGAAAGCTCCGGAACGGCCACTTCTGACTCAATGAGGCGGGACTCGTAAAGGAGCATGAACCAGATAAAAATGAGGGGTGAGAAAGAGACCAGAAGCACTCTCCAGTAAAAAAGATTGAACGGCCCAAAACCGGCGAACATAACCGGGGGAGTACGGACGGCCACCAGAGAAAACCTGACCAGGAGGTAAAGATAGTGGATGAGGAGACCGGTGAGCAGGGTAATGAGCCTTCTCTTCAGGCTGCTGCGGGAAAAGATAACCAGGCCGGTAAAGGTAAGGGTCATGGCCAGCCAGGGGAAAAAGCCCATTTTCATAAGGTCGCAGGTAATCTTTTTCCCCTCAAAAAGAACGGTGCCGGAGACGGCCTCACTCCTTTGGCCAAGGAGATGTAAAAGACCCGATACCTGAGGGCTGAAAAAGGAGGCTCCCGCCTGAGGCATCCCCCTGAAAAGATCCATGACACCTTTGGTCAGACCAAAACCAAGGCTTGATAAAAACAGAAGAAATCCCACTTCGGAAATGGGCCTTACCTCCATGGCCTGGCCCAGCGTGTAAAGGAAAAGAGTCGTTATCAGG
The DNA here is from genome assembly GCA_049472445.1 of bacterium. Taxonomy (GTDB): domain Bacteria; phylum SZUA-182; class SZUA-182; order DTGQ01; family DTGQ01; genus JBLIRT01. Next base: position 983 of record JBLIRT010000084.1, read on the forward strand.
AAGGACAGGACATAACTTCTCAATGAGATAATGGCCGCCATATCAGCGGCTATGAGCCCCACCAGCGGAACCAGAAAGGCTCTTCGGGAGAAAAGGGATGACCAGGACAGAGAAAATCGCCGGAGCCGGGACTGAAAAGATAGAGAGATCAACAGGCTTATGAGAAATCCGGCTCCCACGAGCCAGAGGTCATGCCGGATAACCTGATTATGCAATTGCAGGGGAGCAAGACACAGAAGACCCCACCACATGGCCGTAAACAGCCATAGTCCGGCTAACCGGGCCATCATCGGTATGAAAAGGTATCTATCTCGTTTCGGCATGGGTCCTCGTTTCGGCATGAGTAAGGTAACCTATGATGTTCCAGATCAGGCGCATCTTTACAGGATCAATAACCTTGTCTTCAAATTCAGTCATATAATTGGCCAGAAAGCGATCATCTCCAATAGCGATGATCCTCCCCCGGCCGGACTCCTTAAAGTTCACCACCGGCCTGTCATTAATGAAGGCGATGGGTTGACCGCCATACACCTGGCAGGGATTAACCAGGCGAAGATGGGGAATCCCGCTGGTGATCGGGTGAGGAATAACGGCTGCTCCGAAGCTTCCGTAGGCCAGACGGATCGGAAGGCCCAGGGGTGATAAGAGAGGCCTGCGGGCGCTGAGAGGATAGCGATCCTTCAACAGGTTGAATTTTTCCCACAGGGCCTGGCCGGACGCCCATTTCCTCGGTCCATCGACCAGGAGTAAACCTCCCCCGCCTTCAACAAACCGGGCCAGTTCCTCTATCTCTTCCTCACTGAAGGGAACATTCGGGCAGATAATGAAACAGGCTCGATGGCCCTTCATGACCTCACGGGTAAATCGACCCTTCGATGTAATAACCGGATAAAAGCCCATTCTGACGATCTGAGCTATCAGCCCGTCAAGGCCGGTATCAGTATTCTCCCTGGTCATCCAGTAAAAGCTGTATTCGTTCTGGTGGGCCATATCCACCAGAATGGTCCGATCCGGCTCCGGGGGCTTCGGGAAGCGCCTCAGATTCAAAATTCCGGTCAGCCATATCATGAGCAAGGCCGAAAGGCTGAAGGTGAGCAATACTGAAAGACATGATGCTCCACGATAGACGAGGAAAATCAATAAGGCGAAAATCAGGATGGCCATAGTGATCAGGAACATGTTTCTCCGGGGGGATTCAGGGCGGCAGTGATTCAACCAATCAAAGAGGCGGTAAGCAAAGGCCCGGTTCTGGTAGAGAGATGCATTCTGGAAGTAGGCTGAATCACCCGTCACCAGAATCCTGCCCTTTCCATAATGGCTTTCAGCCATGAGGCATAGATCATGCATCCTCTCCCAGGGCTCAAGCCTCGAATTTCCGAGATATCCACGGGTCTCGTTATTCGGATCACCCAGATCGGAGAAGGTGGCATACCGTGACATGATAACCGGCCTTCCGGGAGGTTCAACCTCCAGCGAGGCCCCGACACTGAAATATACCCTTTCAAGATCAAAGAGAGCCGGATGAGGCCGGTAGCAGAGATTCTCCCGGTCATTCCTCTGAAGCCATAAGGTATCGAACCGCAGGCGTATACCAAACTGCTCTACCACCGGATTGAGCGAGAAGAGAACATTACTGAGATCACTGTGATCCCCTACGGCCAGAAGCCCCCCACCCTTGAAGACAAACTCCCTGATGGCTCTTATCTCCTCCCCGGTGTAAGGCAGCGAGGGCATAACGAGGGCCAGAATGCTTGATCCGGAAAGGGAAGCCGGAGTCAGGTCACGGATAGAATCAACATGGAATTGAAAGGTTTCAAGGAGTTCTCCTAATTTCCCATGGCCGAAGGCGGCACTCGCCTGAAGGTTCGTGTTGTAGTCAAGCTGAGGGCTTTCTGTTGTCCCATGGCCGACATCAAAAACTATCCGCCTGTTTTTCGGGAGCCCTTTTGAAAAGTTCATCATCAGGAAAGACAAAACACCGGATAGAACAGCCAGCAGGAGAAAAAAAGCCACGTGAGGATGAACCGGGTCTGAGGGGCGGCTCACAGACGGCTGGATCATTTCCCCCTGATCAGGCTCATCCTCATCTCGCTGAAGGTCAACCGGAAGATCGGTGCCGCGGTTCATTTCCCCCGGCCCGGGCTCATCCTCCTTTGGACGGGATGGCCTCTTGAGGCCGAAAGGCTCAAGGCCGGTCACCAAAAGGGCCGAAACCAGGCCGAGGCCAACCAGGATGAGACTTACAAATGAGGATGAAAGAAACCCATACAGTTCAGCCAGAGACAAGGGTACCATCAGCCACGAGCTATACACCAGCAACTCTTTGATTCCTGATGGATGGAAAAGGAACGAAGCAGCCACGGCCAGGAAGAAAAAATCGTACATCTTGAAATGATAAGGAGGAAGAAATCTATGGCGAAGGATGGCCAGGATGATGAGAATTACGGCGACTATCCATGATAATCGATTTTTCTTGAAAGACTTAAGACAGGATGCATCTTTCCACAGCAGAGTGAATGATAACCCTGCCAAAAGCCAGGCCAGGCCATTCATCTGCGATGGCCAGGAGACCCTTCTCAGCCAGAGACAGGGTATTCCCGTGATCAAAAAGAGGCCAAGGCTTATCAGGACCTTGGAAAAAACCAAACGTTTTCTTATCAATTGATCACTCTAACCCGAGTTCTTTTAAAAAGACATTCATCACCGCTTCAGCTTCGGTCCGTTCTTCCATAAGCTGACGAAGCCTCTTCAGCTCTTTTCCTGCATCCGGTTGCTCCTCATCCTCGATGAGCCCTACATAGCGGCTGACATTCAGATTGTGATTATTCTCCCTTACCTCGTCGAGGCCGGCCACCCTGGCATATCCGTCTTCATCGCCAAAGGCTTGATACACTCTGACGATATGATCAATATCATGGGAGCTGAGCCGGTTCTGATTTCTTCCTGCCTCAAAACCATGAGCTGCCTGAATGAAGAGCACTTTACCCTGGCGCTCTTTCGGCTTGCCCCGGCGAAAGATCAGAACAACGGCCGGAATACTGGTATGGTAAAAAAGATTCGGTGGAAGACCGATAACCGCCTCAATCAGATCATCTTCGACCAGTCCCCTCCGTATCTTACCCTCAGCCCCCTCCCTGAAGAGTACGCCGGGCGGAAGGACCACCCCCACCATGCCCCGGACCCTGGTAGAAGCCACCATGTGCTGAACGAAAGCCAGATCACCCTTGTTTCTGGGTGGGATCCCATAGGGGAAGCGATGGTATTCATCGTCTCCGACTGCCTCCCATCCCCAGTTATCCAGGCTGAAAGGCGGGTTGGCAATCACCCGGTCAAAGAGCATGAGCCGTCCGTTTTCAACCAGCCTGGGGCTGCGGATGGTATCACCCTTCTCAATACGCGCCTCAGGCAGGCCGTGAAGGAACATATTCATCCTGCAGATGGCCCAGGTGCCGAGGTTCTTTTCCTGGCCGAAGAGAGAAAGAGCAGCCGGATTACCTACTGCTCCCTGTACATAATGGGCGCATTCAATCAGCATTCCCCCCGAACCGCAGGTGGGATCACAGATAGACATTCCCTCCCTGGGGTCCAGAAGGCCGACCAGAGCCCGGACTAATCCACGGGGGGTATAAAACTCACCACCTTTTTTACCGGCATCATCAGCGAAACGCTCTATCAGATACTCGTAAGCCCGGCCAAGAAGGTCCGGTTCCGAAAGGTCCTGATTCCCTAAACGAATTTTAGAAAAGTGTTGAATCAAGCGAAAGAGAAGAGCATCCCTGGACTGGAGATCGCCCAGTTTTCTTTCGTCATTAAAATCAATTCCCGTCAGTACGCCCCTCAGCTTGAGGCCGTTTGATTCCTCAAGGGCGGAACATGCCTGATTGAGCAAGTCTCCGAGATGACTTTCAACCCTCCCGATCTCTGACCACCGTGCCTCTGTCGGCACAAAAAGCTGATCTTTCCTCAGATCAAGCCAGGCCAGGTTTCCTGCTTCTTCAGAGTATTCTTCAATCCCCTGTCCCCTCACCGGAGTGCCGGATCCCTGGGCCACCTCTTCAAAAACATCAGAGACGCGCTTCAGGAAGAGAAATCCAAAGATGTAATTCTTATAGTCGCCGGAATCTATGGAGCCGCGTAAAATATCGGCTGCAGCCCAAAGGTGGGTCTCCAACTGCTGCTGTGCGATTTTTCCCAAAGGTACATCCTCGAAAAGAGCGGGAGTCGGCCTTGCATTACGAGGCAGATGCAGATCGAGTTGCGGCAGCCAGGCGTCTCACTTTTCGATTCAGAGTTTTGAGCTTTCTCCTCACTATCTTCATTTTGGCCTTATCTTTACTCTTTACAATATCATCCTTTTCTTTTTTCAAGGCCATCATTTCCTTTTTCAACGCTTCTTTCGATCGGACTGCCCTGGCCTTTTTCTTTTTTACAACAGCCGGTTTTTCCTCTTCCTCTTCTTGAATACCAAGGACATCCATGAGAGCCTTGACCAATTCTTCTTTCTTCATGGCGTGAATGGTCCCGGCAATCTGGTCCTTGTACTTTAAAGCCTCATCTCTCAGCTTGTTAACAGGCAATTTTTGAAGGTCTTTCTTTTCCATGGCCTCATCCCTCCTTCTGGAAGATCATTGCTTGAAGTTATGTTTCTCAATCACCCCTGATCTCTTTAAAACCTGAAAGGAGATACTTAAACTCAGATGATCCGTTATCATAGCATCTTTATTCCTTCCAGTAAAGAATCCGGGAAAGTCAGGCTACAGTCTCCCGGCCAGGAAGGGAAAAAGTTCGGTCAGATCTTCGAGAAGGTGCCCTCCCCTGTCCAGGATCTGTTGATATAATATCTTGCCCTCCTTATCTTCGGTAAAATCAAACTGCTGCTCAAGCCCATGCTCCCGTTCATGTCCTATAACGATTACCTGCTTATCCATGGCCAGGGCCTGATCCACAGCCTGGAGATTATGTATATTCCCATGGCCGATCATGATGGGGGCCAGGAGAACAAAATCGGAAATAGAGATAGCAGCCATGTTCCGGTGAAAGGCTGCCTCGGAAATAGGGGAAAACGGCTTTTCTTCTATAACGGGAATATCCAGATAGCGGGCTGTAACCTCATCAGAATCTCCAAGGTTCAGCACGCCGGTACTGACTCGAAATCCCTCCTGTACCAGCCGCCGGATAATTTCACTCCCGCTCCCTCCGCCGCAAACTACGTGAATCCGGCAATGGAAGGAACGTCTGGGATCTATCAGCCGGCAAGGGAAGAAAACATGGGGCTTCTGAGTTATAGGGTCCAGACGGCAGTCTACCATGGCCTGATAGACCTGCCTGATATTCCCGGTGGTAATGACATCCTGAGGCAATCCCTGGGCGAAAGAGGCTCCCTGCCGGAGAAGAACCAGCCTCCGGCAATACTCGGCGGCCAGATTCAGATCGTGGAGGACTGAAAGCACCGTGATCCCTTTCTCTTCGTTCAGACTGCGAAGAAGATCAAATATCTGCAACTGGTAATTTATATCCAGATGGGAGGTAGCCTCATCCAGAAGCAGTAATTTCGGCTGCTGAGCCAGTGCCCGGGCAATAAGAGCCCTCTGCTGCTCACCGCCGCTTAATTGCCGGAAGCTGCGACGGCGGAAATCTATGGTGTTGGTTACGGCCATGGCCTGCTCGGCCGTCCTGAGGTCAGCGCGTCCCTCCAGAACCTGCCAGACCCGATGATAAGGGCTCCTCCCGAGCAGGACAAACTCTTCGACGGTAAGATCAGTATGTATTTCCTCCCGGATCTGTGAGACGACAGCAACCTTCCGGGCTAACTGCCGGCAGGATATACGGCTGAGGCTTTCCCCCTCGATCCGTACCTCTCCCCTGAAAGGCGGCAGAACCTTACTGATGACTCGAAGCAGGGTGCTCTTTCCTGAGCCGTTGGGGCCGATAAGTCCTATGAACTCACCCTTTGATACACTAAGATGAATGCCCTTCAAGACAGAAACTTCTGATTCGGGATATCGAGCTTCCAGATTTTCAACCTGAAGTATCTCATTCATGATCGTGCCCAGAGGAAGTAGACAAATAAACTTCCGCCAAGTAAGCCGGTAATTACGCCGACCGGAAGCTCCAGCGGCGAAATAATGGTGCGGGCCAGAGTATCGGCCAGGATCAGAAAGATGCCGCCGGCCAGGAAAGAAGATAAAATCAGCAGGCGGTGATCGCTGCCACTCAGAAGACGCATCAGATGAGGCACAATCAACCCGACAAATCCGATCATGCCGGAAATGGACACGGCCAGCCCCGTCAAAACAGAGCCAAGGAGGAAAATCACCTTCTTGATCCTTTCGACGGGAATTCCCAGATGCAGGGCCTCCTCGTCTCCAAGAGCCAGGATATTGAGCTCCCGGTAAAGGAAAAATGAGGCCAGGACGGCCAGAGTGATGAGACCGCACGTCCACCGGATCAAAGTCAGATTATTTTCCTGTAATGAACCCATAATCCAGAAAAGGAGATTATGAACCCGCTGGAGATGGGATGAGGTGGCCATAAGCAGCATAATGGCCGATGAGGAGATAAAGCTTATCATGACCCCGGCCAGCAGCATGGTGTTCGTCTTGGGAACCCCTCTCTTCACCGACAGACCATAGACCAGGAGAATGGATAACACTGCCCCCAGGAAGCCGGCCAGGGGTAAGAGGCTGATACCCTTCATGAAATGCCAGCCGCAGAGAATGAAGAGAGATACCCCGAGGGCGGCACCACCGGAGACTCCCAGGGTATAAGGCTCAACCAGGGGGTTGTGAAATAACCCCTGGAAGAGGACACCGGCCACGGACAGGGCCCCACCAATAAAAAGGCCCAGTATTACCCGGGGCAGGCGGATGCGAAGAACAATGGTCGAAGACATGTCCCGGGCTTCACCGGAAAAAAGAAAGGCCCTGATATGCCCGGCCACAGTCATCACAGGTATCCGGGCTGACCCGAAAGAGAGTGAAAAGGCACTGACCAGGATTAAGAGCGAAAGCAGCCCCCCGGTCCACAGGCACCATCTGCGGATCATTCTCCATTGACTGTCCTCAGAAGTAGGCATATTGATATCAACGGGCACCGGCTTTCTCCCTGTCTCCCGCCCCAGACCGCCCCAAAGCCCCGGGGTGTAAAGCTTCAGCCAGTTCTCGAAGCCCCTGGACGATACGGGGAGAGTAACGATTGACCAGATCGGGATTCAAAGAATAGATCCTGCCGCTCTTTTGGGCCTTCAACTGAGGGAATTTACTCCACAGGGCCCGATAAGAATCCAGGGTCTCACCCATACCGATCATCAGTATGACCTCCGGACTTCTGGCTATTACCTCTTCCAGATTGTAAGGGATATATCCCCGCTCAGAAGCGGCCAGGTTCTCCCCACCGGCCAATCCGAGCAGATGATCGGCCAGGGTGGCCTGCCCCACGGTAATCAAGGGGTTAACCCCCAGTTGCCAGAAGCAGAGCGGCCTTTCCCGGGCCTGGCCGGCCTTGTCTTCAATCTCCTGGACCAGAAGCTGCATCTTCCTGACTACCTCAGCCGCCTCTTCTCCTCGGTTGGTGAGGCGCCCCAGGATATAGAGGTCACGATAGATGTGATCTATTCGTTCCACCAGATCAAGAACAAAAATTTTTAATCCGAGCTTACGCAACCGGAGGATCTCCCTCTCCTGATTCCCCTCTTTGGTAGCCAGGATGAGGTCAGGCTTCAGGGAAAAGATCCTCTCCACATCAAAGGTCAGAAGACTGCCGACCCTCTCTTTCCCTTTGGCCGGCTGAGGATAATCACAATATATGGTTACACCGACAATTTCTTCATCAAGATTGAGGCTGAAAAGGCACTCAGTGATCGAGGGCGCCAGGGAGATAATTCGTTTTGGGTAAGCGCTGAGGGAAATTTCTTCCCCCGTGGCATCAATGAGAAGAATTCTATCTGACTTTTCCACCCTTTCAGGAGGGAAGTGGTAATCTTCTGCAGCCTGGGAGGAAGATAAGGAGAAGATCAACAGAATAGCCAGGAGCCATAGAAATTTTTCGATTTTCAATCTTTCCCGGTACATATGACTTTTCGCTCTTATCTTCCATGATACGATAAGGAAGGAATTACCTTTCCCGGTACGTCTGGTTTTTCGGAATAAATTGCGGTCCCCTCCTCAACTCCTATCCTTCAACTCTCTGGCTTTCCCTTCATTTCCCACATTTTTTAAGAAGCTAATCCTGCTTCGCGCCGTACCGGCCTCTCTTCTCCCGCACCACAGGAGCATTGCCCATCCATGAAAGATTCTTTCCTATCACCAATTCTTTCATTTCCGCATTATGTGTGTTGGTCATGGCAATTAATTTCATCTGAAGGCCATATGTTCTGGCCAGCTCTTTGACTTCCTCGGCATTATCATAAGTGATTATGAAATCACCTGTTAAGGCTTGGCATATGGAAAATAAGGCTTCATGATCTATTTCAGAGTACTTGTAGAGTCTTTTGCCTGCTTTCTTTCCTCCAGCCGTATAGGGAGGATCAATAAAAAAGACGACATCAGGGCGGGAAATAAACTCTTGCATGACCTTGAGGCCATCGTCACACCGGAAGTCTATACGATTGGCAACATAGTTGAGGGTCAAAAATCTCCTGGCCAGGGTAGTTGGATACCATCGAGAGCGGATACCTTTCCCATTTTCACCATGCTTGAGAAAGCCCGACCCTTCAGCAAGAATTCCTCCATGAAAGGTTCTGTTTTTCAGTATAGTCTGAAAAGCCATCTGCTTTAAGTCTTCCGGCTTTTTTTTAATTTCCTCTATAACTGTCTCTTTGGTCAAGTCAAAATGTAAAATGCGTTGAGCCAGCCAATCAGCATCTCCGTTGATTACGCTCTGCCAGACAGCAGCTATCTCCTCATCACGCTCAACCATTACTACTCGCTCAACCAGGGTTTCAAATAGGGCAGTGAGGCTTATTATCCCACCTCCAGCAAATGGTTCAATTAATAAAGTCGGCTTTGAAGGCAGGGAAGCAATCCATTTCCTGAAGGCAGGGACAAACCAGGTTTTTCCTCCAGGGTAACGAAAGGGACTTCGCTGCGGAACTGAGGCAACATTCACCGGTTTCGGTATAGGGCATTTTGTATGAGCCGATTCGGAGAATAATGGGAGTTGAACAAAGTGTGACATATCAAAACGGCCTCTCGATTGTTTTATTATTAGGAGGTGTCTCCATCTGTTCATCGAGTTTTTCCTGAAGGAGCTTCATGAAATCTTCTACCTTCCCGGGAGATGGTGTAGTCATTGATAACAGGGCCGGCTCAAACTCTGTGAAGACCTCATCCACTTTTTTCAGTACTGTTTTCATCATAGGCCACAAGAACAACATCAATGTTACCTGCTGATTTGCCATTTGAGTCATTTAAGCGAACCTCTGTCAGTGAACTCCAGGTCGCTGATTCATCGAAAAAGAATGAGGCAGCATCATCAGCAATGATCCACTCCTCACGGAAGCGTACAGGACAGGTTATTATAGGATTATCCTGATGGTAGATACTACAAACCCCGAGTGGGTTTTTAGCCTTATCTTTTGTGCAGTTTGGAACCTTATTATTAAATGGACAGAGACGATGGGAGCGGTGACGAATAGCCTGAGGAGATTGATCTGTTGTCAGGTAGCCAAAGACTTCGGCTAATGGATGTTTAGAAGAAGCCATTTTCCCCTTTTTATTCAAAACCCTAACCTTATATTACCCGATTGCCGACAATAAAAGAACGGTTGATGCATATGTAAACCTCAACTCTTTAATAGCATTATGTTAAACAAAAAGCGCTCAATTGTCTACCGATTTCAGCGATATTCATTACCTTTTCGGCTTCAGGTCTGACTATGAGCCTATACTTCATTGCCTGATCAATATCCTTCTATAAACATCCTCCCATGGAGAGCCTGAATCAGGGTTTCTAAGGTTTTATCGCGGGACAGGCCCAGTCGCTGGTTGTGTGTTTTCTATTCATACCTTCTCACCCTTCTCATATAGAAATTCCGGATCTAAATCTAGATGATTATTCCATTCAATAGAATCAAATTTTACCTTCACGGTATTAAATAAAGAAAGGTCCTTTAATTCAGAAAATTTTCCTAAGTTTAAGTATGGAGATACATCGAATATTCGCCTTTCGTTATTTTCAAAAGTTAATAACAGCTTATAATCTTTTCATGATTTTACGTCTGTTACGGCCAAGTACATACTATATTGCCACATCTTTTTCTTGAACTTACCGGGCCTAGTCAATTTGTGGGAAGCATCCTCTGGATTGTCCAGTGAAGTGAGCTTTTCAGCCTTTTAAAGATCTTTCTTCTCATTGAGTTAAAAAAGTTCGTGGCTCTTTCCACAGGACTGTATAAACAATTCCCTCCCCTAAATGTTTTCTAACCGGCTTAAGACCTTCATGAAATCCTTCAATTTCGAAGTATTCGAAAAGATTAATATCTTTTGAATACTCCAGTATTTCCGCTTTACCTTCAGATTTTAATTTTACATATGGAGGTTCATAGCTCCATGAAAATTTAATCTTTTCCCCTTCTTCATTATCACCTGCCGGGAACTTGGAAATTGTCATTAATTCAGCAGTTCCATCGTTGTTCAGCTTTAGTATCTGATGCCATTCTGATTCTGAAACACTGGCATATGATCCAGGAATTGACAAAAGGGCACTATCTTTTTGCTTTCGATATCTAAAAAGATGGGGAGCTAAAAGGGCCGAACATAGCGCAACCCCAAAAATGATGAGAGGGGCTAATAACATTTCTTTAGCTTCTCTTTTAAAGTCAAGCATGTCTTTTTGTTACAATATATTTTAATTCTGCTTCATTGGCCATCACGGGGCCGCCCGCTTCCAGTTGATACCTATATGCCTAAGTTGGGCATTTCTTCGGGAATCCCCCGCAAGAGTTGTAACCCTGTGAGCCGCCCAGAAGAATCCAGTAATTGTAGCAGTTCCTTCGGCGGCGATATCTCGGACTCTCGGAACCATGCCCTTGCCAGTTCCATTGAACTTCTCTGAGATTTCCAATGATAACCCTTTTTCGGGCGAGTCCACATTTCCCAGTTGGTGATGGCGGTGCCATCTGGCCTCGATAGAGTCAATGGTATTTTCATATTCGTCCTCAACGCAACCAGCGGCAGCGTAACCTGCGCGGTTCCTGAAGGCTGTTTTTCGCCGTCGGGTGTAGCGCCCGGCTGCCGTACTTGGTATGAGCTTTATTTGATTTTATTACTCTTTTGTAAATTATGCCGCATACATAAAAGCTGTACATTTTCTGGAGTGATAGAAGCACCTCCTCTTGAAAAAGGCAAAATATGATCGAAGTGCAAATTATCTTTTGAACCACATATAACGCATTTACCACTATCACGTTTCCAAACAGCAACTTTAATCCATGTAGGGATAAGCCTTCTATGGGGTAAATCGTGTCCTTTCCGCAAGCGTACACAAGCTGAGAAAAAATGAACATACGGTACGTACAACCAGCAGGAGGATTGGTGAG
>JBLIRT010000085.1:0-12491 GCA_049472445.1 bacterium
CTCTGGATACTGCGCCAATTTTTTTTAGCACATGTTAACATTCTTGGAATAATTAGGTGTGGTGCGCTGTTTTCTGAAGAAGCTAATTCTGTCAACTAATATATTGTTTTTATTGTGTTTATTTAATTTGACGCCTTGGGTGGAATAAATTTACCTATTGATGAGTGTTGTGAGAAGATACAAAATATGAAAATTTATAAAAAATTAAATTAAATGTATTATATAATAGCCAGGTTATATATGAAAAATATTTCACAGAGAAGGAAATATTTTTCACAATGAAACCCTTCCTTCATTGGCCATGCTTTTTTGGTGATAGAGCATTGTCAATGAGAAATCTCATACCACCTTCACCAAAGGGAGTTCGCGCTCTCTCACAGCTTCTGCAGCATACCTCAGTGCTTCAAATATAAGCTTATAAAAGCTTACTATGGTAATGGAAATGTGATATTTTAAGGAGGAGTAGATCAGGGGCGGGCAGCGGGAAGGCCGTCACCGGGATGAGGGCACACCGGGTGAGGGCAGGCGGGATTAGGAGAAATCCAGCATGGACAGATATGGAGCGGGAGAATCGGCCAAGGGAGGAGTGACCGGACGGAAGAAATGGATAGGTGTACACTTTCAATGCTGCCAGGTATATAATCGAATTTATATAAACAGGCAGGGCACTGCTTATGAAGGACAATGCCCCCGCTGCCTGAGAAAAGTCAGGGTCAGGATCGGCCAGGATGGGACCGATAGCCGTCTTTTCAAGGCCTGGTAAGAGCCTTTCGCTTAAAAATCCATAGAGAATAGAGAGCACTTATGAAAAGGGCAAGGCTCAGAACCTGGGTGAAAGAGAAAATATGGAAAAAGGCCGGTAGTTCATCCCCGCGGAAGAAGTCTATGATAAACCTCGCTACCGAATAAAGAGCAACATAGGTCCAGAAGATCTGCCCTTCAAAAGATTTCCTTTTCCTGAGCCACAGGAGAAAGATGAACAGGCTAAAAACACAAACCGAGGAATAAATCTGGGTTGGGTGAAGATGGACGTTCTGAACAGCCAGGCTGTTGGGATCAGTGAAGACAATACCCCAGGGGCAGGTGGTCTCCTTTCCGTAACAACAGCCGGCCATCAGGCAGCCGATCCGGCCGATGCTTTGTCCCAGGGCCAGGGCGGGAGCTATGATATCGGTGAATTTCCAGATGCTGAGATGATGCCCCTTTACATACAGAAAACCCGCCAGCAGGCCGAAAATGAGCCCTCCATGGAAGACCAGGCCTCCCTCCCAGATCTTAAAAATATTGAGCGGATGCGCCAGGTATTCCTTAACATTAAGGAATACAAAGAGAAGGCGGGCTCCGATAATAGCTGAGATGATGAGATAGAAGCCGAGATCCATGATTTTTTCAGGCTCTTCACCCAGACGTTCGGCCTCTCTCGAGGCCCAGAATATTCCGGTAATAAAGGCCACGGCAATAAAAAACCCGTAGGTATAAACGGTAAAAGGTCCTATTTTAAAGAGTATGGGGTGCAATGTACCTTATTCTCCCTTGAATAAAAAAACATATCAAAGATTAATATGCCGACTCCTATACAGATGACGGTATCAGCTATGTTAAAGGCCGGCCAGTGATAGTGGTACCAGTGGAAGTCCAGAAAGTCAATCACAAAACCGGATCGTAATCTATCGATAAGATTGCCCACGGCACCTCCCAGGATAAAGAGGAGCCCTGTATGAAAGAGGCTGTTTCCCTCTATCTTTTTATAAAGAGAAATGATGAATATGATGGCTACAAGAGAGACAAGAATGAAAAATGGTGTTCGGAATCGGCTGCTCACTCCGGCCAGAAATCCGAAGGCTGCGCCTCTGTTTTCAACATAGGTAAGGTGGAGAAAATCGGGAATGATGGTTACGGTGCGAATGTGGCGAAGGAACGTATAAGCCAGATATTTTGTTCCAAGATCCAGGATAAGGATGGTTGATAAAATGAATATGATTACCTTTCGTGATTTCATGTTCCGGTGGTTTACCTTTCTTCGATCGGCATCGGTCCTGGGTACTTTTTTATCACCCCTGCACAGGTTTCACACAGGTCCGGATACTCAGGAGTGTGACCGACTGAAAGGTCATATTTCCAGCATCGGGCGCATTTGCTTCCCTCGGCATGGGTCACCTTAAGATAAAGCTGATCAAATAATTCACCGCGGCTATATTCGGCAGCCGGCGGCTCCGAAGCCGGCTCAAGGTCAAGACCTGAAACGATAAAAATCGTCTTGAGATGCGCTTCGTATCCCTTGAGAAAGCTGTACAGTTCGGAGTCCGTGAGAAGCAAGGCTACCTTTGCCTCCAGAGAGTGGCCGATGATTTTAGCGCATCGGGCAGTCTCAAGCGCTTTGGAGACCTCTGAGCGAACCTTGAGGAGCATCTCCCACCGTTTGGCCAGCTCTCTATTGACATAGGTATCCTGTGGGCTCGGGAATGGGGTAAGGTAGACGCTTTCAGGATGATTTTCAGCATCGGGCAGATAGCTCCAGATCTCATCAGCGGTAAAGCAGAGTACGGGCGACATGAGCTTGACCATACCCGTCATGACCTCATACATGGCGGTCTGTCCGGATCGGCGTGAGCGGGAATTTTTTTCATGAGTATACATCCTGTCTTTCGATACATCCAGATAGAAGGAGCTGAGGTCAACGGTGCAGAAGTTGTGCAGGGTATGAAAGATGATATGAAATTCATAATTCTCATAGGCTTTCCGGATTTTCTTGATAAATTCCTGGAACTGGTGGAGGATCCATTGATCTATCTCTTCCATCTGCTCATAGGGGACACGGTCAGTCTCCGGATGGTAATCCTCCAGATTACCTAACAGGTATCGACACGTATTCCGGATCCGGCGATAAGCCTCCGATAATCGGGTGAGAATATCTTTGGAAATACGAATGTCCTCCTGGTAATCCTCAGAGCATACCCAGAGGCGTAAAATTTCCGCACCCAGTGTTTTGATTACCTCCTGCGGCGCAATGACATTGCCGGCCGATTTGGACATCTTTTTCCCCAGTCCGTCAACCACAAATCCATGGGTCAATACTGATCGATAGGGGGGTACGCCCCGGGTCCCCACCGAGGTCAGAAGGGAGCTTTGAAACCATCCGCGATGCTGATCACTGCCCTCCAGATAGAGGTCTGCCGGGCAATGGAGATCAGACCTGGCTTCCAGAACCGAGGCAAAGCTGACTCCCGAATCGAACCATACATCCAGAATATTCATATCCTTGATAAACTCTGCGCTGCCGCACTGGGGGCAGGTGAATCCTGCCGGCAATAAATCCCGCGCCTCCCTTTGAAACCAGATATCAATACCCTCCCTGACCACGAGGTCGGCCACGTGATGTATGACCTGATCATCAAGAACGGTATACTGGCAGGACCGGCAATAGAAAGCGGTGATAGGCACTCCCCAGACCCTTTGCCTGGAGATACACCAGTCAGGCCGGTTTTCAACCATATTGGTAATGCGGCTCTCACCCCAGGCCGGGATCCATCGTACCTTTTTAATCTGCTCAAGAGCTCTGGTCCGGAGATTATTCGTCTCCATGGAAATAAACCACTGCTCGGTAGCCCGGAAAATGATCGGGTTCTTGCATCGCCAGCAGTGCGGATAGGAGTGGGTAATCGTTTTTTCATAGAGGAGTCTGCCTTTTTCGCGAATAAGCTGAACAATAGGGGCATTGGCCTCAAAGACAGACATATCGGCAAAGAATCCGACCTCAGGGGTGAATTTCCCTTCATGATTAACGGGTGCATAAGGGGAAAGGCCGTGCTGCAGGCCCAATTCATAATCATCCTGCCCGTGTCCGGGTGCGATGTGGACAAATCCCGTCCCCTGATCCAGGGTAATAAAGTGGGCCGGAAGGACTGGAGATTCCTTCTCATAGAAAGGATGCTGATAGATAATCCCTTCCAGTCTGGCTCCGGGAAAGGTTGTGAGTATCCGATAATTGGAAATGTGAGCCGCCTCCATCGTGCTTTTGACCAATTCCCTGGCCACAAACCAGATCTCTTCGTCAACCTGGCAGGCGGCATATTCATAGTCCGGATGAGCGGCCGCAGCCAGGTTGGCCGGAATCGTCCAGGGAGTGGTGGTCCAGATAAGGATAAAGCCTGGTGCATCAGCAGGTAAATCAGGAAAGATATCCCGGAGATTTGATCTGACCGGGAATTTGACGCCGATCGAGGGAGAGGTATGATCCGCATATTCCACTTCAGCCTCGGCCAGAGCGGTCTGGCAATGGGCACACCAGTGTACGGGTTTAAGACCCTTATAAATGCCTCCATGTTTCACAAACCTGCCAAACTCCCGGATGATGGTGGATTCGTACTCATGGCTCATGGTTAAATAGGGCCTGTTCCAATCCCCGAGCACACCAAGACGCTGAAACTCCTGCCTCTGGACAGAGATAAATTTTTGAGCGTATTCCCGGCACAGTGTTCGTATTTCATACTTTTCCATCTGTTTTTTCTTCGGGCCTAAATTTTTATCCACCTGATGTTCAATCGGCAGCCCGTGACAATCCCAGCCCGGAACATAGTTAGCCCGGAATCCGGCCATATTTTTGGAACGTATGATAATATCTTTCAGGATCTTGTTAAAGGCGGTTCCAAGGTGGATATGACCGTTGGCGTAAGGAGGCCCATCATGGAGAATAAAGGGAGTGGATTGTGCCTGCTGAGTTTGCAGTCTTTCATAGATATTCCTCTCTTCCCAGAATTTCAGAATTTCCAGTTCTTTCTGGGAGAGGTTGGCTTTCATAGGAAACTTCGTTTTCGGCAAGTTGAGTGTAAGGCTGTAATCCATTTTTCCGTCTCCGTACTATATATCCTCAGTATATCTTCACAGATTATATCAAAAATTTTATTTTAAATGAAGAAGATATCATTTAATCAGAAGGATGTCAATCTACCCCGCAGGGATTCCTTTTGAGAAGAAGAAACCTGTGAGGCCACTTCGGATGAAGTAAGACAGTTCATTCTGCCGGTCTGGGGACGGGGGAAGAGTATTATGAATTTTTTTTCATATTTTGGCAAATTTTTTCATACTATGCCTCATGTATGTCAATGTGAAGCTGACCTTAAATCAAGTGAATGCGTAATTGCTTCATACATATTGATGGAAGATGGCGGATAGGTGGGCTCACGATCCAATGCTTCTTTTCCCGGCCTTTATCGTGCAGTCTGCTTTATGAGGATGAAAATAAGTCAGGCGAGGGGGGATAGCTACATCTCTGACGAGAAAAGCCGTCTAGGTTTCCTAGTTGGTGGTTTCCGAGTTGGTGCCTCTGAATCGGGGGGCAAAAGAGAGGGGCAGGGAAGGTATGGCATCAATTTTGCATTTTATTCCAGAAATGTATCATTAGGGCCAAATAATGAATATCCTGCCTGGGAATGGTAATCTTTAGAGTTGAGAAGGAGTTTCTTCCTATGCACTTACGGAGGTTATATCTAGTTCAAATATATTACGTGCTTACATTTCTTTGCTTATTGGCTTTTTGCCTTGGAGCGGCACCCTGTTTCGCAGCTCAGAGCATCACTGGCAGGGTGACGGATAATTCTACGCATGCCGGTATTTCTGGAATTAATTTGATTGCTTATATATGCGGGCTGAACCATGACTGCAGTGGTGTAAATAATACCGGTTGCTCTGCAGAGACCAATGCTCAAGGGTATTATACAATTAATATTCCAGATTCCTTATACTTTAATCCTCCTCCTCCAGAAGACCAGAAAAGTTTCTTTATTTGCGCAAAAGATCCTACCAATAAATATATTACTGAATGTTATGATGGCTACTACTTTCTTTACGGATCAGAAGGGATAATTGGGGGTAAATCAGTTATCGTCAAACTCAATCAGGAGAATCCCACATCGGGCATAGATTTCAGCTTGTGTAAGAGTGGAAATATCACAGCCGACCTGAGATACATACATCGCGACCGGGGATATAAGATAACCCTGTGGGGGACTGTTAATTTCAAACAGACTCTGAATGTTCCGTTCGAGGAGCGGGAATTCCATTTCATTGATCCCAATTATTTGCCTGGGACTATTCATTTTGCGCAATCTCAAAGCGTGGGTGCTCTGCCGTATGGGACGTATTCCGTAAAGCTGGAAGACGCTCATTTCGTGCGTTACCATTCAGAGGTTTTTAATTTCAGCACCATGGGCTTATCCTCGGATTACTATCCTTACGAAATAGACGATATACCTTATTATGCAACTAAGTATGCGACAAACATTACCATATCAGCTTCAACTTTAAGCAGGACGGTTTATTTTTCCTCTCAAGATGCCTTGGGTATGATTTACGGTGTTGTTACCGATGAAAACAATTACCAAAGAATGTCGAAAATCATCAGGATGCAGCCAGAAGAAGATTTAGGTAAATCTTTGGTTTCTTATGCAAAGGATCCAAATTCGGATGAATCTGAGATCAATTTAATTCTCGATCCGAATCATATAGCCATTTACAACATTGAAACGGAAATAATTCCAGTGGATGGCCAGTCGATAGAGGTGGCGACAACCATTCCGACCAAGATACTGCGAGATCCTAATTTTAATTATTGGATCGGTCAGTACGGAGGATATGCTTTCAAATTCCTGAAGCATGGCGGATACAAGATCAGGGTCTTTCGCAGCCTGGGGAATACTGAAGTCTTCAGTGCCTACCTGAATGGTGCTAATGGTGAATTGGTTTACGAGTTAGATGACGCCCAGCCTGTCAACGTCCCCATTGGGGGGGGAAGGGTGAGTGCTGATATCAAACTGCCGAAGGTATCTATTGAGGGGCGGGTAACTATTGAGGGTGGTGGAAGCGTAGCGGGGACGATCGTCAACTTATTGACCAGTAATCACGAGCAGATCTGTTTCACCATGGCTGATCCAAACAACGATAACTCTTTTTTCTTGAGCGAGCTTGTTACCGGAAATGTTATCGTGCGGATCGCCAAATCAGGCGGTTCGGTAAGCTATAATGTAAAGAAAATAGAGCTGGATGATGTGAGATTAGGGGATAAGTTCCATCTGGGGACCATTGAACTTAAGCAGTTTGATCTCTGCTCGGGAGACGGTAAGATTTCCGGTCGTGTCTTCTGGGATGAAGATCCAAGCGTTGGGATTCCGAACGTCAAGGTCCGGGCAGCGGATATTGAGCATATATATGCAGATAATAACTGTACGCAGTGTCTTACCGATTCTGAGGGGAGATTCGAGATTACCGACTTGCCCAATTCCGCCTTTCTTGTTTATACCGACCAGAACTCGGAGTCCTCTGAATTCTTTGACGAGATGTATGAGAACATCACCCTTTTCCCGGAGAAAGACGCAGTAAACGATGATGAAGTTGAATTTCTTTCGGCTATGATTAAAAAGATCGATGATGACCCAACCCAGGTTTGTGACCCGTCCATTATAGCCAAATTAGTTACTTTCAGTAATGGCAAGGTAGTTATATTATGTAATGGCGAAATCAAGGAGGGAATAAACTTCGGGCTTTCCAGACACCGTTATGAGCTTTTCAGTGGTATGAATCTTTTCGCCTATCCGGGGACTCCTCTCCAATACTATAATCAAGTGAGGCCAATCATAACCTCTTTTCATAATTTTTCTCCTCACAAGTTTATGTCGTTCATATCTTCAGCAGAATCGGGGAATGGAATAAGCTGGAATGTGGCCGATGAGACTTCCGGGAATTTTCCGATGGAAGCCGGCCGCGGATACCTCTTTTATTTCGAGGATAATGAAAAGTATGATTTGAAATTTCCCTGTATGCTCGCACCATTTACTACCTTTCCTGTGGATATCGAACTGGCTGGAGGCTTGAATTTTGTTTCCATACCGGATGGTCTTGATAAAGGTTGGCGGGCGCGGCATGTGTTATCTGATATTCAGAGGGTAGAAGGAAATGCGCGGTGTATCAGTCGTTATCAGGCCAAGGCAGGGAAATGGAAGTCCATGGCCCCGATGTGGGGCAGGCCGGCAGGGGAAGACTTCAGGATAAAGAGAGAAGAGGGATATCTTGTTCACATGAAGAGCCCGGTATCATGGTCCAGAGATTAAGACCTGGCTGTAAGAACCTGATTTTAGAAATATTTTTATTTTTGAGTTTGGAAAAAGTTGCTTACCGGAAATATCACAAGGGATTCGAATAGCTGTCCAAAGGTTTTCACGTCCTCAATCTGATCGAGCAATCATACGTGCCATCTCTCATGTTGGCCTTATTTACTCATTGACAGTACCATAAAGAGCAGGAGCTTTATCTTAGTAATATTACCAGATGGTTGGGAGGATAAGGGTGAACAACCTCCAAGAAGAGAAGGGAAGGGTGTTTGGCTCATGAAGAAAAGGCTTTTGAAAGGGAATGATTGGTTGAAGTACGGATTGGGTGGGCTGGTTATCGTCTATACTATTCTTTTGATTGTCAGCAGGGTTTGGCCGGCTGACAACATTCGCTGGCAGAGTTTTGAATACTGGGATAGCCCACGGAATCATGGCTGGATCACTTCAGATTATCCATATCCATTTTTCGGACCGGGAATCGGATATGGGAGCATTCAAACCATCATCGATTATGCCAAGGGAAGTCGAGTGATGGAAGTATGGCATCAGCCATCAGTATTCAACCGGTTTGAGAGGTTCAGCATCCGGCATGAGAACATCTTTTATGTAGATCAGGACAACGAGCCCCAGCCGATCACAGAGCATAAGGTCATCTCTTTTGATATGGCAGCCCGGTTTGGAGTGGAACAATTCGATCAATTTGAATTCCAGATCTGGCTCATGACCAGGGAGGATGAACCGGTTGTGTTGCGATATCTTCCTTTAGGAGAGAGCTACCGGGTCGGCTCCTCTCTCTCACCGGATTACCAGCAGAAGGAAAATATCCCGTCTTCCTTCGCCTCCGGGGGAGATCCAGCCGCTGGAATTCCACCGGACTATAAGTATACTGTTGTCAGACTGGGGAGACAATACCAGGATGGTACCTGGCATAAGGTGATTCGGGATATGGAGAGAGATATTGATTTGGCGGATGATGAAGAGAGAAATGATTCGGATGGATTTGGTGGGGATTCATCCAGGATACAGATGATCCGAATCCTGGGTAATAGATATAAAATAGATGATATCTGCTTTCACAGCAATACCGACCCCTTTACCAATCATCCTCCTAAGCTGCATAGGATCGGCCCTATGTTTGCCCAACTCTTCCAACCCTTTATTTTGGATATCCGAGCCAATGATATTGATTATCCTGATAAGGAACCTCCTTTGCACCCTGAATCAGTGAGTATTTCTGAGAGCCTGGGTGAGCCTAAGCCATTGTTATACTTTGAAGCCTATATCGGAGGGAGAAACGCCCGCGGCACATCTGCCTCAAATCTCCTGACTCGAGTGAAGCAGGATGAGGATTCCGGGGAGCTTATTCCCTGCGGCATTGACGACAGTGAGGTTCTTCCCGATGTGGTCAGGATGACTTTCACCTCCCAGGTATTTGAAGACCTGATAATTACCATTAGTGTATCTGATGAAAGGGGCTTGAGTGATACGGAGGTTTTTCCCTTGAGCGTTGTGAATTACCCGATCGCCAATTTCCCTCCGAGATTGGAGGAGCTTGAGGATGATGTTTATATCCTGGGGTCTGGGGAACCTTATTTTAAGCAGATTGTTGCTTATGATTATGGCGATAAGAGGCCGATTACCTTCTTTGCCTTCATTGATGGGCTGCCGTATTATGGTTATGGGCCCTATCAAGAGGATTTGATAAAGAACCCGTTGGGGGGAATTATTGAATTTACTCCTGTATTTGAAGGAATCCACAACATTACGGTAGTGGCCAGAGATACTCGTGGCCTTACTGCTGTTGGAGAATACACTCTGGTGGTGGCTACCCCCGGGGGATGGTATAATCATCCGCCCATTCTGGGAGAAGATATTGACAGCCCGCAATATGTAAGAGCCGGTCAGTTGTTCTCCATGCCGGTAGAGTTTTTTGATCCGGATATAGAACCTATTTATTACTCCTGTAATATCGGCATGGTCTCTCATCTCCTGTCTGAGGGAATTGAAACGCATACCAGCGAATATCCCGGCTGGGGGGAAAGCCCCAGTTCTGCTTACGGAATTTACCGGGGAGGAGCCATGTACACCTTTACGACCTATTTCCCTGGAATATACCATGTTGAGATTACGGCCTATGATATCCGGGGGGGATATTGTACAGCCCGCTTTATCCTGGATGTCCAACCGTGGTGGTCATACGGATTTTAAGCTGGACCTCTCAAGGGAGGATTAAAACTTTAAGCCGTCGATCTTCATGTTCCTGAGCGCTTCACAGGCGGCTTTTTGCTCGGCCTCTTTCTTACTGCGGCCCTCTCCCATGCCATACGTTTTCTTGTTAATAATCAAGGTGACTTCAAAGACCTTCTCATGATCCAATCCGTTCTGGCTGGTTACCTGGTAGCTTGGTGTGCAGTTCAGTGCCCCTTGAGCATATTCCTGAAGAATCGTCTTGAAGTCCGGGACAAAATTATTCTGGCTGAGTTCATCTATAAAGGGCTGGAAGCTTTTGGTAATAAAGTTTCTGGTAATTTCAAGCCCCTGATCCATATAGATACCGGCCAGAAGGGCCTCGAAGCAATTGGCGAGGATTGATTTCTTAAATCTGCCTCCCGTATTTTCTTCACCTTTCCCCAGGAGAAGATACTCCCCCAGCCTATACTTCATGGCAATTGAGGATAAGACATTTTCACTGACCAGATGCGCTCTGAGCTTTGAAAGCATCCCCTCTGTGTGATTCGGGAACCTTTCCAGGAGTGAATCGGTGATTATATAACTGAGAATGGCGTCTCCAAGGAATTCTAATCTCTCATTGTCATCAATCAGCACATTTCTATCTTTCGATTCATTGGCAAAGGATTTATGGGTGAGGGTGGTATTCAGGAGATGTAAGTTTTTGAATCTACACTTGAGTTTTTTTTGTAGGGCTTCCAGCTGATCTACCCGTTCCTTATCGAGGATTGGAAAATCAGTTATTAAGTCTTTATTTTTTAACGGTAGATTGCCTTCCATGGTCCAATTGAAGGAAATATCATGGTTCAAATCTTTTAAAGACCAGTGACGCATTGGTTCCTCCAAAGCCAAAGGAATTTGAAATGGCTATTGGTATATCAGCTTGTTGCGATTGATTTGGTACATAGTCAAGATCACATTCCGGGTCAGGGTTTTCATAATTGATGGTTGGAGGAATTATTCCATAATACATACTCAGGGTAGTAGCTAAAGCCTCTATCCCACCGGCAGCTCCCAGGAGATGACCGATCATTGATTTTATGGAGCTGATCCTGAGGTGATAGGCATGCTGGCCGAAAACTTTCCTGGTTGCTTCTGTCTCGACCTGGTCGTTGATCTCTGTAGATGTTCCATGGGCGTTGATATAGGCAACGTCCTGAGGAGCAACCCCGGCATCCTTCAGAGCATTCTGCATGCAGAGAAAAGCACCTCGTCCTTCCAGATCCGGAGAGGTGATATGGTAGGCATCGCAGGACATGCCATAGCCTATAATTTCACCATAAATCCTGGCTCCGCGGTTCAGGGCATGATGCATTTCCTCGAGTAAAAGAATGCCTGCTCCCTCTCCCATGATAAATCCGTCCCGATCTTTATCGAAGGGACGGCTGGCTCTTGTCGGTTCATCATTTCGACAGGAGAGGGCTTTCATGGCACAGAATCCGCCGACGGCCATGGGAGTAATGACGGCTTCAGCTCCACCGGTAAGCATGCCATCGGCATCACCACGCTGGATAAGCCGCAGGGCTTCGCCAATGGCATGGGTCGAAGTAGCACAGGCAGTCACAACAGCGGAGTTTGGCCCTCTCAGCCCATGTCGAATGGCAATCTGGCCGGAAGCCAGATTAATGATGAGCATGGGAATAAAAAAGGGAGAAATCTTTTTCGGGCCGTTATATTGTAATACCAGTTCATGGTATTTCTCAATAGTTGACAGCCCACCGATACCCGCACCAACTAACACACCAAAGCGAGGTGACTCCTGGTCACTGATGGTCAACTCCGCATCTTCCATAGCCATAATTGAGGCAGCAAGGGCATAGTGAATAAACGGATCCATCTTTTTGATTTCTTTTTTTGGTATGTAGTCTTCAGCGTTGAAGTCTTTCACCTCACCGGCGATTTTCGATGGGTAGTTTTCTGCATTAAACCGAGTGATCGGCCCGACTCCCGACTTTCCGGCGCAGATAGCTTCCCAAAACTTTTTTACACCGGTTCCCAGGGGTGTAACTGCTCCCAGGCCGGTGATAACAACTCGTCTTTTCAAATTATCCCCTGCTTTAATCTGAATCCTCTTCCGAATCTTCCCCTGAAGCATCTACGGAAGCCTTCTCTGATTCCCCTTTGATCTTTTCCTTGATGTAGGTAATAGCATCACCGACA
>JBLIRT010000086.1:0-12486 GCA_049472445.1 bacterium
GTTTCAATATCTATGGAAAAATGACCGGCTTTCCTATAATTGCTTCGTCGTATTTTCTCCCCTCATTGCATCTTATCGGCCAATAAATCAAAACTATGTTTTAAAAATGCCTGTTCCCCGGCTTGATAGATTCTCTGAGGCATCACCTGACCTTTATCAGCCTTAATCCATACGCTTGACAAATCAATGAGTCGCGGTTACAATAAACACATCTTGTAAATCATTATTACGAGAGAATTCTTATGCGTTATTCATAAATGAGATGGGAAGGTGTTTTCCCTTTTCAATCGATGATGTAGACGGGAAGAGACGTGAATAAGATGGAAAAACCGATAAAAAGAAAATCTGTTTACCGTGAATACGGTGAGGCTATCATCATTGCAGTTATCCTGGCTCTTTTCATCCGAACCTATGTGGTTCAAGCTTTTAAGATACCCTCCGGATCAATGATCCCCACCTTGCTTATTGGAGACCATATTCTGGTTAATAAGTTTATCTATCGATTTGATGAGCCTGAACGAGGCGATATTATTGTTTTTAAATATCCCAAAGATCCATCTCGAGATTTCATCAAGCGGCTGGTCGCGCTCCCCGGCGATACCCTGGAGATCCGTGCTAAGAAAGTATACATAAACGGGCATCCTCTGTCTGAGCCTTACGTCATTTATGAAGGAAATCACGGTTCTGTCTACATTCCACCCAACCGGGATAATTTCGGACCTATTACCGTTCCTGACGGATATTTCTTTGTTATGGGAGATAATAGAGACTGCAGTCTTGATAGTCGGTTCTGGGGATTCTTAGACGAGGATTATATCAAGGGGAAGGCTTTCATTATCTATTGGTCCTGGAATTCTGAAGATCACTGGGTTCGCTGGAATCGTTTTGCCAAGATCCTCAAGTAGATTTCAATTACCCGGTCGTCAGCCTTATCACTCCGCAACTCGCAAGAATCGACCCAAGAGATTCCTGAAGGGAACCTCATCTCTCATGAACGCTTACTCTTGACTTTACGCGTTCTATTCATTATGATTCTTCAGTCATTATCTTTTCAATATTTGCCAATTCATCTGGTTTACTCCAGTTATCTGGGACATGATGTACATCTTGTAAAAGGGGGATTATCCAATGAGCATAACGAAAGCGGTTTTCCCGGCAGCAGGTCTTGGGACTCGATTTCTTCCCGCCACGAAATCTTCTCCAAAGGAAATGCTGCCTCTAGTCGATAAGCCCATGATTCAATATGTGGTCGAGGAGGCAGTTACCTCCGGGATTGAAGATATTACCATAGTAACCGGTCGAGGTAAGCGGGCCATTGAGGATTTCTTCGATATATCCTTCGAGCTTGAGCATGAACTTAAGAAAAAGGGCAAGACCGATATTCTGAGTCAGATGCAGCTCATTTCCAACCTGGCCAATATTTCTTACATTAGACAGAAGGAACCGCTTGGGCTTGGGCATGCCATTTTAGTGGCCAGGAATATCATTGGAAACCAGCCCTTCGCCGTCTTGCTGGGCGATGATATTATTGATGCTGATATCCCCTGCTTGAGGCAATTGATCAATGTTTACAACCGGTATAAGTGTTCTGTCATTGCTGTTCAAAGGGTAAGCGATGACATATCAAAGTATGGTGTTATCCAGCCGAGGCATCTGGATGACAATGTCTATCAGGTTCTGGATATGGTTGAAAAGCCCTCTCAGCAAGATGCTCCCTCTGATCTTGCTATCATCGGCCGATATATTCTTACCCCTGAAATTTTTGACCTTTTGGAAAAAACAGCCATTGACCGAACCGGAGAGGTCCAGCTTACCAACGGCCTTAGGGAACTGGGCAAACGACAGGCCATCTATGCCTGTGAATTTACCGGGAAGCGGTATGATGCCGGAAGTAAACTCGGGTTTTTACAGGCTACTGTTGAATTCGCTTTAAAAAGTCAGGACATCGGGGATGAATTCCGCCAATACTTAGCCAGTTTGGGTCTGGCTGGTGGTAAAACAAAAAAATCCTCTTAATTTACCCAACTTCCTGGGTCCCGGGTTTAAGATTACCTCCATCATCATGTATCTTTATCTGGTTCATTTCCGGCTGGTTGTTCAGTGATGAAAGAAAAAATGCCCGGATTCTTTGATGAGGAGATGGGAGGGTTGTGCCGATAACAATTATAAGCTGAATCAAGAATGCCCAACATTCCGCTATCACCATACGTAAATCCCGTGAACAAAAACACATTTACTATTATGGGCTTAAGAAGAAACAATTCTGAGGAGGGTAATCTGTGGCCGAGGGTGAAGGGAAAAAAAACGAACTGTTAGAGGGGATACCCGACTGTTTACCTCTCTTACCCGTCAGAGATATTGTTGTCTATCCTTACATGATCCTTCCGTTGTTTGTCGGAAGAGAAAAATCTATCAAGGCGGTCGAGATGGCGGTAGCTGAATATGATCGAAAAATTTTTCTGGTGGCTCAGAGGGATCCCAAGACAGAGAATCCCTCACCCGAAGAAATCTTTCGATTTGGGACCGTCGGCAGTATTATGAAGCTTCTCAAGTTGCCTGATGGAAGACTTAAAATTCTCATTCACGGTCTGGTCAGGGCGGAACTGGTCTCCTTTATAGAAGAGAAAAATGTGTTTATTGCTACTATTCAAAAAGTCATCGAAAATGAAAGCTCCGAGCATACCCTTGAGGTAGAAGCCTTAATGCGGAATGTGAAGGCCCAGATGGAGAAAAGCCTTTCGCTGGGAAAAGCCCTGCTTCCTGACGTGGTGGCCATTGCGGGAAACATTGATGACCCTGGAAAACTCGCTGATCTGATTGTATCAAATCTCGTTCTTAAGACCGAAGAAACCCAGGAGGTCCTGGAAATAATTGAACCCGTTCATCGACTGCGGAGAGTTAATGAACTGCTCTCCAAAGAGCTTGAAGTGCTGGCCATGCAAAAGAAGATCCAAAATCAGGCCAAGGAAGAGATGGATAAGGACCATCGGGAGTATTACTTACGCCAGCAGTTAAAGGCCATTCAACAAGAGTTGGGCCAGGTTGATGAACGTACTGAAGAGATCAATGATTTAAAATCAAAAATTGAAAAAGCTCAGCTTCCTGAAGAAGTGGAGAAAGAAGCCCAGAAGCAATTATCACGGCTGTCCAAGATGCATCCTGAGGCTGCGGAATCGGGTATGGTTCGTAATTACCTGGAGTGGTTGGTCGAGCTCCCCTGGAGTGTTTCAACAGAGGATAATCTCAACATCAATCAGGCCTCTCAGGTTCTGAATGAGGATCATTATGATCTGGAGAAAGTCAAGGAAAGAATTCTGGAATATCTTGGTGTACGGAAGCTCAAAAAGAACAAGATGAAAGGACCTATTCTCTGCTTCGTTGGGCCCCCGGGGGTAGGCAAAACTTCTTTGGGAAAATCCATAGCCCGCGCTCTCGGCCGGAAGTTCGTCAGGATATCCCTGGGTGGGGTTAAAGATGAAGCGGAGGTTCGGGGCCATCGGAGAACCTACATTGGATCTCTTCCGGGCCGTATCATCCAGGGGATACGCCAGGCCGGCTCTAATAACCCCGTTTTCATGATGGATGAGGTTGACAAAATCGGAGCTGATTTCCGCGGAGACCCGTCCGCAGCTCTTCTTGAGGTCCTTGATCCTGAGCAAAACTTTGCCTTTACCGATCATTACCTGGGAATTCCTTTCGACTTAAGCAATGTTATGTTCATTGCCACGGCTAATCTCCTTGACCCGATTCTCCCTGCCTTCCGTGACCGGATGGAAATCATCCAGCTTTCCGGCTATACTGAAATTGAAAAGATCAAAATTGCCAGGCAATACTTAATACCGAAACAACTGGAGGAAAATGGGATTACAGAGGATGACTTACATATATCCGATCAGGCGCTTCTCAAGGTAATCGGTGAATATACCCGAGAGGCGGGTCTGCGGAACCTCGAACGCGAAATTGCCACTATCTGCCGAAAACGTGCCAAACGGAAAGCTGAGGAAGTGGTCGAAAAGCTCAATGTTACCCCAAGAAATCTTCATCTTTTCCTGGGAGTTCCTAAATTTCAGAGGGAAATGGAATATGATTCCGATGAGATAGGGATTGCTACCGGAATGGCCTGGACTTTGGCCGGAGGTGATATCATTCATATTGAAGCCACCAGCATGAAGGGCAAGGGACAACTCATTCTCACCGGTCATCTCGGAGATATCATGAAGGAGTCAGCTCAGGCTGCTCTGAGTTTTGCCCGATCCAGACTTGAAGGCTTTGGAATTGAAGATAATGTTTATTCTGACAGGGACATTCATATCCATATCCCGGCCGGAGCCATTCCCAAGGATGGACCTTCGGCCGGCGTTACCATGGCCACCTCATTAGTCTCCTTATTTACCAATAAACATATTCGCAAGGATGTTGCCATGACTGGCGAGATCACCCTTCGAGGGAAAGTTCTGCCGGTTGGGGGATTGAAGGAAAAGGTGCTGGCTGCCAAAAGGGCCGGCATCCACCATGTCATTATACCAGCCCGCAATAAAAAAGATATTCAGGAGATTCCAAAAGCCGTTCGTCAGAATATGCACTTTATCTTTGCTGAGACGATGGACGATATTTTACCGGTGGCCTTAAAAAATGGAGACTGCAGTTCTCCTCATTAGGAAAGGGAAGGGAAACCAAACGTGTTTCATATTGCCGGCCAGAAGGACATAAAGGAAGGCAAGATCACCGATGTCTATTTCCTCCGCACTGCTGAAATTTTAAAGGAGAAAAATTTACAGCAGCGGGTGGTAGCTGAAGTTACTTTGAAAGCCTTTCCTCAAGGGTGGAAGTGGGGCCTTTTGGCGGGACTTGAAGAAGCTGCGCGATTACTGGAAGGGTTGCCGGTCGATGTTTATTCCATGCCGGAGGGGACGTTTTTCGGTGTTGAACAACCTGTACTCTTCATCGAAGGGAAATACCTTGATTTCCTCAGCTATGAAACCTCCCTCCTTGGTCTTCTTTGCCAGGCCTCAGGCATAGCCACCAAAGCCTCACGATGTCGAAAGATGGCCGGACACCGTCTCGTTGTCAGCTTCGGAGCCCGTCGTATGCACCCCGCTATTGCGCCCATGATAGAGAGGAATGCTTTTATTGGCGGATGCGATGGTGTTGCCGTGACCAAAAGCGCCGAATTGATCCATGAACAGCCTGTTGGAACAATGCCTCATTCGCTTATTCTCATGATGGGTGATACCCTTCAGGCCTGTATAGCTTTTCACGAAACCATGAGTCCTGATATCAGGAGAGTGGCCCTCATTGATACCTTCTGTGATGAGAAAGAGGAGGCCATTCAGGTGGCTGAGAAACTTGGACAAAGCCTTTCTGCTGTCCGATTGGACACTCCATCATCAAGAAGAGGAAATATGCGGCAAATTCTGGAAGAAGTCAGATGGGAACTTGACTTGAGAGGCTTCCAGGGCGTGAAACTCTTCGTCAGCGGAGGAATTGACGAGGATCAGATTCTTGAGCTGAATCCTGTTGCTGATGCTTATGGCATTGGAACATCTCTCAGTAATGCTCCTGTTCTTGACTTTTCGCTCGATATCGTTGAGATTGAAGGCCGCCCCATTTCTAAACGCGGTAAAAAATCTGGCCGGAAGCAAGTCTTACGATGCCCGCATTGCTATCGATCCAAAGTTGTTCCTTCAGGCCTGGTTGAGCAGATATGCACCTGTAAAATCCCGCCTGATCACCTCTTGACACCCCTCATCATGAACGGGAAGATCGCCCGTGATCTCTTATCACCACAAGACATTCGCCAGTTTGTACTCCGGCAGTTGGAAATGGTGACCTTATCTTAAAATCCGGCCTTTATTCAGCCTTTTTCGTGACCCAGCTTGTGGGCGATCTGCTTTTTGATATACCTGTCTACGAGTTGTGAGAGTGCCTCCTTATCGTTGCCGCTGGAAAGTGTCTTGAATATTCCCAAAGGGAGACGGAAGCCGCCCTTATGCATTCTCCCTCCATATTCCCCCCCCATCACATCCGGGAAGGTTTCCTGGATAAACTTCTCCGGCTGAATAACATCACTATTGGTCCGCAATGAGCAGTCTATGTGTTCTCCCACGATGCCATAAACCATGACCGTGTCAATGCCTGCCCGCTTCAATAGGAATTCGGCTGCCTGAGGGATGGCATCCCGCTCATCCCTCCGGACCACTCCGGCCGAAGCCAGCAGAAAATTTTCATAGATTTCTTTTCTTTGATAAGCCTGGAAAATAATGTCCATGGTAGCGGGCGATAAATTCTGTTGAGAGATTTTTTTGAGGAGGCCCCAATCTGCGTATTTTGACAGATAAACCAGGGCTAAATAATCGCTTTCCCGGGCTAATATCAGCTCATCCGTATCAACCCGAATCCCATGCATTAAGGCAGTGGCAATAGCCAACTTATCATCTTCCATGCCTTCCAGAAGATCGAGGCATTGTAAATATTCGGCATATATGGTAGCTGATGAACCGACGTTTTGTCTGATATCTATGAATTCTGCCTCCAGAATTCCTGTTTGATCATGATGATCGACAATTGAAGCCACCGGCATATCCCTGACCTTTTCGACCAGGGTAATATCCGGCCTTTGGCTGTCTACCAGAGATATAGCTGCGTAATCATCGAAAGGAAAATTCGAATGATATAAAACCAGCGCAATATTCAGCAATTTCAATAAGGCTCTATTTTCCTGATGGCTTACCTCTTCCACGTGCAAAATAGTCGATTCGATCCCCCACGAGCTTAAAATTGACTGGTGGGCCAGGGCTGATGAAATGCTGTCCGGATCCGGAGCACCGCGGAGCGTGATGATTATCTTTTGTGCCTGGTAAGGAAGCATTTTTTCGTGGAGTTCAGCAATCTTCCTTTGACTTTCCTCTAACATACTTCCTTCCTTTATGTTCCCTGATCATGTACCTTCCTGTCGGCTATTCTCACCTTTTCATGACACTCTTTTTAAATGAGGCAAATAATGTTCAGGGAATATATTACCTCTATTTAATATGCCCTTCGGATCAAGCTGCAGTTTCAGGTTGACCATCTCCTGAATTCCTTTACGGCCGTAAAGTAACTCAAGCAACCTGTGCTTCATCTTCCCGATACCATGCTCCGCCGAGATAGTTCCTCCAAGAGATATGACTTCTTTGGCCAGGTTAAGGCTTATTTTTTTAGCTTTCTGTAACTCCACATCAGTATGGGGGAGAATGTTCACGTGAAGATGATTTTCCCCGATATGGCCAAAGAGCACATACTGAAGGTTCTCCCGGCCGATTTGCGTTTGGTAGAGCCGAATCATTTCCTCCAAGGATCCCTCGGGTACGGCAAAGTCCAGACTGATCTTGTGTATCTGAGGATAGGCCATTTTTCTGCGGCGGAACAGTTCATTCAAAGTCTCAGGTAAGGCATGACGGAAACACTTCAGTTTTTCAAAATCACGATCGCTGCATCCTGCCCACGTATCATCCATATCAACTTTGTTTTCCTCGAGAATCGTCTGCCAGCTATCATACAGATTATCCATTTCCTCCAGATGGTAGAACTGCTCGAATAATATAGCTCCTCGTGCATAAGATGGGAAGTCACCAATAACCGACCCTGGCCCGTCTGATTTCTTTTTATCACGCAAAAGGTCAAGGGAGTGAGAATCAAAATATTCCAGGATGGATGGATGAAGCTGATTTCCCGCCTTTCGTGACGCTTTTTTCACCTCTTGAACAAATCGTATGGCCTTTTGTTCCTCCTTAAAAAAAGCGATCCCACCGAATATATCTTCCGGTCTACTGACTATTTTCAGCTCCAGATAGGTGATCACTCCCAGTGTCCCTTCAGAGCCTATGAAAAGATCAATCAAATCCATGCCCGACCTGGCATAATATCCGGCTGCATTCTTTATTGGCGGCATGTGATACAAAGGAACAGGTATTTTCAGACATGAGCCATCACCTGTAATCACTTCAAAATTATCCGAATCTTTGGCTATGGTTTCTCCTCTCGTGATATCCAGGAGTTCACCATTGGCTAATACTACTCGTAAACGATGGACGTAATTACGTGTTGGTCCATAAGCAAAGGATCGTGCTCCGGACGAATTCGACACTACCGTACCCCCAAGGAGGGCGCTGCCTTCAGTTGGATCCGGTGGATACATATATACTTTTGAATCAGACCTGAAATCACTGGCCAGAGAAGAGTCCTCTATTCCCTCTATCTCCTTCTTCTCAACTGCCTTTTGTAAAGTTTGCAACCTGACTCCGGGTTCAGCCTTTATAAACCATGTATCCCGGCTGCCATTTCTCCCCAATCCCAGGATGCGATCCATTTTCTCCATTGAAATGACCACTCCGCCTCGCGGTATCGCTCCTCCCACCACCCCTGTCCGGGCCCCACTTATGGTTACCGGCTTACCTGCTTCGTGGCAATATACCAGGAGAGAACATATATCTCCCTCATTCTCAGGTAGATACACTGCTTCTGCTTGACCTTTATCGAGATGAGATTCATCCTCAAGATATGAATCCATCTCTCCCCCCGTTGGCGAGGAAATGGCTCGTATTCTCTTCATATCTGTCAAGTCGTTTATCTTTGATGCTGCTATCCGGTGATGCATTCTTTACACCCTCAACCATGAATTTTCTAAGTTTTTCATTTTTTTGCCTAAGTAATCATAACAAACTTCATTTCCACCGTCAACAGCCCCTTTCCCCTCCTCACTTCATGAGATTCTGTCCATCTAAGCTTTTGAGACTGATTGTCTTCTCTCATGAGCGGGAAGGCAGGTTATGTTCTTTTCACATGAAAATGATCCGATAGTTGCCCAATATCATTTTCATGATCCTTTGTGCCGGGGCTTGCCGGCCTGAGTGTTTCATCATACTTTCAGAGGTCAGGTATCGGAATTCAGAAGGGCATTACCGGCCAGCCATGTTCTGAGGTTCGTATCCAAGGCTCAGGAAATGCACGTAAATATGGCCAGGTGGCCATTTCGGATGGGGTTTTTATTCCATACAACCTTGAGGATAGAAGATATACGGCTAATTTCTGATGAGAGAGATGATTCTTTCCAATTCTTCACGTGAGGAATATGTTATTTCTATACTGCCCTTGTCTCTTTTGGTCTTAATTTTAACAAACGTACCTAGAGTTGACCTGAGGTCTTCTTCTAAGTCTCTAATAAATATGTTCTTACTCTCATCTCCCGGCTCACCTTTGTTTGGTTTTTTACGTGCCCCTCCATAGTTCTTAACCAGCCTTTCAGCTTCCCGAACAGATAGGCCTTGTTGAACGATTTTCTTACAGGCCAGTAATCGATCAGCAGAATCGGGTATACTCAGCAACGAACGAGCATGACCCATGGTCAAAAGACCCTGCCTGAGGCCTTCCTTAATCGGCTCCTCCAATTTTAGCAGCCTGAGTATATTTGAAACCGTTGACTTATCTTTGCCTAATATACCTGCCAAATGATCCTGGGAATAATTGAAGGTTTCGATAAGCCTTTGAAACGCCTCCCCCTCCTCTATAGGGTTGATATCTTCTCGCTGCACATTCTCAATCAATGATAATTCCAGTTCCTCTTGTTCAGTAACATTTTTGACAATGACCGGCATCCTTTTCAGTCCCGCCTTTTGAGCCGCCCGCCATCTCCGCTCGCCTGCGATAATGGTATAACCCTCGTCATTTTTACGGGCAAAAATTGGTTGAATTACCCCTTTCTCTCGAATTGACGAGGCCAGTTCTTCCATTTTTTTCCCGTCGAAATACTTACGTGGCTGTCCTGGATTCGGTGAAAGGTTTTCAATGGGTATTTCCAGGATTTCACCGTTCGTCGGGTATTCAAGATTTGATATAAGTGCACTTAACCCCTTACCTAAGACCCTTTTGGACATTATTCATTACCTCTTTGGCTAATCTCAAATAAGCTTGAGCTCCTGAAGATCTTACCTCATAAAGGATAGCGGGTATTCCATGGCTTGGAGCTTCGCTTAAACTCACATTGCGTGGTATTATTGTTGAAAAAACAGTTCCTTTAAAGTGATCATGTACCTCCTTGGCTACTTGATGAGAAATGCTTGTCCTCTGATCGAACATGGTCAACAACACCCCTTCGATCTGAAGCTTTGGGTTTAATTCGCGCTTTATCAATTTTATGGTGTTCAACAACTGGGAAATTCCCTCCAGGGCGTAATATTCGCATTGTAAGGGAATTAACACTGAATCTGAAGCAGACAAAGCATTGATCGTCAACAGTCCCAGGGATGGAGGACCATCAATGATAATAAACTCATATCTGCCTTCGATCTGTCTTAAGGCCTGTTTTAAACGGTATTCCCGCTCATGTGCAGAAATCAGTTCAATTTCGGCTCCAATCAAATGTATATCTGACGGAATCAAATCAAGCCATTTTATTTTGGTGGGACATAGAAGATTTTCTGCTTTTTCCTGGTTTATCAAGGCCTGATAGATACTTTTGCGGCCATTTTCCCGTGTATATCCCAGCCCGCTGCAAGCATTTGCTTGAGGATCAATATCCACCAGAAGTGTCTTCTTTTCGGCAATGGCCAGGCATGACGACAAATTTACGGCTGTAGTTGTTTTGCCAACCCCCCCTTTTTGATTTGCTATCGCTATAATCTTTGCCATAGTTCTTCTGCCTTTTTAACTTCCCCCAAAAGTTTTCACGTGAAAACCGGGACTATTTCCCTATGCAGAAACTTGAAAAAATCCGGTCCAGAATATCTTCACTGAACTGATCTCCCTTGAGTCGGGCAAACTGATTACATATGTTCTTTAATTCTTCTGAAAAAAGTTCAACTGGTTGCTGTGAGATTATGAGACTTTTTAAATCCTGTAAAGATTCCTTAATGTGAACTAAAAGAGACTTCTGCCTGAGATTAATGGCCATATGTAAACTATCCTTGTAATCAGGGAGGCCGAGCCGGGAAATGAAGTCTGGAAGGCCAGATAAGCCCTGACCGGTAAGAGCGGAAACCTGCAGATAGGGGATTTTTCGGTCATCAAGTTGACTGATAAGGTCGTGCTGCTCATAAATTCCCAGATCTATTTTATTGAGTACAGCAAAACAGGGCTTGCCGGCTCCTTGGACAAGATTGATCACATATTGATCATCCTGGTCAATTGGTTGTGATATATCAAATACCATCATATTAAGATCAGCCTGATGAATGGAGCAATGGCTCCGCCTGAGTCCTTCT
Source organism: bacterium (assembly GCA_049472445.1). Classification (GTDB taxonomy): domain Bacteria; phylum SZUA-182; class SZUA-182; order DTGQ01; family DTGQ01; genus JBLIRT01. The sequence continues at coordinate 11,238 of JBLIRT010000086.1, forward strand.
TCTTCAATTTCATTCTGAGATTTACGAAACCCGGCCGAATCGATAAGACGAATGAGAATACCATGAAGGTAAAAACTATCTTCTATAATATCGGTAGTAGTTCCGGGTATGGGAGTGACGATGGATCGCTCTTTTTGGAGCACCCGGTTCATGATTGATGATTTACCAACATTGGTCCTTCCTGAAATCACCAACCGAAGGCCATTGAGAAATAAACTTCTCTCTCGATACGTGGAAAGGAAGGCGCTGATCTGAACCAACCACCGGTCAATATCCTGAAGGAATTCTTCTTGAGAAATCTCCACATGAAGATCTTCGGGAAAGTTAAGCTCAGCTTCAAGATGGGTTAACCGGGTTACCATTTCATTATGCAAGCTAAAAACGGGTTTGAAAGCGTTTCCTTCCAAGGTTTCCAGGAAAACATTCAGTCCCTGCTCACTTTGAACATGAATGAGATCAATAACAGCTTCGGCCTGGGTGAGATTGATCCTTCCATTTAAAAAGGCCCTTTTGGTGAATTCTCCAGGCTCCGCCATCCGAACGCCTTCTTGTAAAACTAATTCCAGTATTTTTAATAAAGGAATTTTTCCTCCATGACAGTTGATTTCCACCACATCTTCTCGAGTGTAAGAATGAGGAGATCGCATAAGGGAAATAAGCACCTCATCTATTTTTACTCCGCTGGAAGGATCGACAATATACCCATAATGTATGGTATGGGAAGGGACGTTCATAAGATCTTTCTGCCCCTTGCTCAGGAATAGCCGCTGGGCGGTTTCAACTGATACCGGCCCGCTAATCTTAATAATTCCTATAGCGCTCTGTCCGACAGCCGTGGAAATAGCGGCAATGGTGTCCATGATAACCAGATTATACCTCAGGTGCCCATCTTTTTTAAAATGAAATAGTGCTGTCCAATAGTCAAAACATTATTCAGAAGCCAGTAAATAACTAATCCCGAGGGAAATCCGAGGAAAAAAACAGTAAAGATGAGCGGGAGAAACATCATTATTTTCATTTGGGCGGAGTCGCCGGCCATAGGAGTCATTTTCTGCTGGAAATACATAGTGATGCCCATGAGCAGGGGAGTAATTAAGAGAGGATCCATAGCAGACAAATCTTTAACATGCCTAAACAATTCATGAAGAACAAACATGTGTAATTAAAATCAAATTTTTACAGAAAATTAGGACTTTTCTAGTACATACTACTAAAAACTAACAATGATATTAATCAAGTTTCTCCTGGG
>JBLIRT010000087.1:0-12425 GCA_049472445.1 bacterium
TTCCCCCCTGGCCATGGCCTCCATGTTCAGCTTTAAAGAGGGACTGATATCGCAAATGCATCAGTGTTCTCGTCCTCCGGGATGCCTCCAGGACTACATTCCCTCCATTACCGCCGTCTCCACCATCCGGTCCGCCCTTTGGAACATATTTTTCTCTCCGAAAACTAACAGAACCGTTTCCACCGTCTCCCGCTTTCACATGGATTACTATTTCATCAATGAACATCAGGCGTAAACACTGACTTGCTTTTTATTTTTACCCTTTCTTTCGAATTTCACCGAGCCATCAATCTTGGCAAAGAGGGTATCATCCCCACCACGGCCAACATTGTTCCCAGGATAAACTCTTGTTCCACGCTGGCGTACCAAAATACTGCCCGCAGTGACTCTGTGCCCGTCAAATCTCTTTATTCCTAATCGCTTACTGACACTATCCCTTCCATTAACGGAGCTTCCACCTGATTTTTTGTGAGCCATTGCTTCACCTCCTCTCTAAAAGGCTATAAGCTAGACTGATCCGTGAAGAATTTCATCTACTCGGATGCTCGTGTATTGCTGCCTGTGGCCAATTTTCCTTCGATAGCCTTTTCTCCTTTTGTATTTGAAAGCAATTACCTTTTTCCCCTTCTCGCCACCCAGAACCGTTCCCCGCACCTTGGCCTCCGCCAAAAGCTCTCCATGGGTGACTATCCCTTCCTTAACCACGAGATGCACTTGGCCAAACTCCACGGTTGTGCCCTCTTCTCCCTGAAGTTTTTCTACCTTAATCACTTCACCAGGAGAAACTCTATACTGTTTTCCTCCTGTCTCGATCACTGCATACATTTCATATTCCTCCCAAACAACGAACTAAAGGACAATAATATCGTACTGTTCATAGTGAAATTCCGGATCACTTCTAATAGTAATTCGCTTATTGTAATTTCCTTCCAGGTATTCTAACATTGAATCCTCCTGCTTATAGAAAAAAGCAGCAATAGCAGGATGGGCTCGTATAATAATCTCGTCTCCCTTGGCCGAAGGAATCAAACGATCAATTTCACGTTGAATTGACCGGCAAATAGTAAGTATGGATTTAACACGGCCGGTACCTTTACAATATGGGCAAGGATTCGTGAGGAGGTTACTGAGGCTTTGTTTGATTCTCTTACGAGTCATTTCCACGAGTCCTAATTCTGTAAGTTGCAGCACTTTCGTTCTCATGCGATCACGCCTCAATTCCTCTTCCAAACACTGGAGTAATTTTCTACGATTCTCCTCAGTTTCCATATCGATGAAATCAATGATAATAATTCCTCCCAGATCTCTCAGCCGGACCTGCCGTATGATTTCCTTGATGGCCTCTATATTTATCTTAAATATGGTCTCTTCCAGACTGGTTTCACCCACGAATTTTCCTGTGTTAACATCAATGGCAATCAGGGCTTCCGTCTCATCGATAACAATATACCCACCAGATTTGAGCCAAACCTTTGGAGAGAGTGCTTCCTCAATTTGCCGGTCGATGTCATATTCATCGAATATCGGCCTGCTTTTCGTATATAATTTGACCCGATCAGTGAGATTTGGTAAAAAATTCTCAACAAATTCCATACACCGGCTATACTCATCTTTTACATCAATGATTAATTGATCTACATCATTGGTGAATATATCACGAAGTGTTTTGAGCAAAATGTCTAACTCTCTGTGAATAAGGCAAGGCGCAGAGCAGTTGCTGCTTCTTACTAAAATATCTTCCCACAGTTTAGACAGGTATTCTATATCTGCTCGAAAGTGCTTCTCATTTTTCCCCTCTCCTACAGTTCGAACAATGTACCCCACGCTTGGTTTTTTTAAACTCGCAATCAGCTCTCGGAGCCTGTTTCTCTCAACCTTATCTTCGATCTTTCTGGAGATTCCGATGTGATCTACGTTTGGCATAAACACGAGATATCGTCCTGGAAGAGTGATATGAGTAGTTACCCTCGCTCCCTTGGTGCCAAGGGGTTCTTTGGAAACCTGAACGAGAAGTTCCTGCCCCTCCTTGAGTAGATCTTCAATGGCTACATTGCTGCCATGAGAGGTATTCCTCCCTTCGAGGAGAGTCTCAGTATTCGGTGAGAAATGATCCTCCTGAACTGGCATCTGGTCTAAATCATCAGGCAGGGGAATTCTTTCATAATCTATGGAAGGTTCCATTACGTCAACAACATATAAAAAAGCATCACGATCAATACCGATATCAACAAATGCTGCCTGCATGCCAGGGAGGACTCGAGTTACTTTCCCCTTATAAATATTACCGTTTATCCTCTTGCTCCTGCGCCTTTCAATGTAAATCTCAGTGAGGAGGTGGTCTTCGAGTAAAGCAACTCGTTTTTCATAAGGATTGGCATTGATTATAATCTCTTTCAAATTTGCACACCTGAATACGAATTAATTTTCCTTCTCTCAAGCTTTAACCAGGAATATGTATAAAAAAGCAGATAAATGTTTTATTTTATAAGGAAGAGTGTGACTTGTCAATGAAGTATCGTGAGAAAGCACGGCCACTGATCCGGCAGTTATGCCTCTTCAACTCCCCTGACTTGTGGCACTTTTTCTTTTAGTTTTCTTTCTATGCCCATTTTCAATGTCATCTTAGCCATAGCACAGCCTGAGCAGGCTCCCCTCAATTTTAACCTGACGATTCCATCTTTGATCCCCACAAATTCAACGTCCCCTCCATCAGCTTGCAATAGAGGACGGATTTCTTCCAAAGCTTTCTTCACCTCTTCAATCATAATTTTCTCCTTCTAAATTTCGTATTTCATAAAATTAGCCACAGTTAAATTAGATATAATTTAAGTATCCACCAGTTGAGAGAATCTCATAAATTTAACCATTTGTCAATGGCTTTCCATATTTCGAGAAAAGCCTCCAATGGAGAAAAACCATTACAAAATCAGAGACATAGCAGAATATTTTTCACAAAAATAATTCTTTACATTGCTGTACAAATAATGTAAAATGGCTTCTTTCTTTTTAACGAAATTTTGATAATAGCCAAGGAGGTCTGATGGGCAAAGAAGGAGGGTAGCTTATGAAATCGTTAGGAAGACAAATACTTGCTGAATTTTTCAACTGTGACAAGGTTACTTTAAATAGCCCTAACCTTATTAAGAAATATATGGAAGGAGCAGCCAAGGCTTGCCAGGCTACAATAGTTCAAAGTGTATTTCATATGTTCAATCCCCACGGAGTAAGCGGTGTCGTGGTTATTGCAGAATCTCATTTAGCTATTCACACCTGGCCGGAATATAGTTATGCAGCTGTTGATATTTTCACCTGTGGTCATACCGTGGATCCATGGAAGGCTTTTGAATTTTTAAAAAAGGAACTGAAGGCATCCTACTCGAGTACGGTGGAGATGGAGAGAGGCCAATTAGATTCAGAAAAGGGCCTCTTGCCGTATAAGCCAATGATAAGCTCGGTTGCTTTACCTGAAAGTAATATAATGGAACAAATGGCTAAATAAGAGTTGGGAACGATGATCATTAAAACACCTACAAAATACTTTCTTGTTGCCGGATCTTCTGAAGGGTATTCTCCATTGAATGCTTTTGACGGGGCATTACTGGATTCAGGTGTTGGAAATCTTAACCTTGTTAAAATGACGAGTATTATTCCTCCGCGGTGTCAAAAGATTTCACCTTGCCCCATTGATCCAGGATCTTTAGTTCCAGTAGCTTATGCCTCAATCTGGAGTGATATACAGGATGAGTTTATCTCAGCCTCCGTAGCAGCAGCTCTCCCTGCAGATCCTGATCGTCCCGGGTTAATTATGGAATATTCTGCTCGGGGGAGAAAGAAGGATATTGAAAACATCGCCCGTCATATGGCTGAACAAGGTATGTTGTTAAGGAAGCAGGATATTAAGGAAATCCAAAGCATTTGCATTGAATATAGGGTCAAAAAAATTGGAGCAGCCTTTGCCGGCGTAGTTCTATGGGACTAAGGGATCAATATGGAACTTTGGTATACAGAAAAACACACGGAAAATACCGGCCTCACCATGAAAATTACGAACTGCCTTTTCCAGGGAAAAACCAAGTACCAGGAACTGGCTATCTTACAATCGCCGGAATACGGAAAAATCCTCCTCCTGGATGGCCTGGTTATGCTCACTGAACGTGATGAATTCATTTATCACGAGATGATTGCCCATGTTCCTCTTTTCTCTCACCCTGAGCCTCGAAGGATTTTAATTATCGGTGGCGGCGATGGCGGCACCGTACGCGAAACCTTGAAGCATTCCAGTGTAGAGAGCATTGACCTTGTAGAAATTGACGAAATGGTTATCACCTCGTGTAAAGAGCATTTCCCTTCTATCAGTTATGGACTCGATTCCCCAAAGGTGCACATTCACATTACAGATGGAATAGAATTCGTCCGAAACTGTCGATCAGAATATGATGTAATCATCATTGATTCAACTGATCCGATTGGACCAGGAGAGGGTCTCTTTACTGAATCTTTCTATCAAAACGCCTCTTGCGCACTCACCGAAGAGGGACTTCTGGTAGCCCAGGGAGAAAGCCCTTTCCTGTGTGAACATATTGTTGTTCCCCTCCATCAGAAACTCAGAAGGACTTTCCCCGTTTCAACTATGTATCTGGCCTTTATTCCTACCTACCCAAGTGGCTGCTGGAGCTTTGCCTGGTGTTCCAAAAAGAATGGACCACTACAGTATCTTGATACTGCAGGCTATGAGAAGCTAAAGCCCAGCCTCAGGTATTACAATCCTGAAGTTCATAAGGCAGCCTTCACCTTGCCTAATTTTATCAAAGATCTGCTACCAAATGAAAACCCAGTTTAGTCATTTGCATTTTTTGAATGCTGTCACCGAGTATAGTCCAGCCCCCTTCGTTCTCCTGGGTTGTCCCTTTGATGGGACATCGAGCTACCGGCCTGGATCCCGATTCGCTCCCAACGCCATAAGAGAGGCTTCCCAAGCCCTGGAAAGCTATAGCCCTCTTCAGGGAAAAGATCTCTCCGAGATTACTGTTTGTGATCTGGGGGACATGGATCTTCCCTTTGGGAATACACCGCGAGTTCTCGATCTGATTCAATACGCCATCGACCAGATTCTTCGCGATAAGAAAATTCCCATCATCTTAGGTGGTGAACACCTCATTACTCTCCCTGTCATAGCAGCCTTTATAAAGTATTATCCCGACCTGATGATCATTCATTTGGATGCTCATGCAGACCTCCGGGAGAACTATCTGGGTGAAAAACTTTCCCACGCTACGGTCATGCGGAGAGTTATAGAACTGATCGGCCGGGATCGACTCATCCAATTAGGGATCCGTTCCGGAACCAGGGAAGAATTTCTCTTTGCCCGTCAGATAGGCTGCCAGTACCCTGTCCATAATTCCCAGGATCTATCACTTATAGAACAAAAGATCCGTGCCAAAAATATCTATATCAGTTTAGATTTAGATATCCTTGACCCTTCAATTCTGCCCGGGACTGGTACTCCAGAGCCGGGGGGAATCAGTTTTGAGCGATTACTTGAAACGCTTTCTTTCTTAAAAGAAGGGAACGTGCTAGGGATGGATATGGTCGAATTGCTTCCCTATCATCCATCTGATCATATCAGCAGTATAGTGGCAGCCAAAATTCTCAGGGAATCTCTTCTGTTATTTTTTACACCTCATCCATGAGAAAAACTCAGGAAGCTGTAACTGCCAGATTCTGATGAACACAGGAATAGGCTGGTTCCCCGTCAGGGACTTTTTCTCTCATGTCAGGTATATATTCCCATTTCAAAAGATATTCCTTCAACTCTTTAGCTAAAAGGGAGTGAAGGCTATGTCCGGCTTTATAAGCAATTACATGCCCGATTAAAAATCGCCCTAGGAGATAGAGATCGCCCATAAAGTCAATTATCTTATGGCAGACTAACTCATCTTCAAACCGCAACCCACCATTCAGGATATGGTAATCACCAATAACTATGGCATTATCCAAAGAGCCTCCTTTAATCAAACCCACCTCTCTCAGTCTCTTTACCTCATTCAGGAATCCAAAGGTTCGCGCGCGTGAGATCTTCTTTATAAAACTAGCTTCAGTAAGCATATAATGAGTCTGCTGCTTATTGACCAGAGGATGATTAAAGTCAATGGCATACGTAATTTGAAATTCTTCCGACGGCACAACCTTGATAAATTTTTCCTTTGTCCCAACTTGAACAGGTTTTTTAATTTTAAGATACTTTTTGGGTACAGGCTGATCTACTATCCCTGCCTCCTGTAAAAGAAATACAAAGGGAGCAGCACTGCCATCCATGATGGGCACTTCTCGAGAATCAATCTCGATGATGAGATTATCAATACCCACACCTGCCAAAGCAGCTAATAAATGTTCTACTGTCTGAATATCATATCCATTCTTCGATAAGGTAGTCGCATAGTTCACGGTTGATAAATTGTGATATGATGCATCTATTAGGAAATCAGGTTGAATATCAGTCCGCTTGAATTTAATGCCTGTATTCGGCTCAGCAGGGATAAACGTGATGTGTGCCTTTTCTCCGGAATGAAGACCGATACCCGCACAACTAATTGTTTCTCTGATAGTCCTTTGATAATAGTTCATCATTCGTATCCTATCGTTCATTATATTTGTTTCGGCCTACTCGTTGAAGGCGGTTTTCCTCAATTTATTTTTGTATAGCAATTTACATGCCAAATTTTTACTCTAAATTTTACCTTATAAATCATTTACTTGCATCCCACCCCCAACTCATCTCCCCCAGAGACCCTCCGGATTCGTAAAAAAACGCTACAATGGGGCAGAAAAACCATCCACCTTTATAAACTATAAACGAAATCAAGTAACTATCCTGTCTATAAAAATAGACAACTCATAACTGCTTTACCTCTCATCGCTATAATCACAGTTCTTACTCCCACAAACAACCTTCCCTTTCGCCTGAAGGAGGAAGGGAAATCCACATGTAGGACACTTTTCAGGTATGGGTTTCTGCCACAAAGAAAAGGTACACTTAGGATAGTTGCTGCAGCTATAGAAAATTTTCCCTTTCCTTGTCCTCCGTTCAGTTAAATACCCGCCGCAGCCTGATTCCGGACAGGAAATCCCAATATTTATCGGCTTGATAAATTTGCACTGAGGGTAATTGGTACATGATAAAAATCGACCATACGGACCAACCTTGACCTGCATACCAGCTCCGCATTTTTCACATTTTTCATTTTCGACCAACTCACTACCTTGATCTCGCTGGGAAGCTTTATCAACCGGTACCGTATACTTACATGAGGGATAGGCCGAACAGGCAAGAAAGCTTCCAAAACGGCTATGCTTCAAAACCATGGGGCTGCCGCATTTATCACACTTCTTCTCCTGGTAATCATTCCCTTTAACGAGAATCTCATCATTTTCACCTCTTTGGAATTCTCTGGCATTTTTACATTCGGGATAGCCGGAGCATGATAAAAATTCGCCATTTCGGCCCCACTTAATAGCCATTTTCCTTCCGCACTTATCACAAACAATCTCAGTCAGGATTCCTTCCCTCTTCACATCACGCATATTTCTTTCAGCGGTCTTAACATACCTGGTAAATGACTCATAAAAAAAGTGCAGTGCATTTACCCAGTCTCTTTTTCCCTCTTCTATTTCATCTAACTTCGTTTCCATCTGGGCGGTAAATTCCACATCCAAAACCTCGGGAAAGCTGTCAACTAATAAGCCATTAACCAACATTCCAAGCTCGGTTGGAGAAAATTTTCCTTTATTATCCTTAACGACATATTCTCTATTCACAATGGTACTTAAAATCGTTGCATAGGTACTGGGCCGCCCGATTCCCTTTTCTTCAAGCTCCTTAACGAGGCTCGCATCGGAAAATCGGGGAGATGGCTGGGTGAAGTGTTGCTTTGGTTCTAATTTCCCCAAGGAAACAATTTCCCCTTCAGCCAGGTTGGGCAACTGGTTTTGATTATCCGGCGAAGATGGATCAGCCTCATCGCCTTGAGGCGTAGATGTCTCATCGCGGCCTTCTTCATAGAGCTTTGTGAAACCCTTAAAAACAACAATCGAACCGGTAACGCGGAAAAGATAACGGCCAGCCTGCAGATCAATCATGGTTTGATCAATGACCGCATCTTTCATCTGACTGGCCACAAATCGGCTCCAAACGAGCTGATAGAGACGAAATTCCTCGGGCTTGAGGTAGGATTTAATCTTATCCGGCTCCCGAATGACTGCTGTAGGACGAATAGCTTCATGCGCATCCTGAGACAGGCTCTTGTTTTTATATAACCTGGGCCTGCCAGGCAAATATTCTGTTCCAAATCGGCTCCCGATATATTCTCTGGCCTCGGCCATCGATTCTTCAGCTATTCGGGTGGAATCTGTTCGCATGTAAGTAATAAGACCTACACTTCCCTCATCTCCTAACTCAATTCCTTCATAAAGCCTTTGAGCGATGAGCATGGTCTTTTTAGCAGGAAAGCGAAGTTTCCGGAACGCCTCCTGCTGTAATTTACTGGTTGTGAAGGGAGCCACTGGCTGCTTCTTTTTCTTTTTCCGATCAATCCCGGAAATACGAAACTCTTGTTTCTGGATATCGTTGACTATGTTCTGAGCTTCTTCGCCAGTATGTATTTTGGCTTTTAGATCTCCTATACGAATAAGCCTGGCTGTAAATGGCGGAGGAACACTCCCTTCCAAATGAGCGGTGACAGTCCAGTACTCTTCGGAAACAAAATTCCTGATATCTCGCTCCCGCTCACATATAAGCCTTACAGCTACTGACTGTACCCGCCCTGCACTTAAACCCCAACGAACCTTGCGCCACAGGATAGGACTGATCTTATATCCTACCAGCCGATCTAAAATCCTTCGTGCCTGCTGAGCATTGACCTTATGCTCATCAATTTGCCCCGGCTTAGCCAAAGCCTGAAGAACCGCTCTCTTCGTAATCTCATTAAAGAGAACTCTGTAAATCTGAAAGTTATTCTTCTCTGTTTTCAGTTCATTGGCAATATGCCAACTAATTGCCTCTCCCTCTCGATCCGGATCAGGCGCCAGGTAGACAATCTTTACCCTCTTAGCTACCTTCTTTATTTCTGATAAGATCTTTTCCTTACCTTCAATAGTAATGTATTCCGGAGCAAACTCATGGGCAACATCCACTCCCAACCGATTGGAAGGCAGATCTTTCACGTGACCCACAGAGGCCTTGACCGTATATTCCCGGCCCAGAAATTTAGATAATGTCTTTACCTTTGTTGGTGACTCAACAATTATGAGAGCCTCAGTCATTCTTCAACCTCTAAGTTCGATAAAATAGTTTACCTGGGAGCTGTTTTATAACTCCTTTCATTTCTAATGTCAATAAGGCGCTATGAATACTGGAAGGGGGTTCTCCACTTTTTTGAATTATGAGATCAATTGAAATGGGATTATAGGTCAAAAAAGAAAGAATTCTCGATTCCCCCTCGCTCAGATCAGGTGGAGAAAGCTTTAATGAAGATATCATGCTCTCGTTATCATCTATCTGGAAGCCCAATTCTTCAAGAATGTCTTCTACCCCATCAACTAATCGTGCTCCCTGTTTGATCAGGGCATTGACTCCTTTACTGTTTGGGGAGGTTATATTACCGGGAATGGCCAGAACCTCTCTGCCCTGGTCCAGGGCACAGTTTGCAGTAATCAAGGCTCCGCTCCTTTCTCCAGCCTCAATGACTAACATACCGGGACAAAGCCCGCTAATAATCCTGTTACGAATCGGAAAATTCATTTTTTGTGGTCCTGTACCAAAAGGGAATTCAGATATGACAGCGCCACTTTCAACAATTTGCCGGGCCAGGTTTTTATTCTCTGGCGGATAGATCACATCTAAACCGCTCCCGAGCACGGCTATGGTTTTTCCTCCCCCCCTCACTGCAGTCTTATGAGCAATACTATCTATTCCCCTGGCCAGCCCGCTTACTATCCAAAATCCATAAGCCAGCAAATCTCTCGTTATTGATTCTGTAACCACCCGCCCATAATGGCTGACCAGCCTCGATCCTACGACAGCCAAGCTTCTCCCTGGATCTGCAGGGAGATTACCTTTAACATAGAGAGCCAGCGGAGGATCGGCGATTTCCTTCAATAAGGAGGGGAATTCGCTATCCTGCCGAGCAATGATGGCCATACCATCTCTCCTGGCTTTTTCCTCTTCTTGAGTATAAATACTCTCCGGATCCGCACCCTGTAAGCTTTGAATAAATAATGGACGGCATTCCCGCCAAGAGGTTATCTTCTTTCTGGATCGGAAGACCTCCCGGGCAGATCCTACCTCTTTGATAAGCCATTCTTTTTTCCCTGCACTCATCCCTGCCAGGGCGTTAAGCGCAATCCAGTATTCTCTCTCTTCCATGTATTTTTGATCAATAGCCGTTACAAAAGCCGTATCGATTTAATGAATACCGGCGTAACCGGTACATCTCTATGAAATCCTTTGGTGGTTGTAGAGACTTTGCCAATATTCATAACTACATCCATTCCTTCAATTACCTTTCCAAAAACACAGTAACCATATCCTGGACCTGTCTCATCTTTATGGTCGAGAAACATATTATCTTTCAAATTGATAAAAAATTGTGAAGTAGCACTATCAACCTCTGAGGTTCTGGCCATAGCTACGGTCCCGGTGGTATTTTTGATTCTCTTGGCGGCTTCGTTTTTAATCGCCGGATGGGTCGGCTTCTGAACCATATCGGCTGTAAATCCCCCGCCTTGGATCACAAAATTTGGCACAACTCGATGAAAAATAGTCCCATCATAAAATTTTTCTTTTACATAGCTTAAAAAATTTTTCACCGTTTCCGGTGCTTCTTTTATAAACAGCTCAACCTTTATCCGGCCAAGGGATGTTTCCATGAGAACCATAGGATTCGCACTCCCTGTCTCCTCCTTTGGTTTATCTTTAGCTTCCTTTTCAACCGGAGTAACTGCCTTCACTTCCTCTGATGTATTGTCTCGGCTTTCATTTTCTGAATGATCAGGTTGAGCGTAAGATGGCCGGAAGAGAATCGTTGCAGAGACCATGAGACTAATAGCTAAAAATACCAATACTCGTTTAAAAAGCATATTATTACCCTCCATTCTTATAATGATTTTTTAAAAAACTGGCTCTTACCCTTTGAGGGATCCAAATCAATAAGTATTTTAATAGGTTAAACTTTAACAAGATAGCCTTAAAGATTATAAGAAAGCAGCGGCCTTGTCAAGGCATCGCTTTTTTGGTGGCCGGGTAATCGCATCTTAAACCCATTTTAACCAAAGGTGTATTATTGACATGGCTACGTGAATAACTATAATATGATAATCCTGGTAAACACCCTTATTCTGACAATTAGGCTCATCTTCTCCATGAAAAGGGTTCAGCAAATTCACCATGAGTCTAAAAAATGAAATCCGGTGCTTTTCAAGAGAATCTTTTCCCATGAATATGATTTTACCAAGCAGGATCAGTTTAAAAATTGCAGCAACCTTTCTCACCCCTGTTATCCTTATGGGAGGAGCTCTTCTGTCCCTGTTCATTTATAATAATTCCTCATGGCAGCAGGAGGATGAAATCCATCATCAAATACAACTATTACATGTTTTGTCAACCAGTCTCAAGGACTCATTTATCCACCAGAACCATGAACACATCCAACAGCAGCTCTCTGAATTTGGAAGGCAGGAAGGGGTAATCAGAATAAGGATGCTGGCCAAAGATGGTAAAATTCTCTTCGACAGCAAAGGTGCTGCTTCGGAAGATCCGACGACTTCCTCAGCACGGGAATGTTTTCTTTGCCATCAGGAAAGTCGGATCGAAGTCCCCCAGTCCGTAATGCAGATCTCGACTGATGAGAACACCAGATTGTTCAGACACTTCACACCGCTTTTCAATCACGGGGACTGTCAGAGTTGCCACCCTGCCAGTGAGAGGGTTCTTGGCTTCTTTTTAGCTGATTTTTCACCGTCCAAGGCTGACCAAAGAAGGCCGCTTTTCCTGGCACAATTAGGCCTCAGTTCCCTGGTCGCCCTTCTGGCCGTTGTTACCATCCTCTATATTACCTTACGCCGGATGGTAGACTATCCCCTCAGGCAAATAACCTCAAGAATACGGGGGATCTCGGTGATATCAGGGAAACTGAGCCACATTGAATACTCTTCGAGAGATGAGATAGGACAGATTGTTGCCTTAATAAATGAGTTGGCCGAAAGGCTCAAACATTCACGAGAGGAATTAGCCTCCTTATATCAGGCAACTCATGAAATCGTCTCAACGGTGGATTTTGAGAAAGCTATTCTGGCCAACACCTCTGTCTTTGAGGTAATGGAAACCGAAATGGAAGTAATCTATGATGACATGTCGATCAGGGATGTCATGG
>JBLIRT010000088.1:0-12389 GCA_049472445.1 bacterium
GGATCCTTAAAGGGAATGCTGTATCGGAGAAATTTACTCCCCGGAAAAACCTTTAAGAGAACTCCCTGCTCTTCTGTAAGATAATACCCATGTAAATCCGCCTCTCTCAGCCCGGCAGATTGAAAATGTAAATCGTCCAGAGCAAGGTATTCAATATTCGCCTCACCAATATATTTTACCAAATGCGGCTCCCAGACCCTTTCCGCCAGCCACATGCCTCGCGGGTGCACATGAAAATGATCGAAGAGAAACTGATTGAGCTTCTGAATTTGCCCCTTCTTATCAATATCCGGCAAAATGGCCAGAATGGGCTCATAATAGCCGCCGCTTAAAAGCTCGATCTGACCTCGCTCCACCATTTCGGTCAGGAGATCCAACACGGGAGATGGTTTCTCAAGGAACCAATCCCATAAAATGCCTGAATAATGAAGGCTGACCTTAATACGGGGGTGCGCTTTGAGTACTTCCAGAAAGGGCAGATAGGCCTTTTGGCAGCATTCCTCAAAAACAAAATCAAAGTTTCCTATTGGCTGGTGATTATGGATCCCTAAGACAAGGTATTGCTTACCCAAGATGTATCTCCATGAAAATCAGATAATCGGCAGAGTAAATCCTGGAGTGCTGCTGCTAATAGCCGATTAGTTTTCGGAATACTGAAATAGTTTCCAGGGCAACCTGCTTGTTGCCAGGGATAGCACGTAAGTCAAGGCGAATACCGCGGTTGCGCATCTCTTCTAAATCTGTGGCTTCTTTTTTGGTTATCGTAATATTACTTAAAATTTCAGTATCACCGGAATGAATACAACCCAGATTTAACTCTCGAGTTCTGAAGCCTAAATCAAGTGACTTCTTGAAGTCCTGTAATGTGGAAAAAAGCAGGATAATATTTTCATCCGGTAACTCATTCCGAAGGAACCTTTCCACAATTGAGGCAACACTGTAAATCTCTACCCTGATATTTGGAGGAACCGCCATTTTCATGGCCTCCAGGAATTGCTCCCGAAGCCGATTACGTTCAATCTTATCTTCGACAATAATAATGCCTGAAGCCTTGACAAATGGTACCCATTCGACAATTACCTGTCCGTGAATCAATCTGTCATCAATTCTCACTAATACTATCGGCATATTTATCCTTCCCCTCACCAGGAAAAGACAGAAGACTCCATGTAAGGCTACGATTTCAATTTCTTCTCTCTTAATTGCTTATTGAGTAAGTCACTGGCGGCAATGATTTTCTCCCGCCCGTACCGGCACATGACTTCCTTAATCTCTTCCAGCCGATGTCCCTGCCGGTAAGAGGAGAGCTTCAGCAACATGGGCAGATTAACGCCGGTGACAACTTCAATATGTTTTTCAGATAAAAAAGACAGGCTCAAATTGGAGGGGCTTCCTCCAAACATATCAGTCAAAATCAAAACCCCGGCCCCGGCGTCTACTTCTTCGATAGCTTCACGGATATTCTGCATCGCCCGGTCAACTCCATTTCTTGAGTCTATAGAGACAGCTTTCACCTTCTCCAGGGGGCCGACTATTGACTCCGAGCTGGTGAGCAATGCTTCAGCCAGGTTGCCGTGGGCTACAATGACTACCCCGACTATGGTATTTTCCTCATGGACCTGCCCACTCTTTATGAGTTCACCATTATTGTTATCTTTACTCATTTTTCCACTCATTCATTTTCATGAAATAATTTTAAAAAGCATCTCCCATCTATTCTTACCCACCTTACCACGCCTGGCCAATCCGGCGGAATTTCATGAGGTAAGAATCTCTTATTCCCGGATATCTCCCGAGTAATCCATGGCCCTTTTTTTTCTCAGTCTGTCGAGTACCTTTTGATCGAAAACCCGGGCTGAATAATAGCCGCTTTCCTTTAACAGCTGATTTCGGGCAGCGACTTCAATAATAATGGCCATATTTCTGCCGGGGGCAACAGGCATTTTGATCAAAGGTAAATCGATCCCTAAGATATTTATTTTTTTCTCTTCCAGCCCCAGACGGTCGTACTCCTGCTCTTTTTTCCACTCTTCCATCATGACGGCCAGTTCAATTTTTTTCCGGTACCGTACGGAGGCTACACCAAACAGATCTTTGATATTTATGATACCCAATCCCCGCAACTCCATGTGATAACGTATTAAATCAGGTCCACTGCCGATTAATACGTCAGGAGGAACGAGCTTGATATTAACCATGTCATCTGAGACTAATCGATGGCCGCGCACGATAAGATCCAGAGCGCATTCGCTTTTTCCAATGCTGCTTTTGCCAAGCAGAAGGACCCCTCGTCCATATATATCCATCAAAACTCCATGGATACTTGTTTCCGGAGCAAGTTTTTCTTCCATATAGGTTGAAATCTGGCGAATGAAAATTGAGCTGGGCAGGGTTGATTGCAGGATGGGTATATGATGATGATTTCCCAGGTTAATTAACTCGATGGGAGGGGGCAGCTCTTTGGTAAGAATAAAACAGGGGATACGGGTCTTACAGATTTCATGTAAAACGTCCCGAAGCCGCTCTGGAGAAAGTGTCTGTAAAAAATTCCATTCGGTGTTGCCTAAGATCTGAACACGTTCCGGTCGCATCTGGGCGATATAACCTGCCAGAGCCAGGCCAGGCTTTTGAATACGGGGAGAGCTGATCTTACGATCCAATCCGGTCTCCCCGCCGAGCAGGCTCAGCCTCAACCGTTCGGCCTGTTCCTCAAACAGCTCTTGAACCGTTAAGTATTTTTGGGTAAGCATTCTTTCCTTTTACCCTGTAATATCTCTCTCTTCTTCAGCAATGGCCTTGTAGATTGCCTCCCGATCTTTGGCTCGCATCAGGGATTCCCGAAAATCGGGTTTTTTGAGAAGCCGTGAAATTCTGGCCAAAACTTTCAAATGCAAAGCGGCCGAATTTTCCGGGGCCAGGAATAGAAAAAACAAATGAGCCGGTTTATTATCCAGGGATTCAAAATCAATCCCACCCAGACTTCGCCCAAAGACAGCTACAAGATCCTTGACTCCATTGAATTTGGCATGTGGAATAGCTACTCCATCTCCAACACCAGTGCTTCCTAACTTTTCCCTTTCCAATAAAACTTCTAAAGCCTTATCAGTATCTCTTACCAGGTTGTTTTTCACTAAAGATAAAACTAACTCCTTTAAAACCTCGATTTTGGTTCTCGCTTTTAAATCCGCCTCAATAACCCCCATTGGCAAAAAGTCCAATATTTTCATAATACTCCCTCCGTCAGGCGCCCGTCTTTATTGGAACTCCGGCTCAACCAATACCAGTTTGTTATCTTTACGCCGATAAAGCACACTCAGAGCATCTGAAGTTGTATTAGTAAATACAAAGCAATCTTCCCCTAACAAATCCATCTGCATAATGGCTTCATCCAGGCTCATATATTGGATACCTAATTTTTTCGTTTTAATTACCCTTAAATTGGCCGGTTCCTCCTTATCTTCCGTCATGAATACATTCATGACCATGTTTTTTTCTCTTTGAGGCTGTCTCGGTTTGTGCCGTCGGATCTTCTCCTTATACTTTTTAACCTGTCGCTCAATTTTATCCATCACTCGATCAATTGAGCAATACATATCGTTCGTTTCTTCCTCTCCATTGATGGTAATGCCATTCGCCTTAATGGTTACTTCGGCAGAATGGCGGTATTTTTCGACACTTAAGATAACATCTGCTTCCTTAATATTCTCCAGGTACTTGTTGACTCGTTCGACCTTACTTTTTACATAATCCTGTAATGCTTCGGTCATATCCATATGCCTGCCGGTGATTAATACTTGCATTAATTGTAGCCTCCTAGCCACAGATGGTTTATTGAAAAAATCTTTGTCTAAACAATTCAATTACTTCCGTTGAAAGGGATACCAAATAGAGAAGAGGCAAGGGAAAGTGCAGAACAGAGTCTTCCATTCAGATGGTGGCCTTGTATTAATCAGAAAATATTGTTTTCCGCTTCTGAGAAGGCAAAATATTTAATTCATCGCGGTATTTGGCGATGGTTCGTCTGGCAATAACCACTCCCTGCTTTTTCAATAATTCCAGAATTTGCGTATCGCTGTAAGGTTTCCGGGCATCCTCATTTTTAATTAATTCACGAAGTATCTCCTTCACTCTGACTGAGGATATATAATCTCCATCTTTCTTTTTTAAGCCTGAATTAAAAAAGAACTTCAATTCAAATATGCCTTGTGGTGTATACATATATTTGTTGGTCGTAACCCGGCTGATAGTCGATTCATGCATTGATATATCGTTAGCTACATCGACTAAGGTCAACGGCTTCAAATGGGCAATCCCTTTATCCAGGAAGTCCTTTTGAAAGGAAACAATGCTTTTGGCTACGTTGTATAATGTCCTTTGCCGCTGCTGTATACTTTTGATCAACCAGATAGCAGATCTCAATTTCTCTTCTACATATTTTCTCGTCTTATCAGGAACCTTTTTGCCTTTTCGCAGGATTTTCCGATAGATATTGCTGATTCTTAATTGAGGCAGGCCCTCATCATTCAAGGTAACAACATACTCCTTCCCTATTTTATAGACATATACATCGGGCACAATGTAATGGGAGGCCTCGGGATTGAACCTGCGGCCCGGTTTTGGATCATAGGTCAGGATAATGTCGGCCAGTTCTTTTACCTTGGCCAGATTTATGCCCATACTTTTAGCGATAATCTGATACTGCTTGGCCTCTAACTGGGGGAGGTGATCCTCGATCATCCGCCTGATTAAGGTAGCTGCAGGTTCCCCTTCTTTTATTTGCAGCATCAAGCATTCCTGGGGCGTTCTGGCTCCTACTCCCAGCGGGTCGAATTTCTGGATCAGATGGAGTACCTCTTCGACTTTATCCGGTGTATCTACGGCCAGAATCCCTGCAATCTCCTCGATCGTAGCACAAAGGTATCCATTCTCATCAATATTGCCGATTATCATCTCCCCTATGCGGAACTCTTCATCTCCAATAGATGAACTCATTCTCAGCTGCCAGAGGAGGTAACTTTGAAGCGATTGCGGCTTGGTCAGAATATTTTCCAGTGGAGGTAATTCGCGCTCATCGCCATCGGAAAAAGAGCGATTATATTCTGTATCAACAACATCGTCGTCTATAAAGTTCTGCCAGTCTATCTCACTTTCCTGGGTTCTGGGGCTATCGTCTTCCTCACTTAATCGGATATCTTCAGTTTTTATATCCTTTTGGATCAGTTCATCCATGCCGCGATCAAAAGAGTCCATCTGTAATTCTTCCAGCATGGGATTTTCCTGTAACTCCTGGTGAATGAGTTGGGTTAATTCAAGTTTCGACAATTGTAATAACTTGATGGACTGCTGCAGCATCGGGACCATCATTAACCGGTGCGTCAACTTCATATTTAATGTCTGTTTTATCTCTAGCGCCATTGCCACACCTCTTTTCCGAATTGTGATCTGCTACTTACTGAGACAATCCTCTTCAATTCGATTTTCAACAAATAACTCCCCCGCCCTCTTCACCTGGTGAGGATCAGCAGTAATCAACCAAGGATCGTAATTCCTTACCTGCCTTAAAAAAGGGTACTTTTTTAGCGGGGACATTCACCATATCACCGGTTTTGGGATTTCTTCCCTGTCGGGCCTTCCGGTCTCGGATACGAAAGCTCCCAAAACCGCGTAACTCTACTTTGTCTCCTTCACTCAAGGCTGTCGTAATGCTCCCTAAAATGGTCTTTATTACTGTTTCGGTTTCTTTTTTGGTTAAATCCGTTAATTTTGAAACCTCAACCACCAGGTCAGCTTTTGTCATTGGGTACAGTCCTCCTTTCAATGTAATGACCTTTTAGTTTTTTATAAGAAGTAAATATTCTCCATTAATCAATAACATAATTCCTTCTTTCTGTCAAGGGGTTACATCCGAAAACTCTCTCCCAGATATACGTCTTTCGCCTTGGCATCCCTTATCAAATCAGGTGGAGTGCCGGAAATCAGGATTTCGCCATTGTGCATGATGTAAGCTCGATCGGTGATGGTAAGAGTTTCTCGAACATTGTGATCAGTAATCAATACTCCAATGCCCCTCTGTTTTAAGTGTCTGATAATATTTTGGATGCCTATGACCGCTTTCGGATCGATACCGACAAATGGCTCATCCAACAATATAAATGAAGGTGAAGTGACTAGGGCTCTGCTGATTTCTACTCTTCTGCGTTCACCACCGGAAAGGACATCGGCCTCGGAGTGGGCTAAACCGGTGAGATTCAGCTCATCCAGCAATTCTCTTGCCCTCCGCTTCTGTTCATCCGGATCGAGGCTGAGGGTTTCAAGAATAGCCATAATGTTCTGCTCGACCGTAAGCTTTCTAAATATCGAAGATTCCTGGGGAAGATAGCTGATACCCAGATTGGCTCTTTTATACATGGGAATATGGGTTATTTCATGATCGTTCAGGAATATCTGGCCACTGTCAGGCTTAATGAGTCCGATAATCATTCGAAAGGTCGTAGTTTTGCCTGCACCGTTAGGGCCTAATAAACCAACCACCTCTCCTGTTTTGAGGTGAAAGCCTACCTTGTTAACAATGACACGCCCCTTATATGTTTTCAGGAGACCTCTGGCTTCAATCAATCTTCTCTTCTTTCAACCTCTCCGGCTTTTTTTCCTCAACAGCAACCGTTGCCTTCACATTCCCTTCTATAAAGGCTTTTCCCTGATCCCAAAAGTAGGTAATCTTATCTCCTGTTATCCAATTGTTCCCCTGCCGGGTAACCGGGTTGCCGGTTAGAACAACAATCCTTTCCCTGTGATTATAAATACCTTCCTCAGCCGTAATAATCTTATCCTCCTGAACCACCTTGATATTACCATGCGCTTTAATGGAATCGATATCCTTCCCTCCCTCAATTAAATGTACTTCAATAAAATCAGCATACAAGGTAGCGTCGTTTTGCTTGACCGTAACGTTTCCCGTGTAGGTGGCGATCCCTTTCTGAGGATCGAACTCAACCTGGTCGGCGGTAATAAAAATTCTTATTTCTCCAGGTGAATTTTTGGGGGATGCCTGCTTTGCCTCCAACATGAAAGCTCCCGGCCAAAGGAAGGCGATCCCAACCAGGAATGCCGGAACTATTATCCGATATATAAAGATCAGCTTTACCTTATTCATGTGATTTCTATCTGTGCTTTCTTTCTCAGGAACGGCCCGGATAAGCTCCCGTTATCTTATGATAACCCTTTTGGGAAGAATTCTAAAGGAGCGTCACAGCCGATGGATCTTTCCTTTAATAGATGGTTGTTTTTACTTCCTCTTTCAGTTTTATTTTCCAAAGATCCATATCAGCGACCATACCCCGGCCGGTAATTTCAACATTTTCATTCCTCAGCCAGACCGGTTCTTCGGTCATGAGCATTCTCTCCTCCCGAAGCCATGACAGCGCTTCTGTCTTAAGCTGAATCTCATATGAGGAGGCTTTTACGTTTCCCTCTAAAAACACCCGCTTTTCCGATAAGTTAATCCTCCCCCGATCACCGGTAAGAACTATTTTTTTCCCATTTTCGACGGAGTAGGCCAAGGTGATGTTCTTCAGGTAGGCCACTCCCTCCTTTTCATAAAGCTCAGCCTTTTCTGCTTTCAGATTCCATTCCAGATCTTCTCCATCGGTCTCCGACAGCTCCATTCCCTCAACGCGAACATCCGCTTTCCCAATCATTGGTTCCGGAACTGATGACTGATCCGGCTGTCGAGCTATGCGCAGCCAGAAGACGAGTAAAGCCATAAGGGTGATACTTACAATCCCGATCCATGCTTTTCTGGTCAAGGAATATCGTTTCATCTGAAAAATGTCCTCCCCCTGACCATCTCCCACCCGATGGGAGTAAGCCCCCTTTTGGCTGATTCGTCAGCAGGAGTATTTCATGGCCCGGGTCATATATACAGTCTTAGTCATAGTATATCCCTTTATCACTTTTTTTTCTACATAATACAACGAGATTTCCAGAAGTCCTTCCGGCATCCTTCATGTTCAGGTTTACAACCTGTGACTTCAGGTGCCTACAGTCCATGAATTCAAATATTCCTGTTGCTCGGCAGTTAAGGTATCAATGGTAATCCCCATACTTTCCAATTTAAGCCGGGCAATCTGAGTGTCAATGTCTTCCGGAACATCATAAACCTTCTTGTCCAGATTGCGGCCGTTTTTAGCCAGATATTCAATGCAGAGTGCCTGATTAGCGAAGCTCATATCCATAACACAGGAGGGGTGACCCTCCGCAGCCGCCAGATTAATCAATCGACCTTCCCCCAGGACATTAATTCGCCGGCCGTCAGGCAGGGTGTATTCCTCGATAAATTCCCGAACCCTTCGCTTGCCGGTGGCTAAGGTCTCAAGCCCTTCAATATCCAGTTCTACATTGAAATGGCCCGAATTAGCGACTATGGCCCCATCTTTCATAGCCATAAAGTGCTCTTTCCGGATGACATGAATATTTCCGGTCAGGGTCACAAAGAAGTTTCCCAGCCCGGCCGCCTCTTCCATCGGCATTACCCTATAGCCATCCATAATCGCCTCCAGGGCTTTTAAGGGATCAACCTCGGTTACCACGACGTCGGCTCCCATTCCTCGAGCGCGCATAGCTACACCGCGGCCGCACCATCCGTATCCGACGACTACAAAGATTGAGCCTGCCAGGAGCCGATTGGTCGCCCGGACAATCCCATCCACCGTGCTTTGGCCTGTGCCGTATCGATTGTCAAACAAATGCTTCGTATTGGCATTGTTGACGGCAACGATGGGGTATTTGAGAGCTCCATCAGCCGCCATGCTGCGTAAACGGATAACACCGGTGGTAGTCTCTTCCGTTCCGCCGATGACTGTTCCGATTAATTCCTGGCGGGTGGTATGGAGCGTTGTTACCAGATCGGCCCCGTCGTCCATGGTGAATTGAGGGTTAACGTCTAAAACGGCGTTGATGTGATGATAATAGGTCTGGTTATCCTCTCCCTTGATGGAGAAGACAGGAATGTGCGCTTCCCTGACCAGAAAAGAGGCCACATCATCCTGGGTACTCAAGGGATTAGAAGCACAGAGGGAGACTTCTGCTCCGCCTGCCTTGAGAGCCATCATCAGATTAGCGGTTTCGGTGGTGACATGCAGGCAGGCCGCAACTCGCAGGCCCTTCAAAGGCTTTTCCTTCTCAAAGCGCCTCCTGATACCGGCCAGGACGGGCATATCCTCTGCCGCCCAGACACTTCTCAAGAGTCCCTTTTCGGCCAGGTGAATATCTTTGATATCGTAATCCATATCAAACCTCATTTCTTCTGATTATCGTATCCGTAATCTCATCATTCCATATGGTTTGCCTCTCAGCGGCCAGACGGATGATGTCCTCCTGTTAATCTCTGTTGGCCGGCAGGACAGGACCTCCTGACAAGCCGCCTCCTTTGATAACTCTGGAGGGCGGGCGGGGAATTCTCATCATGTATGGAGGACGAGACTTTTTACAGCCCCGCATCCTTTTTCAACTGATCGGCCTTATCGGTTTTCTCCCAGGTAAATTCGGGCTCATCCCTCCCGAAGTGCCCGTAAACAGCGGTCTGCTTATAGATAGGACGTCGGAGGTCAAGGTGGTTGATGATCCCCTTGGGAGTCAGATCAAAGTTATCCCAGATAATATCTCTGATCGTTTTTAACGGCACGAGACCGGTCCCAAAGGCATCAACCATGATGGAAACCGGCTTTTCAACACCGATGGCATAAGCCAACTGGACCTCACACTTTCCGGCTATACCGGCAGCTACAATATTCTTGGCAATGTAGCGGGCCATATAAGAGGCTGACCGGTCCACCTTGCTGGGATCCTTCCCCGAAAAAGCTCCTCCTCCATGACTGCCGAGACCACCATAGGTATCGACGATAATCTTTCTCCCCGTTAAACCGGCGTCGCCCATGGGACCGCCTACTACGAACCGCCCGGTTGGATTGATATAAAAGGTGGTATCGTTATCAATAAGAGAAGGATCGACTATTTCCCGGATAACCTGTTGAATAATATTTTCCTTAAGAGTTTCATTATCTATTTGAGGACTATGCTGGGCTGAGATGACCACGGAATCTATCCTTACCGGTTTATTGTCAACATATTCCAGGGTCACCTGGCTCTTGCCGTCCGGACGTAAGTAAGGGAGAATACCCTTCTTCCTCACCTCCGCCAGCCTGCGAACCAGTTGATGAGCAAGAAGAATAGGCATAGGCATGAGGGCCTCTGTTTCGTTGCAGGCATAGCCGAACATAATCCCCTGATCTCCCGCCCCTCCGATATCGACTCCCTGCGAGATATCCGGCGACTGCTCATCGATAGAGGTAATAACCGCACAAGTTTCACAGTCGAAGCCGTAATTCGCATCAGTATAGCCGATCTCACGGACGGTATGCCGGACGATTTTGGGAATATCTACATAACAACTCGTGGTGATTTCTCCAGCTACGAAAGCCAGCCCGGTTGTTACCATAGTTTCACAGGCCACTCTCCCCGTTGGGTCCTGCGTGAGAATAAAGTCGAGAACCGAATCGGATATCTGGTCTGCAACCTTGTCTGGATGGCCTTCAGTAACGGATTCAGAGGTAAAAAGGAAATCCTTCTTGTGCATCAGTCTTCTCCCTTGAATGAGTTATAAAATAAAAACATGAGGTTATGTATACCAATAACCATATCCTTTGTCAAGATTTTGAGATCCATCAACCTGTGAATGGATCACACCCCTTAAGGAGGCAAGAGATTCCCGACTTATATTGGACTTATTATGTCATATTTTCCGTTTCATCACAATTTATTTAGCGGCTCATCAGTTCACCTACACCTTAGACTTTCCTTATAAATTTAGGATGACAAATGTGATGAAATTAGGTATTCTTTCTTATTACCTTCATGTATCCATTTATCGTTTTTAAACTCAAAAAGCCCTGACCAGGAACTGAATTATGAAGCCGATCTTTCATCCCCATCTGGTTAACAAGGCCAGTGGAGATCCAGCCCTGTACATTGATTTTCTTTTCGAGCGGAGGGCCATCCTCTTTGACCTCGGGGACATAACGAACTTACCTCCCAGGAAACTTCTTCGGATTACCGATGTTTTTATCTCACATACGCATATGGACCACTTTTATGGATTTGATTATCTCCTGCGCCTTCTGCTGGGGAGGGAAAGGCATATTCGCCTTTATGGCCCGCCGGGAATTATAGAAAATGTCTCTGGAAAGCTTCGGGGATATACCTGGAATTTAGTTGTCAACTATGAGAATAACCTGACTTTCGAGGTCATGGAAGTCCATGATGATCAACTCTATCGCTATATTTTTTCCTGCAGGGAAGGCTTTCAGCCCTCTCAGGTTTTGCAGTACAGCCTCAAGGAGGAATTTTTGCTGGATACCCTGGACTTTCAGATCAGCTTTGTGTGCCTTGACCATTCAACCCCCTGCCTGGCTTACTCCCTGCGTGAAAAAAAACATCTGAATGTCAATAAGGTTAAACTGGCGGAAATGGGCCTTCCCGTCGGCCCCTGGCTCAAAGAGCTCAAGGAGGCTGTCCGGGCTGGAAAGCCGGAAGATACAACCATTGGCATTCCTGCAGGTCATACGGGCATGGGTATGGAGCGACAGGAACCTTTATCGCGGCTCAAAACCATTCTCGAAATCTCCAAAGGGCAAAAGATTGCTTATGTGGTCGATTGCCTTTACAGTTCCGCCAATCGAGACAAGATTCTCTCCCTGGCCGAGGAGGCGGATTATTTTTTTTGCGAGGCGGCTTTTCTAGAGAAAGATCGGGACCGGGCCGCTCAGCGCCATCATCTGACTGCTTATCAGGCTGGGACCCTGGCTCGCCAGGCCAGGGTGAAGAGGTTAATTCCCTTCCATTTTTCTCCCCGCTACCATGGCTTTTACCATGTCCTCACCGAGGAGGCCCTGAAATCCTTCACAGGGGCTTATTGACTTATGTGCCGCGTCAACTAAAGAGATAGCATCTTTATCCCTGAAATTCCTCACCGGGGCTTATTGACTTCCTCCTCTATCCATTGAGCATACGTTTCGTCGCTGGCAGCCAGAGGAACGGCTATGATTTCCGGAACCTCATACGAATGGTGCCGCTTTACGTGGCGACTGATCTCATCAAATTTTTCTTCCTTCGATTTGGCCAGACAAAGCCATTCCTGACTTGTTTCTATCCTGTCCTGCCACCAGTAGGTACTTTGGATCGGCCCCAGCATCTGGCCGCAGGCAATGAGCCGGTTTTAGCCACGCCAAGCTGCTCGGCTTTTTGCCAGGTGCTGTCTTCCAGGATAGCGTCGCTCCAGGTTTCCTTAAGGTGTGCGCTCAGCTCTTCCAAAGAGCTGGCATAAGTTGAGTAAT
>JBLIRT010000089.1:0-12363 GCA_049472445.1 bacterium
ATTCGCTTTTAGCGCAACATAGCTCAGCGCGTCGATCCCGTCCCAGTCGAGCGCTCGGTACTTCCGGCCATTGTCTAGGTCTTAGGACCGCGAGGTCAAATGGGGCTAGCCTGCGGGCCGGAGCAGGAGACCATGGTCTTTCTTGAGGACGTGAAAAAAGAGGTAGGGAGGAAAGATAAGGTTTTATCTTTCCTCGGCTTCTGGCTGCTGCCCCACCGGATCCTGCGCTCTATCTTCCGCACCGAGCGGGTAAGGAATATTCACAGTCTGGCCACCGTGATCTTTACCAGCGGCAGCACGGGAGATCCGAAGGGAGTGATGCTCTCGCACGCCAATATCAACGCCAACATCGAGGGATTATATCAGGTCATCCATGTGGACAAGAAGGATACGATCATGGGTGTCCTGCCTTTCTTCCATTCCCTGGGTTATACGGCCACCCTCTGGTATCCCCTGACCACCGGCATGAGCGTGGTCTATCATCCGAATCCCCTGGATGCCAAGGGAGTAGGCCAACTGGTGGAAAAACACCAGGCCACCATGCTTCTTTCCACGCCGACCTTTCTTTTGGGCTATATCAGGCGCTGCACTCCTCAGGAATTTGCCTCCCTGCGGCTGGTCATTGTTGGTGCGGAAAAACTAAAGGAGCGAATTGCCGGTGCCTTTGAGGAGAAATTTCACATCATCCCCCTTGAGGGATACGGGTGTACCGAGCTGTCGCCGGTTGTCTCCCTCAATGTTCCTGATTATAAGGGTAAGGATATCCATCAGATCGGCACCAAGCCCGGATCGATCGGCCATCCTCTGCCCGGTGAGGTAGCCAGGATCGTCGATCCCGAAACCTTCGATGAGCTTCCGGCCGGTCAGGAAGGACTCCTTCTGGTCAAAGGGGCCAATGTGATGATGGGATACCTGGATGACCGGGAAGCCACGGAGAAGGTCATGCATGACGGCTGGTATATAACCGGAGACCTGGCCTCCATGGATGAGGACGGCTTTATTACCATCAGGGATCGCCTGAGCCGCTTCAGCAAGATCGGCGGCGAGATGATCTCTCACCTCAAGGTGGAGGAGGAGATCCACAAGGCCCTTGGCAAAAGGGATGAGCATGTATGTGCGGTGGTCTCCATACCGGATGAGCAAAAAGGGGAGGCTCTGGCTGTCCTCTATCAGGGCGAGCTTGACCTTGAGGCCGTGTGCGGTTATCTGCAGCAATCGGGTCTTCCCAGGCTGTGGATCCCGAAAAAGAGCAATTTTTATCGGGTTGAGGCCATTCCGATCCTGGGCAGCGGCAAGCTCGATCTCAAGCAGCTCAAGGCCATGGCCCTGGAGAAAGCAGCCCGGGAAGGATAGCCGTTTTCATCCCAACGGAATTCGGGCTTCAGCCGACGTCTAAAGAGCCTTAAGCACCTTTGTTATTTCTGTTTTAAGAGTAGGAGTATCATTTTTGGTAGTGAGCCAGACTTGGCCTATATCTACACCAAAATAATCGTGGATGAGCTTGTCACGCATCCCAGCGATATCTTGCCAAGGGATATTTGGATATTTGGCGCATATCATGGTTGAAAGGCGCTTTGTGGCTTCACCAATGATTTCTATTTGTCTAATCACCCCATCTTGAATCAATGTGTTTTTGTAAAAGGCATTTTCATTGATCCCTTCCATATATTCTTCGATTTTTACAATTGCATCCAAAATATGGTGTAGATAGACTGTATCATCGCGTTTCATAAATAACCACCAGTTCGGCTTTGATTTTATCCCTGAGATAGGGACTGATAGCAGATTCTGTCAATAGATCTACCTTTCTTCCGAGTGCTTTTGAAATTTGACGTTCCAAAGCCACTACATTCAGAAGGCTCTTGGGCTTGCCGAAGGAAACCAATAGGTCAATATCGCTTTGAGCCGTTGCTTCGCCTCGCACCATTGAGCCAAAAACACCTATTTTCGTAACGTCATTTTGGCTACAAATTTCAATCAGTTTTTCCTTATCAAATGGTAATGTCACCATGTATGAATTCCTCTTTATTATTTTTTTCTCTTACTCTTTGCCGTTTCCTGCAAATTCATCCATTGAGGGAGTGGGCTATTGGCCACCATAACCACATTCATTAGCAAAAGGTTTAGCGAATGCTTGTTAATATATCAATAAGTTAGAAGCTGGAAAAAATTAAAGGGACTCTCTCAGGTATTATTTTTCAGGCCGTTACGCCTGCGGGTGGTATGGTTACCTATGATCAAATCCAAGGGCAAAGACAAGTGCCTTATACAACTCGGCCATCTTTTCAGAATTCAGCGTTGTGAGCAGAGATTCAATTTTTCCTTTTGAAACCGTCTGGATATGGTCGAGATTGATGGCACAATCTCTTAGCATACCATCTGCTCTCGTCAATAGAACTTCTGAGGGAATATTGCGGATAGTGGAGGTGATGGGAGCTACCGTAATTTCTCCGAGATATTCTATGGCCGAATCCCTGGTGAGAATAACAACCGGACGCTTTTTGTCGGGCTGGTTAAACCTGTACCACCTTATTTCGCCTCTTCTCATCAGTCGATCCAAACCTGCTCATCTTCCCAATCACTGAATTCGTCAGGTTTTGCGGGTTTATTTAAATATCCCTGCCGATGTTGACGCTCCATCTCTTTTTCCCGCAATCTGGCAAGAGCCGATCTTAAAGCCTCACGAGTGAGGGCGGATCTGGTTATGCCCAGTTGTTTGGCAGCTTTATCAACCTCGGCCACCAGATCTTCATCGAGAGTCATTTGAACTGTTTTCATCATATCTCCTATTTTATAGCTATTTTTATCACTATTATAGGACATATAATAATGTTGGTCAAGAGCCTTCTTTTTAGATTAACGTAAGTAATGGCAGAAGGGCTGTCAGTCCGGAGAGAGCCGTCGCCGTATTTTTAGCCGTTGGGGTAGCAGTCGGATTAAAAGAATATGGTGGGCCGGTGGCTGCAGGAACGGCCAGGAGTGGTGATAACAGAGAGAGTCCTGTAGGTACCACGGTTGGAGCAACCACCGTTGGAACGACCGGAACTGGAGGTATCAGGGTACCGATTGGCACTGCGCTGACATTGACAACCGATAAGGCAGGATCAAAAATAATGGTAATCGTGGCTGCGGCACTCCTCACGAGATGTTGCGGAAAATTGATTGAGGCTACATGAGGCCGGGGTTGAGATAGAGGTATAAAAGGCATGGTTAAGGGTACAAGGAAGAAAGGTAAAGGTGAATAAAAAGGTAAGGGTGTGTAACGTGGATAAGAGGCTATCGGAAATCCTGAAAAAAGGGGGAAGAAAGACACCTGTGGCCGGAAGCCTCCGGGAAAAGCAGCCGTTTGGGCCAGTCCGGGATGAATGTTTAGAAAAGTAACGATTCCTATAAATATTGTCGTAATAATGGCTATAGAGGCCGAGGATTGAAGCTTTTTCATCATCTTCTCCTTTCTTTGATTACTATATCAAAAAAATAGTCTCAAAGAAATAGTTTTATCCCTTCGTTTCCATTCATTTCAGACTTCGTTCTTCCAGGTCTTAAAAAGCCTTTAAATGATCAGCGATGATAAATAAGCAAAGAGCAGTGGATTAGCCGTACTTAAAAGAGCAGGAGCATAAAGCGAACTTGCATAGATGGTGGCCAGGATACTTAAAAGGGGTGCCGGAGCGGGAACGGTAGTTGCTGTTGTGGGCGTCGTAGAAACAACAGTAGGACTGGCCAGCGCTGTGGTCGATCCAATGACCAGCACGCCTGGAGCCGGGCTTACGGCCGTGATTCCGGTGGAAACAATAATCGTTGCATGTGGCAGTCGGGGGGTAGAGGCGGTAACAATCGGTGCCGGAGGAGGAAGCTGAGGGAGAAGAAAGCGGTTGGAGGCAGGGAAATATGGGGAATAGGGAGGAAAAAACATATTATATCCCCATGGTACAAATAAAGGGTATGACATCCAGGGCTGGCTGAAAACCTGGTGAAGAGAAATTCCGGAAAGGCAGATGCATAGAGCAAAGATCAAAAAACATTTTTGGTAGAAACGCATACAATCAACTCCTTTCACTAACCTTTTTTAGGTGTTTATAAAGGTTGAATATTTTGTAAAGAAGATATCTTTGGTATCCGCACCCATTCCCTTATTCTTATTTCCTGAGGTCAATAAGAATGACTATAAGAATGGAATAATTGTAATCGCAGTTGGGATATGAAAGATAACTCATGGAAAAAGAAAATAATAGCTGGGGTTATGATAGATAAAATGATCATTATATATATTTTATCTATGCCTTGGGTGGCCTGCATATTCGATGCCGATTCATAGCCACAACGCCTCTCCTTTCGGATTCCTTTAGCCATCCGGCCCTTTTCAAGGTAAAGGTTGAGTGCCATACCTTGAGCTCACCGCCAGAATTTTCAATATATGTCCGGCTGTAAAATTCCATGATGAGCTCGATTTCCGGATTTATTTCTTTGTGAATAAGCAGTTGTGAGGGAACTGTCCGATTTTAGGACGCTGTCTAAAAAATAGAAGCTCCTGGTCTAAAAAATAGAAGCTCATGGCTTCTATTTTTTCGGGATACATGGGCATGTACCCTGATAGAGCTGATAGCCAGTTGGAGAAGCCGCTGCTTTTCTTCCTCAGGCAAATACCTTCCCAGGCAAATACCTTCATATGGCATAAGATATGCTCAAGCCATTATAAGAGTACTATTCATTAGTGAAAGCAGCATACTTTTCATATATTCGCCATCAAGCTTTTGCCTTTATGACCTTATCATCCTCTTAAGTCTATGGATGAGGTGTCCTTTCTCCATTGATGAGCTGTTCCATCGGTTACTCTCTTCAAGATGGCTGCTTTCCCGGAACGATTCATACTCATACATCCCGCTTACTGAGGAAAGGAGGTGAGGTCAGCTAATATAAAGCAGGATTTTTAATCCTTATGAACCGGATAAACCTTAGGATAGGAAAGGATTGACCATGCGTTTACCTAACGTGATAAAATTGTTTCTCATTTTTGCTTTATTGGTTTTCATATCGATTTCTCTCCCGGCTAAGACCGGAAATGCTTATTACAACTCATACTTGGGTCTTGGCGGCCTTTATGGTGGTCTCTACGGTGGTCTCTATGGAGGTTACGGCCTCTCTGGTGGCTTGTATGGCGGCCTTTATGGCGGGTATGGCCTTTACGGCGGCCTTTATGGCGGGTCTTATGGCTTGTATGGCGGTCTCTCCGGTGGTCTCTATGGCGGGCTCTACGGAGGTCTTTATGGCGGGCTGTATGGCGGCCTTTATGGCGGGTATGGCCTTTATGGCGGGCTGTATGGTGGCCTTTATGGCGGGTATGGCCTTTATGGCGGTCTCTACGGTGGTGGTCTCTCTGGTGGCCTTGGTCTCTATGGTGGTCTCTACGGCGGCCTTTATGGGAGATTACCTTTCAGCAACGGCTCAAGCCCATTGACCAGAACATCCGATGCCTTATTGCTCTCCTCACTGACCGGCGTGACCGGGTCCTCGGCCATATCGGCCTTGCCGAATCCAACAGGCTCCTATAGTGGTACCTGGCTCAGTTATATAAACCTGAAGGGCGGAATCTGCAATATGAATCTTGTTTATGATCCTCTCACCCTGACCGTATCGGGAACCTCAGGTTTACTGCTCAACAGGCTCATTCCCATTCCCGTTTCGGTTGCCGGTCTCAATAGTGCCACCGGTTTTGCCTTGAGCGGCAGCTACCTGGATCCGACCAAACTGGTCACCTACTATATGGACATGAGTTGTACTCTGGTTGCTCCCGGCTATATAACCGGCAGCTACACCATCCATGATGCACTCTATCTCGAATCAGATTTGGGTGAAGTCAATGTGAGCCTGGTGGTACCTGCTGTCTAAGTATAAAGGCCCGGGTATCTATCTGGTCACCAGATGAGGTGATACAGAAGAGCCATGGCATACTCCGCAGTTTGGCCCCATCCAGGAGATAGCGGCCTGAACCTTGTGGCAGATCTCGCAGTTGTTGTAGCCAAGGGGGTTATAGCCAACGGGCTTGATTCTTTCCTTGTGGGTTGCTCCATGACAGTTGATGCACCATACCCCGCCATGCCCTACCGAGTCCATATAGAGCGCCGGTACATTTTCTGAATGCATCGGGTCGTGGCAATCTGCGCAATGAGTCAAACCAAGCTGGCCGGTGACCTTCATCTGATTGGCGGGGGCATCGGCCAGCGAGCCATGGCAGTTCGTACACCATAGACCAATCTGACCGTGCAGGCCCGATAAACAGCCTTCAGGATGGCACTGGTAGCAATTATCAATGTTTATATTGGCCTTGAAGGCATGGACATGGATGGTGCTGCTCAGGAAATGACAATCATAGCATTTCCCCCAGGTATAGGATGAAGCAATATGGCCGGGCGGCAGAGGATGGCAGCTGTCACAGGTGGAACTCCGGCGATGGATGACAGCTATGGCCGAGGTGGTGTCCACAGTAACGGTTGCCTGATAATCGTTAGGGGCGGCGGCACTGAACATTCCTTCAAAGAGAAGAGCATCCGGCCGTATCAAGACTGAACTTCCTGTCTGGCCGCTTGGCTGGATGCTGAAGGTAGGAATAGCATCGAGAAGGCGGCCCCTCTCATCGAAGGATTGAGATCGGACAGGAAGCTCGGCCGACCAGATTTGGGTCTGAAAACCCGCTTCAAGCCAGGCTAAAGGCTCCCAGCAGTACATGCCTTTGACCGCATCAGCCAGGACAAGAGAGGCCACGGTGTTCGTAGTTCTGATTCCTGCTCTGGGGCTTGTCCAACTGATGAGGCCGCCGTTGATCGAGGCCAGTCGGGTTTGGGGCCAGGTCATAAAGGGAGTAAGGGGATTAAGAGGAGACGCCAGCGCCCAATTCCCCGAATTGGCCAGGACCGAACCGCCTGTTGCGGCCGGGGAAGAGGCCTGAAGAGAAGAAAGGAGGCCAAGTCTGAGGGAGTCCGCAAGGCCGAGGGAGCTTGTGAGTCCAAGAGATCCTGTAAGTCCGAGGGAGCCTGCAAGTCCAAGGGAGCCTGCAAGTCCGAGAGAGCCTGTAAATCCGAGGGAGTCTGCAAGTCCGAGGGAATTTGATGGAATGTAATATTCCTCCCGGCCTTGCGGCTGAGAGCGAGCAGATCTTTCCGGCGACAGGGACTGCCTTGAAGCAAATAAGGCATTGAGAAATAAGGCATTGAAATTGGTGGAGGGAACATAATACTGGTTTAAGGAACTCCCGGTCAGGGAGGAAGGAAACAAGGGCAGGAATGAACCAGCCTGGTTGTAACGGAGTAGCCTTTGAAGTATATTCAGGCTGGGACTTGAAGGGTTAGTGGTAAGACCCTCAGGAAGAATAAAAAAGGGAAGAGGATTATACCTGGCAGTGCGGTATTGAGCAAGCCCGGTAGGAACAAGAATCAGAACCTCAGCGGCTATGAAAGCCATCGCCAGGAAAATAAAGAAAAGAAACAATCGAAGCCGAACAGAATTTTCCTTATGAACCGCCCACCGAGAAACAGCCTTTGCCATGGTGCACATAAGAGCCTCCCCCCTCAACACATAGCCTGCTTTATTCAATGATTTTATTGATCACCCTTGTCCTTCATTCGGCCATCAAATTATCACCTCTATCCCGGATACGAAAACCTCACCTATCATAAATCATCAAGGCTCAGAGAGCCTGGGCCATGAAAAACTTCATTAAAGATCATGTTATGTTTATATCTTCCTATTAGTTTAAAACTCCTGCATACTTGGTGCCATACGTTTTGGACGGAAAGACCCGGGCTCAAGGAAGATGATTCCATACATGAGAATACGAAAGAATACGAAAGATTTCAGGCTTAAAAGGGTGAATCTATCGAATGAAGTATTCCCGGAAATTAGGGGTGTTTTGTGGGTAAATACTATGCACCCCGGATAATTTTATGTCTTACTATGGTGATGTCAGATGTTCCCCATCTTCCAGGGAGGGGGATGATCGCTTTCGGGGTGGGGGTGATGGGATCAGATTGGACTCTCCCGGAAAATAATGATATTATGGCAAGGTGAACTCGTTATGAAGTTTCCAGAAGCGGGGCAGGAATAATAGCTGCCATATCAGGAATAACAACTGCCGTAGAGTGAAAGGATCTCATCATTGATTAAGTCAAAGCCACTCCTCATAGCCACAATCCTCGTTACCGGTTCAGCCATCATGATGGTGGAGCTGCTCGGGGCGAGAATCATCAGTCCATATTTCGGAGTCAGTCTTTATGTCTGGACCTCTCTCATTACCGTAACTCTGGTTGCCCTGGCCTGCGGCTACTGGTGGGGCGGCCATATGGCTGATAAAAAAGGGGAGGCCGGTTTTTTATTTATGCTCATATCCATGGCCGGCCTTTTTCTCTTATTCCTCCCCTTTCTCAAAAGGCCCATCTTACTTTTCTTCTCTCACCTCGGCCTGCGGCTCGGCAGCCTGGCCAGCTCATTGTCCCTGTTTTTCATCCCTCTCTTTCTGCTAGGAGCAGTGACGCCCTACCTGGTGAAGCTGTGTGCCAGCGATTTAGGCCATATCGGCCAGACCGTCGGCCACCTTTATGCTCTCTCCACTATAGGCAGCTTTCTGGGTACTCTGTTAACCGGTTTTCTGTTTATCCCCCACTTCAGGACTGAAACCATCCTTTTGTTTATCTCCCTTCCGTTAGTCATACTTTCGCTTATCTACTGGCTCTCTCAGCCGAAACGGAAGCTTCGTCTGGCATGGCTTATCATGCTCCTGATCATAGCCGGGACCTTTATCCTTCTCAAGCGCTTCACCAGACCGCAGATTGATCAGGTGATCAACCAGAGCTTTTTTCATCTTACGGCCGAAGAAAATTCTCCCTATGGCGAGATCAAGGTAATTGATATAAATCAGCGGTTCAGGGCTATGGCCACGGACGGCCTTGTTCAGAATGTCATTGACAGAACAACCGGCCTTTCCATCAACGAGTATACCTATGCCTTGCAGCTTATCGCCCGATCGTATCATCCGGAAGGAAGATCGGCCTTGATTATCGGCCTGGGGGCGGGAATTATTCCCTCCGAACTCCGGAGGGATCAGCTTGAGATTGATTGTGTTGAAATCAATCCGGCCGTGGCCAGAGTGGCTGAGGAATACTTCGGCTTCAGCCCCCAGGGGCTGAATCTGTTTATTCAGGACGCCAGATACTTTGTTGAAAACTGCCGGAAGAAATATGATCTCATCTTTCTGGATGCCTTCAGCGGGGATGGCGTTCCGGAGCATCTCTTAACCCTGGAGATGTTTCAGGGCCTTTCGAGGCTTTTAAACCCGGGAGGAGTATTATGCATGAATTTCTTCGGCTCCCTGGCCGAGGAGCATTCCTTTGGCGTCTGCTCGCTGGCTAAGACCTTAAGGCAGGTCTTTACCCAAGTGGTGTCCTTCGCTCTTATGCCGCCTGATTTAATCGGCGGTAATGTTTATCTCCTGGCTACCGATACACACCGGGATATTGACCGGCTCATGGCCCCAAATCCGGGACGTTGCTTTTATCCTGCCTATGGAGAGCTCTGTAACCTGTGGGAGCGCAAGGTTGAGATCAATACCGATTCCGGTCTTATCCTGAGGGATAATTATAACCCGATTGCCTTCTTTGACAGTGGTACGCGAGAGGTTACCAGGAAAAGGATGCATGAGACGCTGGGAAATCTCCTCTTATGACCTTACGATTGAGATGAAACAGCCTCCTCCGCATCCTCACCCCTCCTCCCCTCCCGGGCAGGAGAAAAAAGACAGGCAGGATTTCCCCCGGCCCTGATCTTCTTGCTCAAGCCGGTCAGCGACATAACCCAGTCCCAGGCCTTCCAGGGTCTCTCTTTCAGGATGACCTGTCCGGGGGTCCCAGCCTTCAAAGAGGTAATAGGCGGTTTTCCATTGTTCAAACCGGTCGCGGTCAAGCCATCTGCCCGCCAGGTCAAGGTATTTCCATTGTCCATCCTTCCTGTCCAGGCCGGGCATACGATAAAAGGGCATGACCTGCCCGCCGAACGGCCTGGTGTAAATGTACTCGGCAAACTGCAGCATGTCTCTGTGCCTGCCCTGGAGGGCCCAGATAGCATTATCAAGGTTCCATAGCTTTCGACCAAGCTCCATGCCTTCCTCAAAGCTCAGATCAAGGCCGGTTACCGCCCTGAGGAAGGTCGGCTCCGCCTCCGGAGTGGAACCCCTTTTATCGGGACGGTTCAGGTTGAGCATGTCAGGCCAGGCCCAGTCGCAGAGCAGCACCGACTGCTTCCAGAACCTGGTGTAGCGCCTGTGCCAGGCTACCAGCTTGACGATATGTTCGGAATACATATTCTCCGTGCTGTAATCAAGCATGAGCCTGTCGCCCTGGAAGGGGATCATCTTATCCGTAAAGATGGTGACAGCCTCCTCCGCCGTAGCCAGGGGTCTTCGAAATTCAAGGTAGCAATTGACCGTAGGGTCCCAATAGAGCCCATTAAAGTCATGCTCATTGATATCCCTGTCTCCGAGAATGGTACCATACCCCCATTCAAGCTCAGCCCTTGGATCATAGCCGTGCTCAGGCAGTCCGTGGTAGGGGTAGGGAAGCAGCTCCTCCCTGAGATCCTCTTCCAGGCGGCCCCACATCATGGCTGCCCGGAAGAGCCCCTCACCGACAGCATAGCCGAACTCTGTGTCGCGGTTGGACATGAGAATCAGATAGCGCTCCAGGAACTCAAGGCTGCCGAAGGTATGAAAATCAAGATCGCACGGTATCTTTCTGCCTGGGCCGAGAACACCCATTTCATAAAGGTCCCTGAGGTAAGCAAGGTGCAGGATCTCATAAGCATTAATACCGTATCTATTAACCAGATCAGTGCCTTTGAACTTGGCCTCCTTATCATCTCTGGCCTCCAGAGAGAGCATGGTTTCCACGCATTGCCCCTCATTGGCGATGCCACTTTCATATCTCCGGCGACACCCTGACTGGCAGCCCAGGCAGGCTTGAGGTCTCTGGCCACCCTTCTGCTTCTGGAGCGGGCTGGCCAATTGGCCCGGAGATTTGGCAAAGTGTGAGAAGATAGCGGGTTTTGGTGATTCGAAGTTATAGGCATACTGTTTTTTTTGCCGGAGGCGGGCTTCCATGAGGGCGTTCGGATCACTGATCCTGAAGCTTCCTGTCCCTATGACCGAAACGGCTTTCAGCTTTTTGGACCCCCAGACACCCCCGAATCCGCCCTGGCCTGCAGCATTGCCTGCATCGTGAATGAGACAGGCTGTCCTGCATAAGGTCTCGCCCGCACGGGCTATGGCCAGGACAGCAGGCCTCTGCGTGGTGAAGGAACTCCGGCTGCCCGGCTTCACCCAGTCCCGCT
Source organism: bacterium (assembly GCA_049472445.1). Taxonomy (GTDB): domain Bacteria; phylum SZUA-182; class SZUA-182; order DTGQ01; family DTGQ01; genus JBLIRT01. Next base: position 11,374 of record JBLIRT010000089.1, read on the forward strand.
CATCATAGCCATGGCTGCTGCCATTTACAAAGTCCCAGATGATCTGCTGGCATTCCCAGGCATCCGTACCCCACAGGGAGAGCCGGCTGCACTCCCTGATCCGTACCGAGTCATCTCGTATATCAACCCAGACCGGTATATCTGCCGCTCCTTCAATGACCAGGCCGTCCCATCCGGCGTATTTCATCATGGCCGAAAATCTTCCGCCCACATTACTCCTGGTATACCAGCCGATAGGAAAGGATTGGATACCGATCCCCTGAACCTCGGTCCTGCCTGAACCGCAGGGGACCAGGGTGCCGGATATGGGTGAAGACATGACCGTGATGACATTTTCAGGTGAAAAGCCGTCCATAGCCGACAGATTGATATTCTTTTCCCTGACCGTGAGGTCATAAAAAATGGCTGAACCCAGGCCGTGCCCGCCGATCCATTGGGCATAGCGGCTGGTGGACATAATCGTTTTGGTCCTTTCGGTGAGGTTTATCCTCAGTATCTTACCTGCATAGCCGTCCATGTGTACCTTCCTGTTCAATCAGTTCTATTCATACAACGAAATTTCCAAGGTCCTTTTTCAGTGTTCAGGTTTCAGGTTTCAGTGTTCAGGTCCTGTTTTTTCATGCTGACACCTGAAACCTGACACCTAAAACCTAAGAGAAACCTGGCACCTGGCAACTCGCTTAAGTTAGCCTAAATACAGGCGACTTTTTAGTCTGTTCTTGGGAAGCCGAGCTTCCTCCAGGCCCTGTCCCGTAAATTGACCTTATATCCCGAATCTCCCTCCTGCTCAGGCAATTGTGAGGTGAAGGCTATGGCCCCCACCGGACACACCTGGACACAGGCTTGTTTCCCCTCCGGCCCACCTGTCTCATGCCAGAAGGGGGTATCAGCACACAGGTCGCACTTCCGGCTGTACGGCCGGCTCTCCCCCTGGCTGTCCCCGCAGGGCATGACCACAGAGCCCTTCGGGGTGCTGGGGCAGGCCCTGAA
>JBLIRT010000009.1:0-35129 GCA_049472445.1 bacterium
TTTGGACATCGTGACGATGTTCGAGCTGTTCAGAAACTGAAAGCCCAAGGAGAGGATCTTGGTACCCAAGAAGTACCTTTTGTTCTCCTCTCGGTTGAGATAACCCAGGGCGGAAAGAGTGTTGCGGGTTCTTTTAAGTAATCCCAAAAGAGTGTGGAAGGTCAAAGACCTGGCTACTGATCTATCTTGATCTTATGAGTTTTCACGGACCTGGAGAAGCAGCCGCTGCAACTATTCTTGAGGAGGCGCTCCAACGCTCTTGAGGAGTTGATCCGCCTGCAATGGTAACCAGAAGAGATTATACTTGAGGAAATGATAAAGGCAGCTCATTTATAAGCCGGGCGCTGAATGGCCTTTAAGATTTTATTATGATAAAAAGAAATGAATATGATAGAATTATATAGGGGCACATAAAAGCTCTTTGGAAGAGAGGCAATGAAGCAAACAATATATACAGAAACAAGTGTCATTATATACAGAAACAAGTGTCATTAGTTATCTTACGGCAAGGCCAAGCCGGGATTTAATTGTCGCTGCACACCAGCAAATTACCTATGATTGGTGGGAGAAAATATTACCGAAATATGAAGCTTTCATTTCTCCTATCGTTTTAGAAGAGATATCTAAAGGTGATCTGCAGGCAGCTCAACTAAGACTTGAAAGAAAAGCGGCCTTTCCGGTCCTGGAGGTTTTACCAGAAATACACGATTTGGCTGATAGATACTTTTCAGAAATTAAAATCCCTGAAAAGGCGAGAGCTGATACATACCATTTGGCATTGGCAACATGGCATGGAATTGATTTTTTAGTCACATGGAACTGTATACATATAGCGAATGGTAATATACGAAAAGTGCTCGAAGAGATAAATTCAGGGTATGGTATAAGAACACCTGTTATCTGTACTCCAGAAGAGCTTATGGAGGATTATTAACTATGTTTCAAGATCCTATTATCAAAGAAATCCGAAAAATTCGCCATGAAATTGAAGCCGAATATCAGTATGACTCACAGAAATACTATGAGCATCTTCAAGAGTTACAAAAAAAATACAGCAATCGTTTAGTACGACGTAAGCCCAAGCCTGCCCTAAAGACAGCCAGAAGATGAAAAAAGAAGGGGTTAGCTGAATCGATTCTTGAAATAAGTGCGGCCTGTTCAAGTTGGATTAAGAAAAAGCTGTATATTATTGTAAAGAGCTGTAAAGATAAAATAGGGCAAAAGGAAATGAAATGAACAGAGAAGCCTTAATGACAAAAGAAGCTATCGAATATTTAAGAGTCTCTCGAATTACCATTTATAAGTTGATAACCGAGGGGAAAATAAAAGCCAATAAGATTGGGCGGGATTATCGCTTTCTCAGAGAGGATCTTAACCGGTTTATCCGGAGTGAAATAGAAGAAAAGGCGGTTACCAGATGAAAGAGCTGGTGTAGCGGCAAGAGTATTGAAAGAAGTCTCCCTGGAGATCATTTACGAACCATTGAGGAGTCGATATTGCCAAAAAATAAAGGAGCCCTTCCCGAGAGGTGTTCAGACCTTACCAATACCTGACTGCCATGATCAAAGGAGAGCTCAGCTCTCATCGAAAGAGGATTACAGCATACCTTCTTTTAAGGTATCGATAAAGAACGTATGACTATTTGGCCGACCGAAAGCAGTAAGAGAGCATAAAACTATTGCCTTCATGATCAACATATACTGCCATGGGCGACACGGCACAAAAACCGGATTATGTCCTGAATGTGATAACCTTTTAAACTATGCCAGACAACGTATGAAAAACTGTATCCTTAAAGACAATAAGAGTACTTGTGCCAAATGCCCGGTACACTGCTATAAACCTTCCATGAGAGAGAAGATCAGAGAGGTAAGAGCAAAAATAAACCGCCAGTTGTGTAAACCCCGCCCCCTGCAAAGCTTACAACACTGAGGTTTTCCGGAAATGAAATCCGACATCCGTAAGGCCCAATCTCACAGTTCCACATTTCATTGTGGGGCTACATGATTGAACCGCACTATGAAGAGTAGATTTCCGAAAAAGCTCATACTGACGGATATCTTTATTCTCTCTTTATTACACCCTTATCTTATCATAAAAGGAGATCTAAAACAATATGTTAGCTTAGCTAAACCACTTCTCTTACCGGTTGGTGGCAGCGTGCAATCAAGGTGATGTGATCCCGGCCTTAAGGAAACACCTCCTTGGCCTTCTTCCTGAGTGCCGGGGGAACCTGGAGGTTTAATTTATAGAAAGAGGCTACATTTATGAAGATGTCCGGTTGTGGAAAGGTAATGGGAATCTGGTCAGGATTTTTATTGTCCTTGACGATCTGAGCGATGATTCTGGTTGCTTCCCTTCCCACCCTTTCCTGATCAAAATCCACAGAGATTAAAGCACCCTCCCGGGCGCCTGCCTTTCCACCCCCAACAAGGAAAATCCTGTTTTTCAGGCAATATTCCGAGATTACGGGCAAGGCTTGCTGGATGTTTTTATCCTGACAAAGTGCCAGAAAGGTATCGATATTCTCTCCTGATAAGGAATCAAGTTTTCCCGGTAAATCCCCGTCGTTTTGGGGAACAGAAAGGATCGTTATCTCCAGGTCAGGATCACCTTCTGCCAATTTCTGCAAAGCTTCTACCTGATCTTCGAGGTCTGGGTCTCCCGGTGTATAGAGGACGCCAATCCTTCTTATCCCCGGCAGAAATTCCCGATACACGTTCAGGCATTCAATCCAGTCAGGGCCTGAGAAAACTCCCGTATAATTCCTGGAAGGTTTTTCCTGAAAGCCGGCATAACCAATGATCTTACGGTCAGGAAATTTTTGAAGAGCCAATCTTACGTTGTCTCTTCCAAGGACGTAAAGGATATCCTCATCCTTTACCTCATCCAGAGAGTTATACAGAACGTAATTAATACTGTTCCATAGACTGGTCATTCCACTTTGAAATCCTGTAATATGTCTTTTGAACTCCGGAGAATTGTTCACCATAGCCAGACGGTAAGTTCTGGACACTCCCTGTGGATTGGAACCTTTCGGTTTTGGTTGATTATCAAGGTAAATTTTAATGAGAGCAAGCAGAAACACCAATAAACTGATATAAATCAAACTCCGAAAGGAAATAATCCTAAAAACTCTGTTGATGTCTAATCTTTCTTCCGATCCCATAGCCCAAGCCTCAGCTGAGCAATTCCCTCTTGCGGGGCTCTTACTCTCGATTATTCTCCTTCGGCATTCCAATAGGCGGAGGGAAGAGGCATTACGTTACTGAAATTTTTCTGCTTCTCGTATCAAGTCTCTTTATCGGATCTCCTTCAGGATTAATACGAAAACGAGACTTCGCTTCAAGACCTCGGGAAGGTTTCAGGTGTCAGCATGAAAAAACAGGTCCTGAAACCTGAACACTGAAACCTCAAAATAGGAAATCTCGTTGTCATATGAAGCACCCGGATGATTAACACCACTGTTGTATCAAACCTTCAATCTCTTCCACCCCATCACCTATAATGTTTATAAGATCAGGATTTACTCTTCCAAGACCCAGCTGTGAGGCACGTCTGATTTGGGATTGTTCCCAAACTGATTGATGTACATAATCCCTCTCAATTCCCTGCCGAGATGCATAATATTTGAGAACGGCCAGGGCCAGAGAGTCACAGGCCACCCTGTCCTTCGAAGCCAGCACCAGACCGGGATTGGCGATGTCCATGGCCGATCCGGCCGGCCCATCGGTAAGAATAACGGTCAGGGCATCTACAATATTCATGGTTATATTCGGTACACATAAATTCAACTCAGCCACCTTTTCGCCCAAATCTCTCGTATGTAAATCAAGGCGATTATACGGGCTGATAAGGCCAACAAAGTTTTTAAGGCAGCAAGTATAACCGGCATTACTGAAGGGAACCATTTCATGGTTCTTCAGAATCGGAACATTAATAAAATGATTGAATGATGAAAGGGAGGCAGGGATTTTCCGCTTGCTCCGGACATGGAAAAATCCTTTATGGGTAAAGGAAATATACTTTTCTTCCTCCCAACCTGAAAAGTTCACACCCTCTTCCAGGCAGACATCGTAAAGGCCGTAGGATCGGGCCGCTTCCCTGGTTGAAAACCCAAAAGCGCATGCATCGGCCACCGTAATGTTTGTCCGGTCAGTCCTCTCCTTAACCGCTCTTATCACGCTGCGGAGTACATCAGGGCTGGTAACGACGCGAATACCGTCAAAATCCGGGTTTGACCGGCAGGTAATGTTTGGCTTTATAACTACCGTCTCACCCGGGTTGATTTCATGGAAGCCACCGGCCAGATCAATGGCCGTCCGGACCATATCTTCTATATCCGGCCTCCTGACTATGCTTACCAGTGCCTCGCCGGCTGGAGGAGGGAAAACGGGCTTGGGGCGGCCAAAGCATACATTACGAGGTACGGAAAGACCGGCTATAGCCAGGCTGGTTGTCTTCAGAAAGCTTCTTCGGTTCAATCGTGAAAGATTCTTTTTTCTCTTTGCTCCGGAAAAAGCAAGAAAATTTCGATAAAATTCCCCTTTCATCGTTCTGTTCCCCCTTGGTCAAAATAAACCCTTTTCCATGTATAGATCATGGAGACATGCTTGAATACCGGACAGTGGACACTGGATGGAAAGTAAAAAAGTATTCTAAATGCTACAATATACGAAGGATAGTTGTCAATATTAAATGTATTATTTGAACCATTTTTACGTATTATTCACTACATGCGTGTCTTATTATCTGATTTTCCCATCCGATCAAATTCACCTTGACGGAGAAAAGGAAATATGTTAAAAATTGAAAACAAATAGATGCCGAAGTGGTGGAATTGGCAGACACGCTGTCTTGAGGGGGCAGTGGTTAACCCCGTGCGGGTTCGAGTCCCGCCTTCGGCACCATACTTCCTCCCTTATGGCCGGCGCGGGAACGTAACTTTCCGCCTGCGTGACGGTAAGAGATATACTTCCCGTAACTCGTTCTCGCTCTTGATGTATCTCTTTACCTTATCTTGGGGATGGGGTTTCTCCTTCACGAAACCAGTGTCAAAAAGGACAAGGCTTAAAAAAGGGTCGGACATGGTCCGACCCTTTTTATTTCCCCTTTTTATTTTCATGCTATGGCACGTTGATGAATATGCTTTCCGAATGGCTGTTGAACTCAGGTGCATACATACACTGAATCGTGGCCATTCCCATCTGATATGTGCCTCTATGTTGAACCCTCAAAGGGTACTCAAATACATAGGTTCCTTTGGGAAGATAATCAATAAAAAAGTGTGTGGCCGTATCCCTGGTGGATTCATAGTAGGCCAGCCCGTCCTGGTATTTATACTGGGAGAGGACATTGACCGGTTCAGTTCCCGAGCCCCGGTAATCTTTCATATGAACATATTCCATATCCCGGTCAACCCGCAGGATGATTCTCACGATAAGGCGATCCCCAACAGCCAGATCACCGATAACCGGCTCGATGACAGGACCCTGTGTGGTCAGTCGCTCGACATAGAGGCTCTTTTCCAGAGAAAGCGGGGTTTCATGCGGGGTTACCTTACTCATATCTTCCAGGTACTGCCAGTGGAGGCTGCCCCAGGCAATCCCTTCATCAAGCTTCTCTATGGTGATCTGCCCGTAATCGGCCTGCACTTCTTCCCGAATAAATTTTTTCTCATAGAACCCGGTGCCTGCTTCGATGTCTTCAGGGACTATGGCCAGATTTCCCAGGGTGACCGTTACCGTCTGATCGGAAGCGAGTAAATCCTCACCCCTTAACAGGAGAGCATAAATGACATCGGCCGTCGATTTGTTAGTCCTCCAGTTCTGGGTCTGCTTCTGCTTCAGCAGCCAGACCTTGAGATCCTCGACGGCTGTCTGATCATGAGCCACCTCATCAAAGGCTTCGATCATTACGGCCTGGGTTTCGATGGGAGCCCTGTACCACCACCAGGAAAGCTCCAGATCTCTCCAGTACATCCCCATCTCTTCCTCTGTGATCGAATGCTCCTTCAGAGAAGCCATAATTTTCTGGGCCGTTACCTGATCACCGAACCTCTGACAGGCCAGGGCCAGATGTCCCTGGGAGAGTCTTGAGGTTACACCAAGCCAGTAGACAGAAGCCTGACCGAGAAAATAATCGACCGCCGGCTGATATGCAGCGGGAATCGGGTTCGTATCCAGGTAAAAGGATCGTCCATAAAGGTACATGGCAATGGTACTGGAGAGGTGGTTCTGGGCCAGGTATTCGATCCCCAATTTCTTGATTTTCTCGTAGGCATCATCAATCTTGTAATCCAGATATCCGAGACATTTTAAGGCCAGATCCTGTTCGACGTCAACATTCAGGTGCCGTAAGCGACCGAAACCGGTCATAATGTACAAGGTGATATAGAAATTAGATCTTCCTCCGGGAAACCATGGCCATGATCCATCCGGACGCTGCATCTGAGCGAGTTTATCATAGGCACAGGAAAGGGAACTCTGGACAAGCTCATCATCAAAGAGATATCCTACCCGTTTTTTACTTGCTGATTCTCTTTCCGCCGCCCTGACCCAGGGGGTCTCTTCCAGGAGCACTGACTTGAGTTCCTCATTCTTTTCCAGATTAGACTGAAGGGCCTCAGTCCCCTGCCATTGGGCAAAAACATCCTTGATCTGGGGATCTGAATCGGCAATGTGAGCGGCCAGGGCATTGGCATACAGCCGGTTAAAGATCTGCTCTGAACACTCATGAGGATGTTCCATCAAAAAGGGCAGGCTCTGCACGGCATACCAGGCCGGATTGCTGACCATCTGAAGAGTCAGGGTCTGATGTTCCAGGGTGTCTGATTGATCTGAGGCAAGAAGCTTATCAAAGCTGAACTCCTTGATGGCTATACCTCGAATGGGTAAGGGGAGCGATTCGGTTACGAGAACGCGCCGGGAAAGTACCGGCAGGGCATCTTCCTCTCCATCAGAAAGATTACCTGAGGAAGCCACAACCCGGTAAGTCAGCACACCTGAAAAATCCGGCACCTCAATTTCCCAGGAAAAGGAACGGGAACTCTTGGCCGATACGGTGAAGGACTGATCCTGGAGACTGATAAGAAATTCATCGTTCAGGGGTTGTTCGGAAAGGGTATCTGAAAGGGACAGCCGGATAATCCCGCTTTGTTCCTCATCAGAGATGTTGGTCACTTTGGCCGAAAATAACAGGATATCCCCTTCTCTTAAGAAACGGGGTGGATTAGGCTGAACCATGAGGTCCTTTTGCGTTACGGCTTCTTCGGAAATCATTCCCCACAGCAAGTTCTGAGAGTGGGCAAAGCCCACAAATTTCCAGGCCGTCAATGTTTCGGGTATGGTAAAGGTGATCGAGACCTGTCCCTCTCCATCCGTGAGCAATTGAGGGAAAAAGAAGGCTGTTTCGTTAAAATTTGTTCGTATTGATACCTGGGAAAGATCTATCTCTTCTGTCGGCGAAGTTTCTTCTTCCCCTCCCATTCCATATCCGGAGCCGTCCGTTATATTCGAGCCATCCGAAGCCAATCCGCCGAATCCGCCGGCCTCTGGTGAAGGCATAGCTGAGGAAGCAAGTTTCATGTCGCCTGAATCTGACTCACCATCATACGTTGATGAATAATCAGAGCTGTAACCACCATAAGCACCATAGCTATAATAATATGGATAGCCGTAACTATAGGAGTTCCCAAGAACATCATCGGGAAAACGGATGTAGGTTCGGCTGGTGTAATATGAATACGTATCATTCCAATCATCAATGTGGTTTCTCGTGTAACCTACCCTGTTGGCAAAGCCGGTTGAGAGGCCGCTGTAATCCTGCCTGAAAATACCCTCCAGCCCTGACCAGTTGTGGGGTAAAAAGGCATCAAGGGAGGCATCGTACAAGGTAGCCGCCAATTCCGCGGCCACATTTTCCGCCTCAGTTCCCTTAATGTGAATGGTCCAGGTCTCTTCAGCCCCGGGATCAAGTTTTGATCGGAAAGAGGAAAAACTTACCTCGAGTTCTTTATTCGACCAGGGGACGGATATACGCTCTCTGGAGATATAGGCGCGGTTATCATGCACCTGAGTGATATGGAGGAAAAAGCCTCCCCGGTGCTCTTCGCCGACAGCCCAGGTTACTCTCTGCTGGGTATTCTGCGGGTTCGTCCAATATTTCTGAACTATGTGCCCTCTATGTTCTATCTCGACCAGGGCACGACCCTGCTGATAGCCGGTCCCCCAAAGGGCTTCGAGGGTATCGCCGACTTCGAGGTTCGTTGATCTGGCCTTGACGAGATTGGGAATGGGCACGGTAAAGATGGAAGCCTCAGGATCAATGATCATGACCGGCAGCATAGCCTTGACCTGGGCACCATAGCGATCATAAGCCGTAGCTACTACTCTGTAGGCCCCTGGTTCAAGGGTAAAGGAAACTTGAGATGCTCCTCCGGAGGTATCAAAGGAAGATTCAGCCACAGCCTCATTTTCCGGCCAGGTTTCCCAGTTGGATTCATCTGGTTTATTCTCGGCATCTCCTAAGGGGGACCCCAGGAGGGATGGTCTTACCGGCTCTTGAGGCTGTTTTAAGGTATACACGGTTATCGTTCCCGTAGTCGTAAGGGGCTGCTGATCCAGGGTCATGGCCGAGACGGTGAATGGTATCGGCCCCTCATCGGTCAGCCAGTCAGCGGCAGAAATATCGAGGGCCATGGCCACATATCCTACCTGGATGTTTATGCTCCTTGAGCGTGTTTCGCCGGCACTGTCGGTAACATCGACTGAAACCCTGAAGCCAAAGGTCGGCTGGTCTGATTCAGGTATGGAACGATCGGGCCTGGCTATAAAGCGAATGTTGAATTTGCCCTCCGCGTCAGTCATGAGGCGGCCGTGGGCGATTTCCCTGGGATTTGAGGGACGATGTCTTAACCACCAGCACCAATAGGGATAGCGAACCTCACGAACCACCCGGTAAGAAACCTTCGCCCCATCAACCGGCGCTCCGGTATAAGCCATGGCCAGGCCGGGCAGTTCAATCTCTTCATCCAGCCGCCCCCCTTCCTGTGGGGGATCAAGGACCACTTTAAATTTTGGCCTCTTGTACTCTTCCACACGGATGCTCGTACTTCCGTCCGGCTGGCTGCAGCTTATAGTCATATTCCCGGTGAGCGTACCGGAAGGAGCGGTAAAGGTGCCTGAGGCAGAGCCAAAGGCATTGGTAACCAGATCCAGATGTTCAACCTCCTGATAATTACGATCACGAAAGGTAATCGTTAAAGGAATATTGGGCAGGAAATCATAGGTGTCAAAGGCATGGTTACTCTTTACGGCCAGCACCTTGAAATGAATCATCTGGCCCGGCCTGTACAATGACCGGTCAGTAAAGAATATGGTTTTTCTCAATTCAGACTGTTCTGTTCTCGGGTATGACATGTAGACTGGCCCACTCAGCAATTCATAGCCGTTATAGTGAGCATGAAGGACAAGCCTTCCGTAATTACCCTGAGAGATGGTAAAAGAACCATTCGCATCCGTATACTTGACGGTCAATTCCTGATAATATCCCTCCTGGTTTCTATAAAAGACTGTTACCTTAGCCCCTTCAAGAGGCGTCCCCTGATGGGCATCGAGGATATAACACGCAAGTTGTCCGCCTATGGTCTTGGTCACCATGGCCATCCCGGTCATCCAGAATGAAACCATATTGATGGCGTTTTCTCCATTGGCAAAATCTTCCCGCCAGGAGACGATCAAGGTATAGTAACCGGGAGCCAAGGTGGGTAAATCAATGGCCTGAGAGCGACTTTTGTAATCTGTCGTCGGTGGGAGGGCAACCGACCATGCTTTTACCGGTGTTTTTTGGAGAAGCTCCTGAAATTTTTCATCATTTATATATCCTGGTGATCCATAGCGTTCTTCAAGAAAATCATCCCATTGGTCCTCAACGATACGGAAATGAACCCTGGTAATATTGCGATAATCGAGTCTCACTTCACGAAACAGGGAGGTCATTGAATATTCGCTTTTGAGGTTCATTTCCCTGGCCTCTATTCTCGTCAACAAAGATCGGCACATCTTCCCGCCGTAGGATTCGGCATCCCGGGCTTCCCCTCTCAGGGCAATGGCATGGGCTTCGATATAATTATTTTGATTATACAGTTCCTGGGCCCAGTGATAATAGGCCAGGCTTGAAAGGGAGGTAAGGGAACAGGTCTCGGCAATTTCGGACATTCGGGCTATATAACGGCTGGATTTTTCTTCCCCGAAAGCATAGGCTTTGACAAATATCAGCCGATTGATGTCCGCATCAAGAAAGGCCTCTTTGGAGAGGTCGTTGCGGTGGAAAGCCAGCAGCTTCTGGTAGAGCTTCAGAGCCTTGAGGAGGGGAGAGGAGGTATCTGTTGTTTCCGGGGAGTATTGGATAAAAACCTCGGCCGGAGCAAAGGCATCCGAATCCGCATCAAGTTCAAAGGCATCCTCCGGACTTCTTCTTACCTGGTCACCATCCTGATAGAAGGAAATGGCTGAAAAAGCGGCAAAATCAAACAGGGTCGGTCTATACGATAAGGGAACGCTGCCCAGCTCAAAAAAATCAGTGAACATGTCTATGGGGGTAGATTTCAACTCCTCCTCCTGGGAGAGCACCGCTGTGTAGAGTTCATCTATTTTGTCCAGGAGCCTCGGCAGGTCCCAGGTGGTAAAATCTGTGTCAATGATCTCGGCCGTGGCATCACGCTCTGCAAATCGCCAGCGGTTATTTTGATAGTAGTGCCAGTACCATTGAGCCAAGACAAGGTTTAACAGAGGCTTCAGTAATTCAGGAGCCGTTTCGATTTCTCCGGTAAGCCTGGTAATCTTTTCTTCAGGTCTATTGCCTTCAATAGTGGCCTCAAGTACCAGCCGCTTACACATGGCCTTCATGGCCAGGCCGTATTTTTCATGTTCAATAGTCAAAGGTATCAGCTCGTTGAGGAGTTCTATAGCCGTCCTGGGTAGACCATTGGCAAGGGCTTCAGCGATCTGCTGCCATAGCCCGGGAAAATCAACGACCTCATCCGTAGTATCCGGATCTGACGGTTTCAGGTCAAGGATCTGATGATATAAGATGTTCATCCATTCAGGAGCAGTATACGGCCAATACCACAAACCAGCTCTTGAACTGATGGCCAAGGCCATCCAATCCATACTGCTGGCCATGAACGTATTATCACCAACCGGTACCTTTGATGGCTCAGTATTCCAGAGAGAACCGGTGACCGGTAAGCCCATGAACGGGCCGGGAGCCGAATACGAGTTGTCAGATGGCCACATCGATTGGCCGGCACTCCAATAAGGGCTCCTGATCGGCAGATCCGAATAATTATTACTCAGATACAAACTGTGAAACGGCCCATTGAACTGGCTGGTACTCCAGTAGACACTGTTGATGAGCCAATTATTCCAACCCAGGAATGACGGATATATTGAATTCCTGGAAGCAGGCCCGGATTCTGTTAACCTCTGGGCCAGGAGATTGCCTGATAGTAAAGGAATAGATAGACCGACGAAAAGGAGAAGAACACCTATGGTTGATCTTTTCATTTCTTTCCCTCCCAATTTTTTTATTCCTATTATCCCTTCATTGCCGTTTTGCCCTAATAGACGAAAAAAAATGGTACATTCCCCCAAAAAATTCGTTCCCATGGTATCTATTACCTATGGGCGATTTTACGTTATTCATGAAGCAATTATTATCAGAGGCTGCCGTATGGATTATGTTATCTGGTTCGTCCTGACTTTTGTTTACTTTCTGTATTTACCATAGAAAAAAAATTTACTCCTACTTATAGTTTATTAAGACGATAATGTCTTGTCAACTCTTATGTAAATTGACAAATATGACTTCGATGACCGGTTTACCGATGAGGGGAAATATGATCATTGAAATGATACTGTTGGGGTAAGAAGGAAGCTTGGTTAAGACTTTAGTCAGTATGTGAGCATACCTTCAATATTGCCACCGGGATAGCGTCCAGCGAAAGCACCTTATCCACACCTCCCAGGTTAATGGCTACCTGCGGCATACCAAAGATGACACACGTGGCTTCATCCTGGGCTATCGTATACGCCCCCTGCTGCTTCATTTCCAGCATTCCTTTAGCACCGTCATCTCCCATACCGGTCATGATTATGCCTAAGGCATTAGGGCCTGCATACCGCGCTCCGGAACGGAATAAAACATCTACCGAAGGGCGATGGCGACTCACCAGGGGTCCATCTTTAACTTCCACATAATAATAGGCTCCGCTTCGCTTCAGAAGGGTGTGTTTATTCCCCGGTGCGATCATGGCCTGACCGATCATGACCTTATCTCCATTATGGGCCTCCTTGACTTCTATACGACAAAGGCTATCCAATCTTTTGGCAAAAGCAGCGGTGAAGTTTTCCGGCATATGCTGCACAATGACCATTCCTGGTGCATCTTCCGGCATAGCCTCCAGGAGGCGACGCAGGGCCTCGGTCCCTCCTGTGGAAGCCCCAATCAGGACAACTTTCTCTGTCGTTTCAGGCAGGGATTTACTCCGCCTGGGTTTCGGTAATACGGCATCTGCAGTGAATTTTTGCTCTACATTCATTCTGCAGATGCGCTTCGGCTGAACCTTGGCCGCAGCTTTGATAATGTCGCAGATTTGGACCTTAGCCTCTTCGAAGAATTGCTTGGTTCCCAGGCGAGGCTTGACGATTATTTCCACAGCACCGCACTCCAGGGCTTTCATGGCTGTTTCAGATCCCTCATCGGTGAGACTGGAACACATAACAACCGGTACCGGTTGCTGCATCATGAGCTTTTGCAAGAAAGTCAGCCCGTCCATACGAGGCATTTCCACATCCAGGGTAATGACATCAGGGACTTCCTTTTTCATATAATGAACAGCAAAGAAAGGATCGGCAGCTGTGGCTGTGACCTCGATTCCAGGATCGGAATTGAGAATATCTTTCATCGTCTGACGAACAAGGGCTGAATCATCTACTATCAAGACCTTCACTTTTTTCTGGGCCATGCTCAATTCTCCTGCTTGATGTCAGCTTGTAGGGGCTTTTTCAAGGCCTTTTTTTAAGCATGTACGAATTTCATGGCGGCTTTCTATAGATAGTGGCCTGCAGGTATTCAAACTGATTACTGATTCCATAGAGAGTTTCTGAGTGGCCGATAAATAAAAATCCTCCAGGTACAAAGCACGTATGAAACTTTTCAAACAAGCGGCTCTGAGTCGGACGATCAAAATAGATGATGACATTTCGACAGAAAATGATATCCATCAGGTGAGGAAGGTCAAAATGCTCATCTACAAGATTAAGCCGCTTAAACTGGACCCTGTTTCGAAGCCCTGATGTGATCCGCCAGTTACCCTTTTGCGGGCCTTTCCCTTTCATGAGGTAGGTGGCCCTCAAACGATGAGCAATGGGATGGATATCCTGATCTTTGTAAATGGCCTTTTGGGCATGATGAAGCATCCGTCGTGAAATATCGGTCCCCAGGATATCAAAATCAAATCCGGGAAATTTTTCAAGAAAGTCGCTTAAAACCATGGCCAGGGTGTAAGGTTCCTCACCAGAGGAACAGCCGGCACTCCAAATATGTATCCTCCTTCGAGCTTTCCTATCCAACTCATGGATGAGCCAGGGAAGAGCCTCGGTTCGCAGATAGTCAAAATGAGACGGCTCCCGAAAAAATTCTGTTTTATTCGTGCTCACCATATCAAGAGCATGAAACAGTTCCTCCTCTTTGCCCTGAGAGCTCGTCAGATAGTCATAATATTCATCAAAGGACAGAATTCTCAGAACTCGCAACCTCTTCGTCAATCTGGACTGAAGCATGACCTTTTTAACAGGAGGGAGCTTAATGCCGCATTCAGCATAAATGAACTGACTGAATTTTTCGTACAGTCGATTAGACATGTCTTTCGGCGTAAAGACATGTTTTGATTCTCCAGGCGCAAGGTTCAAGATAAGCCCCCTCCTTTTTTCATAATCCGGCACGTAAGGCATGACAGGGTATCTGTCAGCCGTTTTCAAACTCCTTATCCAGGTTGTCCTTATGGCCGTTACCAACTAATTCAAGCTGGGCATCGGCCGGTTTCTCCGATTGTTTCTCATGCTTGGCTTCAGATGTAAGTGCAGCCTCACCTTTCGCCTTTCCCCCTAAGAGATGGGCAACATGTACCTTGTGATGAGGTTGAATCAATCCATGCTCAGGAAGCTTGGTTTTCTTGATACTGGATTTATGAATAGCCTCGGTCTTGAAGAATGAGATGACATTCTGCAGTTGTTCGGCCTGGGAGGACATCTCTTCGGTTGTGGCGGCCAGTTCCTCAGATGCTCCCGAGTTTTGCTGGATCACCTGCTCCAGTTGCTGAATCGCGCTATTGATCTGCTCGGCACCGCTGTTTTGTTCGCTACTGGCTGCGCTTATCTCCTGGACCAATTCCGCTGTTTTTTGAATATCCGGCAGCAGCTTGGCCAGCATTTCACCTGCTTTTTCTGCTATTTTAACACTCGTGGTTGACAGCTGGCTGATATCACCAGCCGCCACTTGACTTCTCTCGGCCAGCTTACGAACTTCAGAGGCGACTACAGCGAATCCCTTTCCATACTCACCGGCCCTGGCTGCCTCAATAGCTGCATTTAAAGCCAGGAGATTCGTCTGCCGGGCAATTTCTTCAATGATTGAAATTTTGCCGGCTATGTCTTTCATGGCTAAAACTGTTTCTGCTACAGCCTGGCCACCCTCTTTAGCATCCTTGGAAGATTTTAAGGCAATCTTTTCCGTCTGTTGAGCATTTTCCGCATTCTGCTTGATATTAGCCACCATCTCTTCCATAGCTGCTGAGACTTCCTCAGCCGAAGATGCCTGCTCATTAGCTCCCTGGGATATCTGTTCAGCACTGGCACTCATTTGCTGACTGCCGCCGGCAACCTGATCTGCAGCCGACTGGATATCAACTGTCACGTTGGTAAGTTTTTGCACCATATCGGCTAAGGCCTGCATAAGCTTATCCTGGGATGAACGCTCCTTGACCCTCACCGAAAGGTTCCCGCCTGCAATCTCCTGGGCAAGTGAAGTCACTTCATTCATAGCCTCAATGAGAATGTTCAAATTATTCTTGATCTCGTTAAAGTCACCTTTATATTCATCCGTGATTCTCTCCGGAATGTCTCCCCGACTGATCCTGGCCATATGATCGGCAGCCATATTCAAGGGGAAAATGATAGCATCAAGAGTGCTATTGATGCCCTGAATAACTTTGCCGTAATCCCCACCAAACTTTTTGGCATTGCCCCGGGCTTCAAGCCTTCCCTCCAGGGCTGACTCGACTATCCGGTTAATCTCCCTGAGCAGGCCGGACTGCTGCTCTATCATCTTCTGACATGAGGCTGCCAGTTCTCCAGTCTCATCCTGGTTTTTGACATCAATTAAAACCGAGGTATCCCCTTCGGCTAATTTCTCGGCTACATCGCGAAGGTGATTTACCGGCTGGGTAATACTCCGCGACATGAGAAAACCGGTGATACAGGTTATGATCATGGCCAGCAGGCCAACAACCAGGATGCTCCAATTCGTCCTCTTGATCGAGGATATTATGCCGTCCATACTCTCTTTCAACTCGGCTACCTGCGAATCGACTAAAGGATTCAGTGAGCTCCATAAGGCCTCGGCCGTTTTGTCAAAATCGCCCATAATCTTGTTTCCCTTGGCCGTGCCCTCATCTATGTACGCATGGGCCATGGCCTTGCCCATTTCGTAATAGTTTCCGGCATGCTCTTCCAATTCCTCCAGGTCTTTCAGTTTTTCTCCATTGCCCTTCCGAGTAAACATCTCCCTGAAGCTTTCCAGCCCCTTCATGAAAGATTGGTAATGCTTTTCGGCCAAGTCGAAGCCGTCACTCAGCCCATCCTGAGCCTTCGTGGCCGAGATATCTGTAAGCCACTGCTGGATTTGGATGACATCCGTTTTCATGTCCTCGGCGATCATCTGGTAAACCACACTCTCCTCTTTGGTCAACATGGATTTTGATTCTGAATCAAGATTGGCCATATAAACCATGGTGCCGATAGCCAACAAGCAAATCAAAGGAATAGCAAAGCCAACAGTCAATTTGGTACCTACCCGAATCTTCATTTGTTCCTCCTTATTCTGAAAAAGGGGTTTAGATGAATACTCTCTGACTCCATGTGGGAAAGAAAGTCCTGTTGATTATTCATAGTTCATCCGGCAGCCCTTGGTTTACCGAACCTTCTGAGTTATCCCCATCTGCTGCCTCCGATTCATCCCCTGAGGGATTCTCTGCAGTTTCTTTAACCAGTCGGAGCTCTTTTGAAGAAAGTACCTTGTCCATATTGAGGATCAGCAGGAATTTATCTCCCTGCTTGCCCATACCCTTTAAAAAATCAGTATTAAGATCCAAGCCCATCCTGGGTGGCGGTTCAATTTGATCCCGAGGCAGGTCCAAAACCTCTTTGACCGAATCTGCCAGACAGCCTATGGTTATCTGCTCTCCTTCTAATTCAGTTTCAACAATAACCACACACGTATCCACAGTTCGCTCGGCAGAGGATAATCCAAATTTCTGGCGCATATCGATCACTGGCACCACGTTATCCCTGAGATTCGTAACCCCCAACAGGTAGCTGGGCATTCGCGGCACTTTCGTGATCGTGGGGTAGTCCAGAACTTCCCGGATTTTTGAAATTTCAGCCGCAAACAATTCATCCCCCAGAGTAAACGTAAGATATTGATCGGTATTGGCTATCGCAGCTTGATTCATACATGATCCCTCCTTTTTGTATATTGACCGGGATGAAGGGCTTGGTAGGCCCTGATACTGTTTGATCCCCTCTTATGGGATCAAGACTCTTCGGCTTGGCTTTCAGACCCTGATGAACATTTCCGCCTCTTCTCGTCTGGCACATTCCATGAGCTGCCGGACATCCAGGATCAGGGCAATCGTCCCATCTCCCAGAATGGTGGCGCCGGATATCCCTTCAGTATGTTCGTACATTTTCCCCAGCGATTTAATAACCGCCTGATGATCACCAATGATATGATCAACGACTAAGCCCAGCCGTTTCCCCTCAACCACGGCAATCACAACATATTCAACATCATATTTCTGCTGCCCATGGCCAAGAGCAAAAAATTCCCTCAGCCGTATATAAGGAATAGTCTCACCCCTTAATTGGATAACGTGCCGGCCATGGGTGCGACTGATATCACGGCTGGTAAGCTCTATACATTCCTGAATGAAAGTGAGAGGAATGACATAGTGATTTGTTTCAGTTACCGTGAGAAGCCCCTCAATGATAGCCAGGGTTAAGGGAAGGTGGATAGATATCCTGGTCCCCTGGTTCCTCTTACTTTCTAAACTGACCGAGCCGCGTAACCTGGTAATTTCCCGTTTGACTATATCCATACCGACACCCCGCCCGGAAACGTCGGTAACCGTGCTGACGGTTGAGAAGCCCGGCTTGAAAATCAGATTATAAATCTGAGCATCACTCAAGGTATCCGACTCATTGATAAGATTTTGTTCAATTCCCTTGGCCCTGATCTCATTCCTGTTCAGACCTGCTCCATCATCTTCAATGCTGATAATTACTTCACCTCCGGATTGCCCGGCCGTGAGTCGGATAGTGCCTTTCTCAGGTTTTCCGGCTTTGCGTCGTTCTTCAGGTGTTTCAATACCATGATCAATGCTGTTTCGAATTAAATGGATGAGCGGGTCGTGAATACGTTCGATAACAGTTTTATCTAATTCCGTC
The DNA here is from genome assembly GCA_049472445.1 of bacterium. Taxonomy (GTDB): domain Bacteria; phylum SZUA-182; class SZUA-182; order DTGQ01; family DTGQ01; genus JBLIRT01. The sequence goes on from JBLIRT010000009.1 coordinate 17,787, forward strand.
TCACCCCCCTGGGTAACCAGATCAGCATTTTTTCCTAAACTGGCGGTAAGGTCGCGAACCAGCCGCCGGAACTTATTAAAGGTCACCTCTACCGGGAGCATACGAATGTTGAGGGTACAATCCCGTAACTCATTGGTAAGTCGCTCCATATTCTCGACAGGAGAGGCAATATCCTGAATCTGGCACTGGTTGGAGACCTGGTTGAGTTGGGCCTGGGTGATGACCATCTCTCCAACGAGGTTCATGAGTCGGTCCAGCTTTTCCGTGGAAACACGGATAGTATTACTTTGAAGGCTGCTGTTACGCAAATCGCCTACTATTTTCTGTTCAACCAGAGCAGAGTCAACCTTATCCTGACTGATGAATCCTGCCTCTACCATAAGCTCTCCAACCCGTTTTTGCCGGGCCAGGACATTCCTCACCTGCTCTTCGCTTATATCACCCCGCTCTACTAAAATCTCTCCCAATTTCTTATGGTTCAGTGCATCTTCGGGAGGATCGTGCTCTAAGCGGGTGATAGAGATCCGGCTTTCATCCTCAACGAAGAGAAAGATTCCGCGAAGGTCTTCTAAACTGGCGGTGGTGTTTATAGCCGCATCCCAGTAAAAGTAACAGAGTTCAGGATCGATTTCCGAAAGCGGCGGGACCAGATCGGTTTGAGCTGAGATAGCGCATTCACCCATTGAATGCAGCTCTTGCAGCAGGCACAGGGGATCAAGGCCCCCGGCCATAACGTTTGGGCCTAACTTGATTCTCAGCCGATAGGCGACCTGGTCAGACGGCTCGGATTTGGTTTGAGAGCCTGAAGCGGGGACCTTTTCAGGTAATCTCTGGCCTTGCCAGCCTTTCAGGGTGGTCAGAATTCGGTCCGCCTGCTCTGAGGTTTCCAGGGATTGACTGTTGGTATCCAGCATTTCCTGCATGAGATCCCTGGAGCAGAGGAGCAGATTGATAAACTCGGGAGTGATGGAATGCTTCCCCAGCCGAACGAGATCTAAAGCATTCTCCAGATGGTGGGTGAAATCGGCAATCTCGGAGAATCCGAACATGGATCCTGAGCCTTTAATGGTGTGCATAATGCGAAAAAGACGGTGGATCAGTTCCTGACTCTTGGGTTCATGTTCCAGGGAGAGCACCACCTCTTCAAGTTGGACCAGCAATTCTATAGCTTCCTCACGGAAGGCATCTCTGAATTTCTCCTCTCTGCTCATAACTTCTTCTCTCCAAAGGTGATTTATTTTTCTCTCATGATCGCTTTACATGATCTTACCTCAGTACTTTTTTAATGACTGCCAGGAGTTGGTCGGGCCGGAATGGCTTGACAATCCATCCGGTAGCACCAGCCGCCTTGCCCTCCATTTTTTTTTCATTCTGTGATTCAGTAGTGAGCATGATGATCGGGATAAACTTGAAGTCCGGCATCCTCCGAATACTCTTGATCAGCTCAATTCCATCCATGCCGGGCATATTGAGATCTGTAACCACCATATCTATATGAGGAACCATCTTTTCCAGGGCATCCTGTCCATCAACTGCTTCAACGATCTGGTACCCTGCCTCACTGAGCGTGAATTTGACCATCTGGCGCATACTTGCTGAATCGTCTACCGTCATGATAGTTTGTGGCATTCTCTTATTCCTCCCTTCCAAAGGCATCCTTCCAGGTGGCCCTCCTCGGTCTGAAATAAGAGCCCGGCGAGTCTGGCCGCCTCCAGAAAAGCAGATGATGGCCGCTTAAGGGATAGAACCTTTCCCTGTTGAACTGCGGTCTTTTGGGCTGCATATAAAATCTGAAGGCCGGCAGTATCAATGTGGGTGACGCCCTCAAGGTTAACTTCAAGAGAGCTTTCTTCAGAAAGATGTTTCAAGAGAGTTTCTTTGAGATTGGATACTCCTTGAATGGTCAGCTCACCTTCCAGGCCAAGACAGATACCTTTCTGAGATTTTTTACAGGAAATTTCCATCTTCCTCCTCCACTCCTAACTCTCATCATGAAAGAGAAGCATGGTCATCAACCGATTTTCCCCTTCCATGATCGAGATTACCTTTAAGATGATTTAAAAGAGCTCAATATTTTCTCCAAGAGCGTCTCTACCAGGAGCACTCTCCGCCTTCACCGGCTCTTCGGCGAAGCAGGATTCCTCCTCTTGCTCCTGAAATTCTTCATGGGGTTCGCAAACAGCCTGCTGATGAACATCCCTTTCTTTCTCCATAGTGTACCCATTGGCTAAAGATTCCATACCGGTATTCACATCTTTTCCCTGAATTCCTGCATCATGTGGGCAGAACCTTTGTAGTTCATGATACATAGCCTTTAGCCATTCCAGACTTTTACAAGCGCTGGCCCGGAACAGCTGATCAAATTGAAGATGTTGGGCTGTAGCTTTAATTTCAGAAGACAGGCGGCTATTGTCCTCTAAGAGTTGGAAAATAGTATCTGAGGTTTCCCGGCTTAAAAGCTGAACCCTGGAGACACTCTGGACGGCTGAACGGACAATTGGATCTGCTTGAGCCCTCTGATCCTTTGAAAGATTTAAGCTCTCTTCCAGAGATACCTTCGCTTTGTTCAAAATCTGCAATTCAGCTCGGATTTCTCCTGCCAGGTGTCCGGAAAGGTTAGCTTGTTGATGGATTTCCTCGGCCAGTATGTCAAAGGTTTGACCCGATCCCTGATTTTGCGCTGCTTTGACCAGGGCATTGAGTGATAGGAGATTGATAATGTATCCCACCTTCTCCATTTCTATCATCGACTCTGAGATCCCGGTTGCCGAACGGATGGCAGGCTGCAGGATCTGTGATATTCGCTCACTCAGTTCCTCACATTGAGGGAGAATTGAGGCCAACTGGCCTATCTCTTTTTCCAGCCTCTGCATGCTCCCTGTCTTATGGTCATACGTACTCTCATAAAAGGCGGAGATTTCTTCATTCTCTTTTTCTGATCTCAGAGCGATTTCAGTGAGGCTCCTTCGAATTTTGCTCCCAGCCAGATCCATCTCCCTGATGGAGTTTTCTAATTGATATATCTGGACTAACAGGATACGGCTTACTTCCTCAACCAAACTGGAATCGTGCTTTTGAGTCCAGGTGGACAATCTCTGAAGACGATTACCTGCCTGTACCAAAGCCTCGTGGACATGCTCGACCTGTTGTCGTGTAATATCATGTGATTGTAAGGAAAAAACAACCTCTCCAATTTCCCTTGAGATCTGCTGAGTGCAGCCTGCAATTCTATCTATCGTCCGGGAGGAAAGATGAAACATCTCTTCAACTTCATTCATGGCCAGTCGAATCGATTCCCTGGTCTGAGAAGTCAGGGTATTGTATTTTTCCAAGTTCGCGGCTACCGCATTTCTGGCCGAATCAATACAGTTTGCAGCCCCGGCCGCCTGAGAAAAAAGCTCTCCCGTGGTGAGGATAATATCGGCCCAGACATGGTCAATCTCACCACCCAAAACCATAAACTCCTGGCCTGGCTCACCAATTCGATTGCTCTCTATTTTCATGGAAATTCCTAAGATACGAAGAAATCTTGAGATTTTATCAAAGTCTTCTCGAAACGTGCTCAGTTTGTAAAGTTTTTCACTGATCGGATTCATCTGTTTAAAAGAAGCCTCTATATATAGGCTTTGGCCATGCAGGACACCGGTTATCTCTTCTAAAAGGTGCCTGATCGTTCCAAGGATATTGCTGTCACTTGTATCGCTCATCTTTTCCAGGGCCAGTTTTGTTTGCTGATACATTTGTCTGGACGTTGAAGAGAGTGTCTGCAGGGTCTGGCCAAGTGAGAGAAATTCCTGTTCGGAAGAATGCACGAGTGAGAGTAATCGATGAGATATCTGTTCCAATTGAGCCTGATAAAACGGGTAACGATGAGGCCAAAAGGCATTCCTCAGCGAGCTGAGCAGCCCAAAAGGGTTGATGTGGAATCTATACGATTTGAGATGAGCCAATGTTTTCCACATATCTTTCCCGATTATTAAGGGCAAGAGAAGCCCTGGATAATAAATGCAGTTTCCATTGAATTCTATCTAAAATTTCGGTTAGTAATTATTGCATATTCGGATATTTTTTTCTCATATACCAAAATAGATTCTGCAGAGCAGCTAAGAGTTTGTCAGGAAATGATCTAAGCGAGATAAAATATTTTTTGGGCAGAATGAAATTCCTTATTCTACCTTTTTCACCTCAAGAACGACGGCCCCAAAATCTTGTACGACCTTTCCGGTGATGAGAAAGGCCGATTTCAAGCCCATTATCCTGGAATATTTACAGAAACCATCAGGGAAAAGTACCGTTTCAAAGATATCGGTTTCATCCTCAAAGGTGATAAACTGCATAGTCTCACCCTTGACGGTCGGAACTGTCCTCGAGGTCACCCGCCAGCCATGGATATGAACTGTTCTCCTGATATGATCGTTGAGCTGGCAGGCCTTGATGGAGCCCGGCGCAGGTTGCGGGAAGGCCAGAGTGATGGGATGAGTTGAGGTCAGAAACCCGAGCATCCGGTACTCCAGCCTGAGCAGCTCTTTTCTTGAATAAGGCTTGAGATCGGGCCGGGGAGAGGGATCCATGGAAATTTCCCGGCGGCGGTAAAAGCACCGAAGTTTCCATAGCAGTTGTGGCCTGTTCACTCCATGAGCAAGATAATCACAGGCCCCGGCCAGGATAATCCGTTCGGCATCCGATTCTTCGATCCGGGCTCTGACCAGAAAATCTTCAAAATTTTTAAATGGTCCATCCTTCGCTCTGGCCAGGAGTATCCTTTCCTGAGCTTTTTCAGTGAGCCCTTTGATCTGACCAAAGCCAACCTGAATGGTGTGACCGGAGGCTGTAAATTTTCTCCCGCTTTGGTTAACATCCGGTGGGAGTACGGTTATTCCCAGGCGCTGTGCTTCACTGATATAGGCCTGGGTAGAGTAAAATCCTCCATAATTGCTCAAGACCGCAGCCAGAAAAGAGGCCGGATAGTGGGCTTTTAAAAAGGCGGATTGAAAGGAAACCTGAGCATAACTGGCCGAATGGGGCTTACAGAATGAATAACCGCGAAAAGAAAGCATCATATCCCAGACCTGCTGAATCGTGTCTCCCTGAATACCCTTTGATAGAGCACCAGTGAAGAACTTCTGTCGGAAATCCTCAAGCCGCTTACAGGTATCCTTTTTGCTGATAACCTTCCTGAGTTGATTGGCCTCTTCGAAGCGAAATCCGGCTAAAGCCATGGCCACCCGGGTTACATCCTCCTGATAGACCATGATGCCGTAAGTTTCGGCCAGAACTTCCTGAAGGAGTGGGTGCAGAGCCGTATAGGCTCCTCCACGGAGGCGGCGGATATATTCTTTTATATAGGCATGAGCCGCCGGTCTGATGATTGACGAGTGGATGATCAGGTGCTCGAAATCGCCCTTCCCCGCCTTTTGCTGGAGAAGCCGCATAGCAGGAGATTCAACATAAAAGATACCCATGGTCTTCCCTTTAGCCAGAAGTTCCAGGGTTTTCTTATCATTGGCTGGATCCCAGCGGTGTTCATCAAAGGACATGCCCTGGCTCCTGAGATTGGCCACAGCATCCCGGATAACGGCCAGCGATCGATTGCCAAGGAGGTCGATCTTGACCAGGCCCATTTCTTCGGTCCCGTCTTTCTCCCACTGAATAATGGGAAAACCTCTGGCTGAGTATTGGACAGGAGCGATGTTGTAAATCGGACCGGGAGTAATAATAATTCCCCCGCAGTGAGTAGCTATGCCTCTGGGCAGTTTCATCAATCTCTCAGCGAGCTCGATTATCTCAGGCCAGGGGGGATCGGAAGGAAGATCCTTCAGGTGAAAGGTCCATGGGAGCTTCCTGGTGACCCGGCCGATTTCGGACTCGGAGAGGCCCAGAACGCGGCCGGTTTCTCTCAAGGCGGATCGAGGCTGGAAGGTGAGATGAGTGGCCAGCATGGCTACGTGCCTCTGGCCATACCTTTTGAAAACATAATCAAGCACATGGTCGCGCTCATCCCAGGCAAAGTCAATATCAAGGTCCGGAGGATCATTTCGGCTCGGATTCAGGAATCGTTCAAACATCAGGTTGTAACGAAGGGGATCAACATTGGTAATTCCCAGGCAATAGGCTACCAGGCTTGCTGCTCCGGATCCCCGGCCGCAGGTCCGTGGGGATTGCCTGACCATATCCTCAACCATGAGAAAATAGGAGGCAAATCCCTTCTGACCGATCACTTCGAGCTCATAGTCAAGCCGCTGCCTTACCGGCCCGGGGATACCCCCGAATCTTTGTATCGCCCCCTCTTCGGCTCTGGCGCGCAGGGTTCTTATGGTCTCCTCTTCCGTCCGGCTGATCCTCGGGAATATACGGGCCCCAAAATCCTGCCGGGAATGGAGAGCCTCAGCGAACTCCCCGGTTTTTTTCAAATGTTCCGGGAAAGGCTCAAACTGCCTGCAAACAGCCGACCAGGGCCGCAGGAAGGAATCAGGCTGAATAAGTTCATGCTCTGCTACCCTGGACAGGGTGGTATTCAGATCAATAGCGCGCAGGAGCTTATGAAGCTGATAATCACCGGGATCAGAAAAAACCATCTCCGGCAGCACCAGACTGGGGATGCGATAGGTTTCAATTTCCTTCGGCAGCCGCCTCGGCCTCCTGATCCGGAAAAAGGCCGGCATGGAACCAAAAAGGGCCAGGAGAATATCAAGATTATCAGTAGCAGCCAGGAGACCCCGGCAGTCGGAAAGGATAGACTCTACCAGGTTAAATCCCTTTCGGCAATGCCTTTCGGTGATCACCCGGCAAAGATTCGCAAAGCCCTGATCACCTTCCGTGTAGAGGAGTAAGCTTTTCTGCCCGGAGGTGATCTCAGCCGCAATAATGGGACGAAGCTCATACTTTCGGCAGCAGCGCAAAAATTCGGGCAGGCCGCAGAGATTGTCCCGGTCAGTCAGAGCCACAGCCTCATACCCGAGTCTTTTGGCCATCCGGCACAACGTCTCGGGAGCGTGTACGCCCCGGAGAAAAGAAAAGGAACTTATACTGTTGAGAAATGATCCCGGCACGGAAAGATCTCCTGATAGACATGCCCTCCTCCCTGACTTTCAGGGAATCCATCTTCATCGAGTCATCTTCGATGAACCGGCCAGAAGTTGCATAACCCCATCAGGGTTTCTGAGCGACTGATGCCTGCCTTCCCCAAAAGGTAATGATATCAGGGCCGAACTTAGTCCGAAGGGCATCAAGTGCTTTCATCAGGTTTCTCTCCCTGGTGATCTTCCCGAATAGGTCAAGCTGCCCGTAAGGGAATGACAACCGGAGGAGACTGATCGATAATCTGGCCAGGCGTACTCTACGGGTATACACCGTGCGGAGGAGGTGCAGGAAGCTTTCATAAAGGCTCAGGTCTCCGCATAGAGGCATATCGACCTGCACGGTCCTCTGTCTCACCACGCCATCAGCATATCTGACGGACAGCTCAAGTCTGGTAGCTCCCAGTCCCATCTTTCGGAGCTTAAGCCCGCCATGGGAAACAATTCGAAACAGGGCCGCTTCTATCACCCGATCTTCATTGGTCTGGCGCTCGAGGACATATTCTTCCCGAATCGAAGGCTCAGGTGCCGTACGCTCACGCACAGGGGTATGGTCAATTCCCCGGGCCAGCGCGCGGATCTCAAGGGCCTTCTGCCCAAAGGCCTCAGAAAGGGCATCGGCCGGGAAAGCCACTAAGTCGCCAATAGCCCTGAGGTTAAGCTGCAGAAGCATCGCCGCAAGCTTGTGATCAAGCCCGGGCAGATAATGGAGAGGCAGGGGGGCCATAAAGTCTGCCTCTCCACCAGCCATAACCTCACATAGCCCGACAGGCCTGACCACCCGGGTGGCAATCTTACTGACCAGTTTGTTCCGGGCAAGCCCAAGAGCCGAATCAAGGCGCAACGTATCTTTGATGACTTTCCTCAGGCGATCTGCCTGATCGATGGCTATGCCCCACAGTCTGGCCGTACCCGTAAGGTCAATGAAAAAGTGACCGGGACCGGCCGGCTCAACCCTGGGGGAGAGCCTGTCGATTTCCTGGAGAACAGCGGCCTGAGCACGGGCATACAGCTCCGGACATGGATCAAGGACCACCAGCTCGGGGCATCTTCTCTTAGCCGCAGGAAGAAGCATTCCTTTCCAGAGGCCGGCCTGACGGGCCTCCTGTGATATATCCAAAAGGAGGCTCCTTGCGCCTCCAGGCGTAGCTATAGCCACAGGGTAAGAGAGAAGGCGCGGCTGAACAGCCCGTGCTGCGGCAATGAAGAAGCTGGCTATGTTCACGTGCAAGATATGTCGTTCCATAATCAAGAACCATAAATGGGGTCAGGTCTTGAATCTTGAATTTCGATTAAATTCAAGATTCAAGACCTGACCCCAAGAGGTTTACAACTTCCTGATTACTCCGATGAGCCGGCCGGCTATGTGCATCTCATGGCGACGGTCGCGAGAGACAACAATATCCGGAAAATCAGGGTTTTCAGCCCGAAAGATGATATTCCCGTCCTGCTGAATATACCGCTTCAGGGTTGCCTCCCCATCGATAAGGGCGACCACGACATCGCCTGTTTCAGCGACCGGCTGCTGACGGATAATGGCTACATCGCCATCAAGAATACCGATACCCCTCATGCTGTCACCCTTGACGCGAAGGGTAAAGAGTCCTGATCCCTTGAACATCTCCCTGTCCAGGGTTATATATCCCTCGATATTTTCAACAGCGGTAAGTGGCTTTCCAGCCGCAACCGACCCTACCAGCGGGACTTTGAGACCGGCCTTTCCTGTATCCACCTCAAGCCCGATACTTACCTCTATGCCTCGGGCCCTGCCTGGTACAAGCCGAAGGAACCCTTTCCGTTCAATGAGCTGAAGGTGCTGGCGGGCATTGTTCGTGCTCTTATAACCAAAATGATGGGCTATCTCTCTGACTGTTGGCGGCGAGCCCTGGTTTCTCTGGCACCGGATAATGAAAGACAGGATATCTCTTTGGGTCTTGGTTAAATCCTGCATAACTTCTCCTGAAATCATTCATCATAGTGATGATACCTTATTATACTGAACATTTGAGCAGTATGCAAGAAAAAACTGATATCAGGCCAGCAATTCCCTCATTCTCCGGGCATTCAGCACAGCCTGTCCTTTCCAGTGATTGTTGAAGAAAACAAAAGCGGAACTCTATAGCCAGCGGTACAGCTTCAAATTCAGAGCACAATTTCTGTAAGTACCTCCTGTTTTCAAGGGAATAATGAAAACTATAAGGGAATTGCAGGAGAACGGCCCCCAGGCTTGAGGTTTCCAGCATAGGCCGGACACCCTGCCTGAATTGAACAGCTTCAGCATGAGGGTCATCAGAGATCTCATGGGTTAATCCCCTGTAAGCCTTTATGGTGAAGAGAAAGCCCTGCGGCACAATCTCCAGCATTTTGGCCATTGTCCTTGCCTCCGGCTGTCGATAATAGGAAAAGTTAAGTTCAACTCCATTGAATTCCCTCGCGTAGAGCTTTAAAAAATCCTTCCGGTTCGTTCCTTCCGGATAAACCGGACCGATCCATTCCTTATAAGAATAACCACTGGTTCCAAGAATAAGGTTACGCATGATTTCTTCTGCCTTTCGATATGAAACCGCATTTCCTGCCGATAGGTCTTCCGTCTCTCTTACTTCAATATTACTGCCATTGCCGCCCGATGTCTCCTTATTTTTTCGCATAGCCTCGTGGCTTTTATTTCCATAAATAATAAAAAATTTTCAAAATCAACCTCCTCCTGCTAAGGATTATTCTGCCAAAAGTACGAAAAGAGATTCACAGTTTAAGGGAAACTCATGATTATGGCACTTTTCATAAACCGAAGTCTTAACCTAAACCGTTGTAAGGGCCCTGATGAGGAGACCAGCATGAAAGCCTATATCAAATTACTGTCGGTAACCGCCTTATTCATCTTTATTCTCCCTTATTTTTCTCATGCAGAACATTGGGAAAAGGTAGTTGACAGGGGATTTGAGAATCCTCGAAATGATTATGCCTGGAGCATGGAAACATTCAAAGGGAAATTGTATGTAGGCACCCTGAATCTCTGGGGAGGAGGGGAAATCTGGTGCAGTGAAAGCGGTGAGGAAGGGACCTGGGAGAAGATATATGAATCCCGCTTAGGCCAGAACTATGGAATCCGCTGCCTGTACGCTGACGGTGATAAGGCTCTATATGCCTGCACATCAAGCGTTTTCGGAGCGAAGATCATGAGATCAACTGATGGGCAGACGTGGGAAACCCTTCTGAAAAAGGGATGGGGTCATCGAAGGAATACTACTATCCGCTGTATGATCCGGTTCGGAGATTATCTTTACGCAGGCGCGGGAGGCAACAGTGCAGAACTGTACCGGAGCAGTGACGGAATAGTCTGGGAGTTGGTCAACACCGAGCCGAGAATCGCCTCCACCATGGTCTCGTCTCCGCTAGCAGGGAGATTCTTTCAAAACAGAAAGGTGATCAACAATGTCATGATCGGAGAGTTAGCGGTTTTCAATGGCCACCTGTATGCCTTTACCTGGACGAAAGATCTGGACATGCGAAGCGCTCTCTGGGTCATGAACAGGAGTATCGTGGATCCGGGCGCATCATTCCTCCCTTCCTCCAGTGGTGCTTTTGAGGTGTGGCGAAGTGAAAATGGAGTAAACTGGGAAAAGGTGGTAGGTCAGGATGATGAGTATGGAAATGGCATGGGCTTCAGTGGGCCTGAACATGGTAATGATCCCCATAATATGGATAATGATGTTGTTACCTCGGTAGCGGTCTTCAGAGGAGAGGGAGGAGAGTATCTGTACTTAGGAACAGAACATGATTATGGCCGAACCAGTGTCTGGAGAACCAAGGATGGAACCGAATGGAAGAAGGTTCTGGACTTCTATGAAGAAGGAGAAAAATACAATTACTATGTCTGGCGTATGATTCCCTTCCAAGGTAAACTCTATGTCGGCACCTGGAATATGGGCTCTACGAGAAATCCCGGTGTAACCGGTGCTCAGATCTGGGTTTCTGATAACGGTGAAACATTTGATCCCATTGTCCACAACGGGTTCGATGGGGAATACATCACCTTCACACCGATGGTAGGAATCTCGAAGAGTGGAGGCGTACCAAAGAATTATGGTATTCGATCCTTCGGCATTCTCAATAAGACGCTCTTCGCCGGTACAGCCACGGTCCTGGCTGTCCCTGCCCGAAGATCCGGCCGATCAGGCAGTATCATCCTCGGCAGGGATGTCGGTTGTGAAATCTGGAAGATGTGTCCCTGATCCGGATAAAGCCGGAACCCAGAAAGGTTCTTACATTTTCCCAGAAAGAGCAGGACATTCAGTACGAAGGGTCTTAAGCGGAATAAGATCGGACGATCTCCCGCAAGAGATTGGCAGTCATTTCCAGATCATGAATGGAGATGGTTTCAACCGTGGCGTGGGTATAGCGGCAGGGAATACAAAGAGGGAGGACTGGTACGCCACCCCTCATAAGTTGAACTGCCGCAGCATCAGTTGACCCTCCAACTACTCCTGACTGGAGGGGAATATTATGCCGACCGGCCAGCTTCTCGACAGAGCGCCACAAGGCCCGATTAGCTACCATGCGAACGTCCACGAGCCTCATGAGAGGTCCTTTGCCTATCTGAAACTGCCCTTTATAGGTGACGGGCACCCCCGGAAAATCCGGAGCACTGGCCGTATCGACAATAAAGGCGCTGTCAGGCTTGAAATTATACGCGGCTGCTGAAGCGCCCCGCAGGCCATATTCTTCCTGGGTTGTAAAAACGAAGGTTATCTGTGGTCTGAGAGATAATCCTTTCAGACTCTCAATCACGTCAATGAGGACCGAGCAACCTGCCCGATTATCCATACCTCGTGAAGCTAAAAGACCGTGAGCCAATCGAGAGATCTGCTTGGAAAAGACGACCGGATTGCCTATCTGTACTCCCATGGCCTTAACCTCTTCAGCATCATGCGCTCCGACATCTATGGCCAGATCCTGCCAGGAGATCACCTTATCGAAGTCCTTTTGCCTATCAGCAGCCATATGGGGAGGTACCCAGGCAATAACACCCGGAATCTCTCTGCCCTCGGCAGTTAAGAGCTTTACGTGCCTTGAGGGAAGAATGCGATCATCTATACCCCCAACCTTTCGAAAGTATAGAAAACCGTCAGCGGTAATATTGGCTACCACCAGGCCCACCTCATCCATATGAGCAAAAAAAGCAAGATGCCCTTTACCCTCCCCCTCCCGAATACCAATAAGATTACCGAGGGCATCTACCTCGATCCGGTCAAGAGAATCCTTAATGAACATGGTGATCCTCTCCCTGATCGGCTCCTCGAACCCTGAAACACCCGGAACAAAGATAATCTCCTCCAGTATCTCCTCAATCTTCACTGATTTTTCTCCTCTTTACGATTTTCCTCATGATCCCGCCGAATAGATCCCGGCCTTGATTCACAAAAGTGAATTAACCGGGTAATGAGGCGATTGGCTGGAACTGATAAACCAAGGTTTTCAGCCAGCCGGCCAACGGCGCCGTTGAGAGCATCTATTTCAGTTCTTCTCCCCTGCTGGAGATCCTGAAGCATAGAAGCATGATGGGAAGCTGTAGCCGGGATAAGCTGATTCATGAGGTAATTGAAATATTCCTGAGCCGTCCTTTGAGGCAGGGGTATTCCCAGCCGTTCGGCCACCTGATAGGTTTCTTCCACGATTTCTCTCATTACGGCTCTTGTCTCCTGATTGCTCCCCAACTCCCCGTAGGTCACTTGAAGTAAGGCCGCCAGTGGGTTAAGAGCACAATTATACAGTACCTTGGCCCAAATAAAGGGCGTAATCGCCTCAACTGCACGGGTTGGAATAAGGGCCTGATTGAACTCATCGGCCATAGCCCTGATCCTTGTCCGGGCTTCATCCGGCTCACCAGCGCCTTCCATAAATCCTAACAGCACCTTATCGGCATAGACCGTTACTCTGGCCTCCCCCGGTCTGGGAATCTCCACCCCAAAAATCACCCGACCGCCTATAGTCCGCTCTGATCCTACCTGCTCAGCGATTTTTTCCAGATTCCCTAATCCATTCTGAAGCGATACAACCAGACCATCTTGAGCCATGAAGGGAGCAACGTCCTTTATGGCCTGTTCAGTATCAAAGGATTTAACACACATGAGCACTATCTCAGAGGGAAGAGTTATCTTACGGGGGGATGAAAAGGTTCTGATATTCCTTACCCAATGTTCTCCCCAGATTCCACGAATGAGGAGGCCCTCTTTTCGTATCTTCTCAAAATGGGGGCCCCTTCCCAGGAATCCTACCTCCCGGCCTGAAAGGTGAAGAAATCCCCCAAAGATACTGCCCAAAGCGCCGGTACCGACAATAAGATATTTCACGCTCACACCTCTCCCAAATGCTACCGAAATTCAAGTTTCATCCCTATGAACCATGGGAACACCTGCTCACCTCTCCTGCCCCTAAAACCCTAGACAACACCTGACCTGTGCTCGAAGCTGTAATACGACTGACCTCTTCAGGAGTACCCGCGGCAATCACCTCACCCCCGTGATCGCCACCCTCCGGGCCAAGGTCAATGAGGTAGTCCGCCGTCTTGATGGTATCCACATTGTGCTCGATAACCAGAACGGTATTGCCGGCTTCTACCAGACGGTTCAGAACAGTGAGAAGTTTCCTGACATCTTCAAAATGAAGGCCTGTAGTCGGCTCATCCAGGATATATAATGTCCGGCCGGTACTCTTCCGGGCCAATTCACGGGAGAGCTTTATGCGCTGGGCTTCTCCGCCGGAAAGAGTCATCGAGGACTGGCCCAGGGTGATATAGCTCAGGCCAACATCGATGAGAGTCTGAAGAATGCCGGTAATCCGGGGGTGATGAGCAAACAGGGACAGGGCCTCTTCCACGGTCATATCCAGGACCTGGGCAATATTCCGGCCTTTATAGGTGATGCGCAAGGTAGCCTCATTGAACCGGGTACCATGGCAGACTTCGCATGGCACATAGACATCAGGCAAAAAGTGCATCTCCACCTTCACCATTCCATCTCCACCGCAGGCTTCACACCTTCCTCCCTTCATATTGAAGCTGAATCGTCCCTTGGTATACCCGGCCATCCTGGCCTCTTTCTGCCAGGCAAACACTTCGCGAATCAAATCAAAAACCTTGACGTAGGTAGCCGGATTGGAATGCGGAGTGCGGCCGATGGGCTTCTGATCAATGTTAATCACCTTGTCCAGTTTTTCTAATCCCTCCATGCCCCGGTGTTTGCCGAGAGGTAAGCGGGCCCTGTGCAACCGGTTGGCCAGAGCAGGATAGAGAATCTGCCGGATAAGGGTGCTTTTCCCGGCACCTGAAACACCGGTAATGAAGCAAAGAACTCCCATGGGAATCTGGACGGTAATATCCTTTAAATTATTTTCCGAGGCTCCAAGAATGGTCAGCCAGCCATTTGGAGACCTGCGAGCTGAGGGAACAGCAATTTCACGCTGGCCGGACAGATATTGGCCGGTCAATGATTCCGGATGATGACCGATATCCCCGGGGTGACCGGCAAAGATGATCCGTCCGCCATGAACACCGGAGCCTGGACCGAAATCAACCAGGTAATCGGCACTTTCTATGGTCTCCCGATCATGCTCAACCACGATGAGAGAGTTACCGATATCACGAAGGTGCAGCAGGGCCTTCAAGAGCTTCCGGTTATCCCTTTGGTGGAGGCCGATGCTCGGCTCATCCAGGACATAAAGAACACCGGTCAGCTCAGTACCCATTTGGCTGGCCAGGCGCAGCCTCTGGGATTCTCCACCGGAAAGTGAGGGACCGGACCGGTTGAGGGCCAGATAATCCAATCCTACATTGAGCAGAAACCGTACCCTGGACTGTAACTCCCTGACTAATTCACCGGCAATCAGAGCCTGGCTTCCCTCAAAACGGAGGGTTTCAAAAAAATTTGATAGATGCTCAATGGACATGGAGGTGAGATCGGGCAGGCTTCTGTCTCCTACCCGAACACTTCGTGCCTCCGGTCGTAATCTCGTCCCCTCACAGACAGAGCATGGAACAGTGCTCATGTACTGCTCATAGCGGGATTTCTGACTTTCCGAGGGGGTTTGCTTCATGCGGCGCAGGAGGGTCGGAATTATGCCCTCATTTTTGGTAGTGTAATCGAGATCGAATTTCCGGCTCATATATTTAATCAGGAATTCTCTGTCTCCGGATCCGTATAAGATGGCCCTTTGCTGCTCTCCCGTAAGCTCACCAAAAGGGACATCCAGGTCGATGCCAAGCTCCCTGGCTATGGCCGATAGAATCTGGTATGACCATCCCTTCCGGTTCTTCATCGAAAAACCCATAGCCTCAAGAGCACCTTCATGAATAGATTTGGTCGGATCAGGCACCACCAGGTTGACATCAATCTCCACACGCCGGCCAAGCCCATTACATGCCTGACACATGCCTTGAGGGCTATTGAAAGAAAAAAACTGCGGCGAAAGCTCAGGGTAGCTGAGGCCGCATACAGCACAGGCGCGGTGCTCACTGAAAGGGATATCCCGATAGGAGGCCTCCCCTTCGGCTGCCGGCCTGCCTGAGGGAGAATCTCCGGCAGGCGGCTCGCTCTCCAGGTATGAGACTATCATGTGCCCCTTACCCATTTTCAAGGCTATTTCTACCGAATCGGTCAGGCGATCCTTTATCCTCTCCGAGATGATCAGGCGATCTACCACCACCTCAAGAGTGTGCTTTTTCTTCTTATCCAGGGGTGGGATTTCCAGAAGATCCACGATTCGCCCATCCACCCGCATCCGAACGAAGCCACCCCTCTGGACTTCCTGCAAGAGCTCTCGAAATTCGCCCTTCCGCTGGACGGCCAGGGGCGACAACAATATTATCCTGGTCCCCTCCGGAAAGCGTAAAATCTCACGGACTATCTGTTCCGGAGGCTGAGCGCCTATCTGCCGGCCACAGCGGTAGCAGAACTGGACACCAAGCCTGGCAAAGAGTACCCGCAGGTAGTCATAAATCTCGGTGAGCGTACCCACGGTAGATCGGGGATTCTTACTCGCAGCCTTTTGCTCGATAGCTATGGTCGGAGAAAGTCCCCGGATATATTCGTAATGGGGCTTCTCCATCTGTCCCAAAAACTGGCGGGCATAGCTTGAGAGAGATTCCACATAGCGGCGCTGACCCTCAGCATAAATGGTATCAAAGGCCAGGGAAGATTTCCCCGAACCACTCACTCCCGTGAAAACAACCAGCCTCTTTTTCGGAATACTCAGATCAATATTTTTCAGATTATGCTCCCTGGCTCCCTGAATGATCAGTTCCTTGAGCTCCGAGGGAAACGTATCGTTTATCTCCATAGTTTCTATGATAAATGGAAGGTGTAATCAGGTCAAGAGATAATATATGCTCTTTACTTTAGGGGTATTGGAGGTGAATTTTATTAAATTCCTGCTCATAACAGCAGAAAATTTCCAGGATCACCGGATCAAAGTGCGTATTCCCCATCTCTTTGGTAATAATATGAAACGCTGTATCATGAGATAACTCCTTACGATAAGGCCTCTGGGAAGTCAGAGCGTCATAGACATCCGCCAGGGCCACGATCCGTGCGGACAGGGGGATACTTTCCCCTCTTAGACCCCTCGGATATCCAGTACCATCAAATTTTTCATGATGATAGTAGGCAACCTCCTTGCCCAGAGTCAGAAAGGACCGGATACCTACCTCTTTATCTGCTCTGGTTAAGGTATCTCCACCAATAGTAGTATGGGTTTTCATAAGTTCAAACTCTTCAATGGTCAGCTTATCGGGCTTCAGCAGTATGGTATCAGGAATGCCAACCTTCCCGATATCATGGAGTACACTTGACTCACCAATATCCATAACATATTGCTCAGTCACATAATTACACCATTTCAGTTCTCTGCGCTCACCAAGCTTTCTGGCAATAAGCTTTGAATACTGGGATACCCGTTTTAAATGATTCCCGGTATCAGTATCCCTCAGTTCGGCAAGTTCAGCCAAAGCACGGATCGTAGTGGTATGCGCCAGCTTTAACTCCTCAGTCTTTTTCTTTATTGTCTTCCTGAGATTCCACTTTTCTATAAGGGCTAAAGCCAATTGTTTTATTTCACAGGCGTCGAAGGGCTTGTGAAGGAAGACATACCTGCCGACCAGGTCCAGGCTGCCCTGAGCTTCACCCTTCCTTGGCTCATAATGGTTCCCAGCTTCAGCAAGATCGTCATAGGCAACCGCCGGGGCGTTGCCGCGTCCTCTGCCTTCCGCAAGGAT
>JBLIRT010000090.1:0-12309 GCA_049472445.1 bacterium
TTCAATGAAACTATTCACCTCACTTACATACTTTCTCTCCCTGTAACGGACAAGTGATAAAAATACATTATCTTGCTTCATACCACCTCCATACTGAAAGGATCATCCGGAAAGAGTATATCAGGATTAATTTTTTATGCAACATAAAAGAAGATTTCAGGAGGAAAACCATGTCAGGTGATTTCAGCCGCAAAACATTCGATAAGAAAAAGCATTATAGCGGCGTACTCATGCAACAGGGCCGAGTGCAGTTAGATGCCGACTGGAATGAACAGTTAGAGATCCATCAGCACCGTACAGAAACCGAAGCCAAAGATGTCATAGGCAGGTGTGGCGTTCCCAAGAAGGAGGATGGTTTTAAGATTGACATATTCCCTGATGGAAGTGACCTTACCATTTCCCCCGGCAGAATTTATGTGGACGGTCTTTTGTGCGAGTTGGAGATAACACCTGCCCCCACAACTTACTTCAATCAACCCTACTACCCCAATCCTGATGATACGCACTTCATGACAAGTCCTCCAGGAAGTCCCACCGCATTTCCACCGGCAAATCTGCCACCGATTCCGCCACCAAATCCTCGAGGAAGTCAGCCCTCATTGCCACCGGCAAATCTGCCGCCGATTCCGCCAATGAACCCGCCAACAAGGCATCCAATGAGTCCACCGGGCGGTTATAAGCCGGTAAATCTTCAGGATGGAACATATCTGATCTATTTGGATGCATGGCAACGGGAGATTAGCTTCCTTGATGATCCACGTATTCATGAAGTGGCGCTTGGAGAGGCTGACACGACAATGCGTGTCCAAAATGTCTGGCAGGTAAAATTGCTGCCAGTGACTCCCGGAACTTCTGGTGAAACGACATGCAAAACCCCGTTTCCGGAGTGGGATAAATGCACTGCTGGTAGTACAGGAATGCTGAATGTGAAAACAAAAGAGGCAGAGGATCAAAAGAAACCCTGCCTCTTGCCGCCTAGTGCTGGCTACCGCAGGCTAGAAAACCAGCTGTACCGGATTGAAATTCAGACAGGTGGCACGCGTGACAATGCCACATTCAAGTGGTCACGTGATAACGGTTCAGTCGAAACAAAGATTAAAGAAATAGAAGGCCACATAGTGACGGTCTCAGATATTGGTAAGGATGAAGTTTTAGGCTTTGCAGGCGGCCAATGGGTAGAGATTGTAGATGAAGAGTCTACCCTGAAGAACCTTCCGAACCAATTACGACAGATCGAAAAAGTGGATCCGGAAACTCACGAAATTACCATGAAAACATCTGTTGCCGCATATAAAAACAAACAGAATCTAAAGCTTCGCAGGTGGGATCAGACGAGTACTCCGGCAACCTGTGATGGAGTGAAAATGTCAACCGATTGGATCGACCTTGAGGATGGGATTCAAATCCAGTTTTCCGAAGGTACGTATCAGCCGGGCGATCACTGGTTAATTCCTGCTCGCGCCACAACAGGTGAAATCGAGTGGCCACCTTATGAAATTCCAAACAAAAATCCTATTCCTCAACCACCGTTAGGCATCCTGCATCGTTACTGCCCGTTGGCCTTGATTGATGCTATAAGCGGCTTTGCTACGTTGAAAGACTGCCGTGAGGTATTTCCAACGCTCACTGAAATCTGTGCAGAGGATGTCTGTTTTGACAACAGTATCTCGAAATTCCCAGGTGCTGAGACAGTGCAGGATGCGTTAGATTGGCTCTCTGCTGCACGTGATTTACCTCAACACAATAAGTACTTACATGGTCATGGTGTCGTGTGTGGCCTTAAAGTTACCTGCAGTCCTGACCGAGAGAAGGTAATCATTGAAAAAGGTTACGCCCTCAACTGTGAGGGATATGGAATCCACGTCCAAAATGAGTTTGATTCGAATGTGGTAAGAGAAGCTGAAAGGAACGGCCTGTTGGACCACAAAGGTGATGGCAGGGTCTGCTTGACGATCGAGGGTAATGCCTCTGAAGGCGCAAAAATTCTTGTCAAACCCTACGTCCAGAAAAGTTTTTGGGATAACGTCCTTGAAGGTACTCTATTGAAAGACTTTTATGAAGATTATATTGAGATACTCATTTTTTTTCTGGGCCAGCAGTTCCCGAAGAACCTTACTGACACCCCACCTGTGCCGCTGACCCAGCGGCGTCTTACAGCGTTTATCAACTTGTTATGGCAACTGCTCAATTCAGCGAATGGTCCATATGTGTTCCTTTCTGGCAGAAAAGACAGGACCGAAGATTGCGGGGATGACAGCGATGAGAGCAGATACGAGGACAAGCTCATTTGGTGTTTCTATAACCTGTTAAAGACCTTTCTGGCGAGTGAGACGTACTGCGCCATGTTTGATAAGGACAGGCCATTTCCCGATTATAATATCGATCCAGGACTGGAGACGATCTTCGGACCTTCATTCAAATTTCACCAGCGTTTGAGGATTCATCCATCGCGTAATCTTGCCTATACCTGCGGATCAGGCAACAAGATTTACGTCTATGATCTCGAGGCCAAGGAGTTGATACAAACCCTGGTGTTCCCATCCAGCACAAATATCCACGTACAAGATGTCGCAATCCTCAGAGATGGATCTACGCTCTATGCGGTTGGCATCTTAGACGATAAAGACTCTGTTTTCGCGGTTGTCGAAATCGCTGAAGATGGAACCAATACCTGGAGAACATCATCCGTCAAATGTGGAATGAAATTTGTCAGACTGGCAATGGGTCCGGCCCCATCAAATAAGCTGTATGCCATCGGAAAAGCGAAAGGTCTGTATCGTATTGAAGGGATTGGCCTGCCATCTTTTTCTGCGACCTTAATACATGAATTTAATGCTACAGGTTTATTAAAACTCTCAGATGACGGTACCCAGGCATTTGCGGCTGCTAACAGCAGCATCAGCCCGGGTACGGAATCGTCTTCATTTGATCAAATAATCAAAATTGAGCTTGAAACAACCGCTGCGCCTCCCTTGAAAACCTACCAGCTGACAGGTAATGACCAGGAAAATGATATTGCCCTGCATAACAATATGATGTATGTTACCGGCGATCCGGCAGGGGGACAGACCAAAACCCTGTGGGGTTTTAATATCTCAACAACACAGGCTGAAGAAAAAGTTGACCTTCTCAAGGATACCCTAACACGGATCACTATCGCACCTGATACCAGCGCAGGCGACTTTCTGCTGGTGACCCTTGCAGACAGATATATGGTTGGCCGGATTGATCTAAAGGACCATACTTTCGACGACAGCTTTCGGATACCCGTTCAAGTTTATCCGGTTGATATTGTAATCAGCTCTGACGGCCAGACAGGCTATGTCCTTAATTCACCGGTTAATACCATCACAGAAATCGATATGAACACAGTATGTAACTCACTAGAGGCGCCACCCAATTTTACGATGGAACCACCGATAGAGATGAGCGATTACCACCAGGATGTCATTCATGCATTTTCTGACTTGATAAGCCATTTCTTTCAATATCTGAAGGACGGCTTTTGTGACAAGTTCCTGGTGGACTGCCCTGAATGCGGAGTGGACGATGAGGTCTATCTGGGGAGTGTAACCATACGTGGCCGGAAGGTGCACAATATTTGTAACCTTACGAAACGGCACTACGTTAAGTCATTCCGTACGTGGGGTTATTGGCTCTCCGCAGTCCCCATTCTACCGCTTATCAAGAGCTTGCTTTCCAAATTCTGCTGTTCCATAATAGAATTTGGCCGGACAGATAAAGAACCGTGACATTTATTTGGCAAAAAGAAAAGAGGAAATAACCATGAAAAAACAGATATACCAAGCCTCCGGGCAGGTGATTGACTGCAAGACGAAACGGGGCATCCCTGGACTGCGAGTCGAAGCATGGGATAAGGACAAGAAATATAACGACTTGCTGGGTGTGGCCATTACAGATCGAAGCGGCCGCTTCCGGATATTCTTCGATCAGACCTACTTTCGGGAATATGCTCCAGATACATCACCAGACCTTTTTTTTAAGGTCTATCGTGGCCAAAAGATCATAAAGAGTACCGAAGATTCGGTGCTGTGGAATGCCAAGACAGCCACAGAGGTAACGATCAGCTTCGAATCGCCTCCCTCCCCCCCAGCCGGGAAAGACCGGATTACAGCACGTCAAGTTTTCAAGGTTGCAGACTTTGTACAACGGTCTGATTTTCGTGGCCTGTGGAAGGAGACAAGCGACAGGACTGGTACTGCCTTCGGTTTTTTCACGAGTATGGTAAAGAATACCATTACTAAGATGGATATAGAGCCGTTCAAGGTTGGGACACATAAGACAAGTGATGTAATCAATCAAAACGTAGCTGTTGCCTCTCGGAATCTTAAAGCCCAAAAGATTACTGTGAACGAAGTCAAACCTTATAATCCGAGACTGGATACGACCTCCATCACCAATCTCATCGATTTCCCCGTACGCCTCAAGCCAGGGCAGAAGGTCAATCTGTATGAAGAAAATGGCAAGGTTCGATATTATTCTCTGGTAAAAGATAGTGCTCAGGAAAGCTCAGTGAAGGCACAGCAGGCTGCAGTAGATGAATTAAAAAAAGAACTGGAGATAACCAGGCAGCAGTTTGCCCAGAAGGATCAACAGATAGCCACCTTGGTAAAAGAAATAGAAAAACTGAAAAAATTTAGGAACAACGTAGAAAAGAGTTTGAAGACAGACCGGATACCACCGTCCAAATAAAAGGTGGACCCAAGTCAGCCACCTATGTGATATGGGGTGCTTGAATGATAGCAGATGAGACGACGAAGCCACTTGTCTCATGCATTATGCCAACCTATAACCGACGGGGATTTATCCCGCATGCAATTCAATATTTTCTGCGCCAAGACTATAATCCCAAGGAACTAGTTATTATAGACGATGGGACTGATACCATTAGTGATCTTGTGCCGCACAATAAGCATATCAGATATTTTCGCTTGAATCAAAAAATGACTCTCGGAGCTAAGCTGAACATGGCTTGTGAGTATTCGTTTGGGACAATTATTGCAAACTGGGATGATGACGACTGGTATGCTTCATGGAGACTAAGCTATCAAGTGGAGACACTTACATCTCATGGTACTGATCTATGTGGAATCAATAAGCTGCTATATTTTGATTTGCGGACGGGTCGTGCTTATCAATATATTTATCCAAGCGATCAACGGGTATGGCTTTTGGGCAGTACTTTATGCTATAGCAAAAAATTATGGATCAACAATCGCTTTGCAGACATCAATGTTGGGATGGATGGTTTGTTTGTCTGGGCCACTCCACCTGAGAGAATTACAGTGCTTCAGGATTCCACTTTTTCAGTGTTCATGATTCACGAATACAATGTGAGCCCTAAAAAAACAGAAGGAGAATGGTGGCACCCTTTTCCATCTGAGAAAATTCAGTCCTTAATGGGACCGGACTGGGCTTCTTATCAGTCCATTTGTGCAAAGACCGCAGTTATCTCAGGATGTCGTTCTGCACATATTGAAGACACGGCAAGCAGTTCAGTGAAGCCAATCCGCAACATTTTTGCTTGTCTGGTGCATGAAAACCAGGACTGCATCGTCGACCTCGTGCGCAATCTCAGATTTCATGATGCTTCCTCTATCATACTATTATATAATGGCGGCGAAGATCCAACTTTGCTCAATAACCATTTTCCTTTCGAACATTATGGTGCTGTGGTCCATCCGTCACCGCATCTCATGAAATGGGGCTGGCTTCATAGGTTTGCTCTTGATTGCATGCAATTTTCGCTGGATACGTTTTCCTTTGATACAATGACAATTGTGGATTCTGACCAGTTGGGAGTCCGTTCCGGTTTATCTCATTACTTAGGCCGATATCTTTCTGGAAAATCAGACGTCGGTATGCTCGGTAACGCACCCAGTCCTCAGACACCCACAACAAATGTTCCTCCCGCAGTGCAGGCGTTTAAGGAAATCGACTTATGGCGGCCTTTTTTGAAGCGTTTTTCAAAGGGTGAAGAAAAGTTTGTGCACTGGACGTTCTGGCCTTCCACAGTATTCATGTCAGATGCTGTTCGTGATCTGGTACAGCTCTTTGCCGCTGATGAAATTCTCCAGGATATCATGTGTCGTTCTAAGATCTGGGCGACTGAAGAAATTATTCTTCCCACCCTGGTAGCCCTCCTCGGCTACAAAATCATGAAGAGCCCATGCAGCTATGATTATGTAAAATATCAGGTACCATTTACATCCGGGCATATCGATTCGGCTCTTACAAGAGAGGACGTATTCTGGGTCCACCCTGTCCCACGCCGCTACGAAGATCACTTGCGCAGTTACATCCGTGTCAAATTCAACCATTACGGAAGTTTTTCCGGGAAAGAATTAATAATACCTGCTTTTGAGAAAAACAATGACTTAGATATGCTGCTGACAGTACCAATCCTGAAAGCAATGAATAAAGTCGAAGGTTGGCTGGAAGAGGATGAGGCCGACCTTTTAATTGCAGCAAGCCGGAGAGCACTTGACAGTTTGCCACAGCCGCATTCGATTGTCGAGATTGGAAGCTATTGCGGCCGATCAACCGTGGTGCTGGGCAATGTGGTTAGGGCCATCTGTCCGGAGTCGAAGATTTATGCCATTGATCCACACGATGGAAGGGTAGGATCGATAGACCAGGGTCTCCGGTCACTCCCCCCCACATTGGAAAGGTTTAAGCATAATATTAAAAATGCCGGTTTGGCTGATTTCGTGGAAATCATCCAAAGTCACCCTGTAGACGTATCCTGGAATAAACCTATTTCCTTTTTATTTATTGATAGCCTACACGACTATCCAAACGTCGTTAGAGATTTCTGGCATTTTGGTAAATGGGTTCGGCCTGGGGGATTGGTTGCTTTTCACGATTATGCGGATTATTATCCTGGTGTTGTGACATTTGTCAATGAACTGCTAAGTATTGATGAATATCAACTTTTAAAAAAGGTCAAAAGCCTTGTGGTTCTGAAAAAATTCGCTCATATGTGATAGGCAGCATAATCATATTGCACCGGGAGATCCAGTCAATACTGAATTCGGGCTCCTGAGCTTTTATCGCCAGTTCCAGGCAGGAGATGAGGTTGATCAAGACAAAATATCTGCTGATCTGAAGCATGGCATTTTGAGTATTCAGTTGCCTAAGGCTGAAAAACATAAACCGAAGAAAATCTCACATCATCTTTCATAATCGTCGATCCTGACGGAACTTAAAAAACAAAAGAATTATCTGAAAATGTTGATTATTTCTCCTTGAGAAATACGGTAACCCTCGACAAATTTGTCGAATACATCCATATTGGTATATTGATTAATTACACTAAATCAATAGATTACATGGCTAGAGGCCCTGGCATGGCCCTTGCTCATATAATAAGGCATGTAATGCTTTCAGGAATCTTACCTAAAACAGCTAAAGCACGGGAGGCTCGGAAAAAGATTCAGGTAACCACAGAATAAGAATAATCTCGTAAAGCACCTCAGCTAACAGAAAGGGGGAATACCTGAGGTGCTTTACTATTCATTTTTAGGGAAATAATACACATGGCCCAAGGATAAAAATAAGGAGAAAGAATGGAAAAATATAGATGCAGCACGATGAGGATTATTGTTATCTTATGTTTTGGTTTTTTATTTTTGTCAGAAGGTATTGGTTGCCATAATCCCCTATCAAGCCAAAAGAGTGGATCAGTATTGGCCGCTTCTCCAGCTTTTGCCGGCAGCTATGATTCAACCCTGGCGGATGTGGCTGAAAAGTGCATAAAGAGCGTTGTCAATATCTCATCAACCAGGGTAATCAAGAATAAAGAAGGCCAGCATCTCTCACCTTTCTTTCACGATCCTTTCTTTCGTCATTTTTTCGATCGGCGATTTTTTAACGGCATCCCTCGTGAGCGTCGAGAAAAAAGCCTGGGCTCCGGCGTTATCGTATCTGATGACGGCACTATCCTTACCAACAATCATGTTATTGAGAATGCAGAAGAGATCATCGTTACCCTTTCAGATGAACGTGAATTTGAGGCCGAGATTGTAGGCAGTGATCCCAAGAGTGATGTAGCCGTAATAAAACTGAAAGAAAAGATACGGGATCTGCAGCCGATGCATTTCGGCGACTCAAGCAGACTGCGCCTTGGCGATGTAGTACTTGCCATCGGCAATCCCTTTGGATTAAGCCATACCGTAACTATGGGCATTGTATCAGCGAAAGGACGTGCCAATGTCGGTATAGCAGATTATGAAGATTTTATTCAGACAGATGCTGCCATTAATCCGGGAAACTCGGGAGGTGCCCTGATTAATATCAAAGGAGAGCTTATAGGCATTAATACGGCTCTTGTGTCACGATCAGGAGGTTATCAGGGGATAGGTTTTGCTATTCCCTCCAATATGGCCAAATCTGTCCTGGACAGTCTCATGGAACATGGCAAAGTGGTTCGTGGATGGCTCGGAGTAGTAATACAGGATATACATAAAGATTTGGTTGAGGCGATGAGCCTGGATTCTCAGGAGGGAATCCTTATTTCCGATGTGGTGGAGGATTCTCCTGCCCAAAAAGCAGGGCTGGAACGTGGCGACATTATTTTAAAGATAAACGGGGAAAAGGTAATGTCTATGGGCAGTTTCAGAAACAGGATAGCTACCTCGGGAGCAGATACAGAAGTTACCCTTACTGTCTTGCGTCATGGGAAGGAAAAGACGTTCACCTTGACTCTTGATGAATTACCGGAAGATTTACGTAAGGTGGGAGCAGGAGAAACGGGGAAAGGTATGTTTGGAGGTCTGACCATAGCGCCTTTAAACCCTGTGGTTCGGGAAAGGTTCAAAATACCTTCCAAGATTCAAGATGGTGTGGTTATAACCGGAATTAAACCACAAAGCCCGGCGCAGCGATCGGGATTGCAACCTGGGGATTTGATCTTGGAGATGAATCGAAAAAAAGTCTCTTCTGTGGGTACCTTTCAGAAAGAGTATAAAAAATCGAAACATACTATTCTCTTGCTCGTTTATCGTCAGGGGAATACGCTGTTTCTGGTGCTGAGAAAATAGATAGAGCATTACCGTCCATGTTAGAATCAGTAACATGGAAAGGTAACTGGCTAACTCATTACAAATTAAGGAGGACCTTCAAAAGAAAAATATTCTTGGAATTAGGTAAAATTTTCTATATAATATTATTAACAGTTAAAAACCTGAATAAATTGCAGTAAGAGAGCGGACAGAAGGCCGCAGTTCGAATCCGGGCACGGTTCACTACCAGGCAAAGCGAGGGGATTACGTTGTAAGGCTTCGTCCTCTTTTATCTTAAGTCAGCAGTCAAATCCATATCCGGGCCATAGAATCAAAATAATGTAGACATTTGTGCCTGAATATGGATCAAGTTCCGGAATGGCTCTCCAGACACCCTTATTTCTGTTTACAAGGAGAGTTTTCGTGAAAGGAAAGGAGGTTTACAGATATGGAAGCATCAAAAGGCAGGCCGTTTTTCCGGTCAGTGTCAATGGCCTTGCTCCTTGGCATCTTTTTACCGCAACTGGCTCAATCTTTTGATTATGATTGGCAGTTGATGCCATTCAACAATCTATCTTCCTATATCTATACCCGGCCTGCTTACCAGAGCTCCTTTGATAAGCTTATTCCCCTCCCCTCTACCTCGCCTTCTTATGCAATAAAGCTTTTACCTGGCGGAGCATACTACCCTCCCGTCAAGACTTCCTATCAGACACAAGGGATGGTTTTCAACCAGGACACATGGGGGGGATATTCTTCGCTCAATAAGTTCCTTACCATGTATGATAATGACCTTGGCTATCCTGCTTATTCCTGGTCTCATTATCTTACCCCGTGGTCTGGTAACGACATATACCGCTTTTCTTCAACGAACCTGTCATGGATGGGTTGGCCTTCATATCAAGGGCTTGAAAAGACGTATCAAGCCTATCTTCAACCTTTTCATTATCCATATACGAGCTTTTCCCTGAACGCGTATCAATTTCCCTATTTCTCATACAGGCTTCCAGCCTCCCAATCAAAGCCTTCAGAGCCACAACCAGAGGATCACGAGACCATGGGTTTGATGCTGCTCATAGAGTATGAAGGGATGGAAGGGCTTGCTAATTTTGTGTATGAGCTTCAAAGGAGAGAAATCCCATCATTACTGCTGACCTCTACAAGCTTCATGGTAGAGCACTGTGAAGAGATTAGAACGCTTACCAATTACGGCCTGGAAGTTGGTGCTCTGAGTTCTCCTTCACCTCCTTTTTGGGATATGCCATATGAAGATCAGTACCAGATTATGGCAGGGGTAAAAAATACGATTGAGACATGCCTGGGAAAGCCCGTCAGAGTGATAGCCTCGAAGTATTTCGCTTATGATGAAAATACCGTGAAAGCTGCCGAAGCCCTCGGCATCCCCTATGTCTTAGCCAGAGGAACTACAGGTGCGAAGGCGACGATTTATAAACCGGAGGAATACAACGTCAAAATTTTTTCCGTATCCAACGTTTCATCAGAAAGCTGGGGTACCGGGAGCCTCTGTGATTACAGCTACTGGGCCAGGGAAGGATCACCCGCGCAATTCAGGGAGGAGATGTTTGATGCCTTACAACACGATAAAATCTCCCCTGTCTCCCATACCCGCATAGGAGGATTAAAGGCTGCCTGGTATTCAGTATACATGGACTTCTTTGACCAGGCAGAGGTAACCTGGGCTGATCTGGATACCTTTGGCCATACGGATATCACCTTGCCTCTGGCTGAAATACCTCAGAACAGGGAGGTCCAGTATACTACTCCCAAGCCATTAATTCCCCTGGAAGAAGAAACTGATGTGGACAATCCCTGCGCCATATATGATTTCCCACCCTCTGGAGGTGAGGGAAGCCATGTAGGAGAAAGGCTGCTTATCTTCCATAATGGTACAGGCCCCATGTGCCTGGAGGCGCTTGCCTTTCTGGAGACCATTCAGTATACGATTGAGGAGCATCTCATCAGCGAGGCAGGCTTCTATAATTCGCTCAACGCACTTATAACTGAATTTGGCACAAGTGAGGGCGTCTCTCAGTCGTTCGGTTACTATCCGATCATCTTTATCAGGGACAGGGCCTTTTCCGGATTTCATGATTCCATCAGGGATGAGATATTGAGCCTCATGTGAGCTTATCACAAAAATCAGGAAGAGGGTGTGTACAAGCACCCTCTTGACTCATAAATAGTACGAGCAATGACCGGATTTTTCTCAGCCACCTTTTCATCAGCGTAAAGCCTGATTTCGGCTTGACCGGATCCTCATCCTTTTCCTTTATGCTGCTGCGGCTCATCGATCATCTTGTCCATAGATATATCAATAAATATCTTCCTGGCAGGAGATACATAAAGGCCTACATCGTCATCACCGTCACCATCCCAATCACCTACAAGTGGAATATTGAAGCTCTTATCTTTCCTTTCTTCAAGCGGGACAGAGACAGTATATTCTACCAGGCGGCCTGTTAAATCCATATCTAAATAAAACGTACCTGCCTCTTCATCTTCATCTATCTTGAAAATCCCGATGTCATCATCACCATCACCATCCCAATCACCTGCAATAGGTGTAGAGCCCTGTGCTCTCAAGAACAGCGATTTATTGGCTATCCCGTTGTGATTAAAGTCCAATACAAATTTCCCTTTCAAAGGATCAAAAACTCCTATGGTATCATAACCATTACCGTTCCAGTCCCCAGTTACGGGAATAGACTCTTTATTTCCGAACTCAATGGGAGGGAATTCTATACTGTTATGGCCGGAGTTAATTCTCCAATAAAAAGCGGTGTGCCCTTCCTCATGAGAATAATATTTTCTGAAGACGCCGATATCATCTTTTCCGTCTCCATTCCAATCTCCCGCAATAGGAATATCAGATACGTTACCATAATCGATTTTCGCATCATCAATACAAAAATGTGCTAAATCCATCCTGTATGTACCAATCGCATCTTCTCCATCTGCATTCCAATCTCCTGTGATAGGTACTTTACAATGGTCATTGATAAATGTTGAAGGGTTAACATAGGTCATATCATCACAGGTAATGTTTTCTCCGGTAAAATTTGACCCTTTATAGTAAGATCCAAGTCTTTTGTCCGTTTTCATTTCAAAATGAAGGCAATAGCTTGAGGTCATACCTCCTTTACCCACGAAACCGATTTTTTCACCTCTAAAAACTTTATGGTTAGACCTGATGAGTATTTTATCCCGATGTGAGTATTGAGACTACATCGTTGGGTGATGTGGTAACCTATGGCGAAGTATGAGT
>JBLIRT010000091.1:0-12274 GCA_049472445.1 bacterium
CTACGGGGTCCTGAACAAAAAGATGTAGAGTTTAAAAACCTAGTATATTTACAGTTATCGAAGTTTAATTAGATGAAAAATAAAAAATCACAGAGCGGAGTAGTGCTTATAGTAGTACTTATAGCAGTGAGTCCTACTTAACATGAGTCCTTGTACTTTCGCTTAATAAATAAACCGGTAGCTGATTCTCCAGAGGAGGGGGGCGATAAGGATCTCTCCGAAGATTACTAAATAGTAAGGGAACCCAAGCTGATAGTGATTGATCCTGGCCATGACGGCCAGGGCAACTTGAGCCAGCACCCAGCCCATAAAGGCATATAGGCCCCATTTTTTTAAACGGGAGAGGCCGTGGGCCACCATCAGGGTGCAGACCCCGCTGCTCAGCAGGAGGATGGGCACGAGCCGGGGGTAGGCAAGATAGGGGAGAAAAGGAGGAATCGGCAGGAAGAAGGAATTTCCCATCTTGAGGATGAGAACAGCCCCGCCAAGCATGACTAAGCCCAGGGCCAGTATGGTTCCTGACAGCATTTGGACCGGGATGGGAGGTCTCCTTTTTTTCCCTTGAGAGAGGACCTCGAGTCCCGACAGCCTTTCACCCCCTGCCGGGAGTTGTTCCATAGCCGGTTGCTTCATGGTACGTTGAGAGGAATTGGATGGCTCTTCCGTCTTTATGGGCTCAGGAATGTTTGATTCGGTAGCCAGGCTGCTTCCACAATCCCCACAGATTTCGGCTCCGTAGGGATTGAGAGCATTACAATGAGGACATGATGTAGACATGTATTTCTCCTTCAATTCTCCTGCTAGGCTTCGTATTTTTTTATCTTAAAGAGTCTTACGCTTAAAACTCCAGTGAAATCCCCACCCGGTATATGATACCGCTGAGATCCAGCTTACTGTTTCTAAAATTATTTATGTGGGCAGAGCGTGCCTCGATCACCAGGTAGGTATTGACAAAACCTTCATCACGGGACAATCTGGTTGCTGCTTGAGGATCCAGCCAATCCAGGAGAAACCTGAGGCCAGCCAGATAGTGATAGCCGTATTTAAAGCCCCTGGTAGTATCCTCCTCTTTTTTTTCCTGATATCCCCAGGCATCAAGACCTGCACCCGCATAAGGAACCAGTTTCTGATCCGGGCCGAATCTGAGGAAATATGAGAGTTGAATGTACGTGGGAATGATAGTCAGCCTGACGGTATCAATATTCGGTGTATTGTCGGCATTCAAGGCCGATCCCTTAAAATATGTGCCCCCAAGCCCCAGGCTTGCTTCAATTCGGTCAGCCCAGACCCTGGAGTACTCCGCAAAAAAAGAAACTTCCTTATCATCAGGGTAAACTTTCTGGAAGAGAGAATCCCGGGGGAGATAATAACCTACCCAAAATGAGGAAAATTGACTGCCGGATGGACTGCCGGCCAGCGCTTCCTGATGAATCGTACATAAGATCAGTATTCCCAAAAGAAGCAAGACGCGAAAAAAGATTTTCAGGGTATTCGTCGTGAGGCTATCTTCCAATTTTTCTCCTGCTATCTCTTTCATTTTCTCCTGCCTTCTTTAAAATAATCCCTTAAGCATAAGAACATCTATAAAACATTCTCCATCCTCATCAACAAGATCGGTGATTCCCCTTCCCACCTCAGGAGTTCCGGAAAGCGTGGATGATGGAAAAGACTCATTTCCTGCCACATCCAGAGCAGAGACCGCGACAGCGTAAGGCTGGCCGTTTATCAAATGATCAAGGATAAACTCGGTTTCCTCTCCCGTAATGTAAATTTCCCTTGACTCATCCTCAGCAAAGGTGACCATGTTCGGATCTTCCTCAGGAAGCATTTCCTTATACCATATTCTGTATTTATCTACTCCGGAGAGATTATCCACGGCCCCCGTCCACCAGAGCTTCAGTTTCCTGGTGCCGGGAGAAACCTTGATCAAGACGGGTTCAGAGGGAGCGGTCGTATCATAGATAAAGGAGAGTCTGGCCGGATAGGTTTCACTGCTTTTGGCGGGCGGATTCCGGTTGGGATCCCATGAAATTTCGCCAAGGTAGATGCCCTCTCCTTCACTCAGATGAGAGGCGGTTATCATGTTTTCCTGCTCTTCTGAGGCGGTTACCGCCGGTTCATAAAGATGGCGATTTAGTTGAACTGAGAGGGGATTATCTGATGAGTGCTGATTAGGATCGGTAAACTCAAGGAGACAAATGATATAGGAACCGCTTTTGGTTGTTTTCCATCGGATGGGAAAGTCCTCATGGAAAGCATTCGATAGTGGATGTGGGGAATCGATGGTAATCACAGGGAGCCGGGTTGATTGCCAAAGCTTCATCCCCTGAGTGACGCTTTGCGTCCCGAGATAAAGATATCCCTCATTCGGATCGGCGTAGATCCAGTTGAGCCGGTTGTTGGCATCCAGGAGAAGTTGATCGTCATCATAGTTGAGAGCAGCTACCTCGTCCCATTGATTTTCCTCATAGAATTTCCACTGACTGGCGGCATTCAAACGCCAGATCTGCTCATCAGAGGCATCAAGACCCAGGAAGAGATAGGAACCGAGGCTTTCAAGAGAAAGGGGAGGGGGCTCTGGAGAATATCCCTCCGAGAACGGGGTTGAAATCCTGCGGAAGGATTCTTCACCTTCAGGACAAAACCAGAACTGAGGGCCATAGGTGTTCCTGGTGACGGTGTAAAGAATATGGCGGGCGACGGCCATGGCCGGAATACTCTGATTACTTATGTCTCCAAATCCATCTGCGGCGGACGAAAGCCGGATCGGATTCACCGATACCCTGTCCAATCTCCAGATCTCACTGCCCCCTGCATTTTCAGTTCCCAGGTACAGCCTTCCGTTGAATTCTTCGAAGGAAGACAGAGCGACATTTTGATATTGATTTATGTCCAGGGTATTGACAGTCTCCCAATCATTGGCGTTAAGCTCAGCCTCAATCGCTTCCATAGAGCGCCACAGGTTGACTTTTTCGTATCCGGTTGCGTCAGGATCAAGTACTTCTAAATAAAGGTGTTGGTCGAAGACGGCAAGGGCCTCGATTTCTCCGGAATAAAGACCTGCCGGTGCAACGGATTCCCAGCCGGGTTCATTGGGGTCTTCGAGTCGCCATAAGCCTGGCTCGGGTGTTTGTACGGCCATATAGAGATAATCTTTATAAGCGCACATGGCTGTGATGGTAATGGTATTCGGGTCGTGTATTCCCTTTACATCGATCTCAGATCCCCAGGCGATGTTCGGGTCAAAAGGCTGACTTTGGCTGTCAGCAGGCAGTTTTCCCAGGTGGGTTTGCCATAGGCGGAAGGTTTGTCCCGTGGTGAAGGTACACACATAGAGCCGATCTCCCACTATTACGGGAGGAAGAGATGCGTAATTCTCTGAGATTCCGAATCCCGGATTATTGCATGAATGAAAATAGATATCACTGCTGCCATCCGAATATGAACCGGTCAGGGAGAGAAGACAGAGCATAACGGCGACCCATGAAAGGATAAGGGGCAAGGGTGGTGATATCCGCTTATGAGAATTCTCCATGGTTATATCTTCCATAGGTATATCTTCCCTGTCTCAGGCTTTCTTCCTTTCCCGCAGAGTCTGAAAGGTAAAGGCTTGTGGCAGCAGTTCAGCAATTTTTGCGTATTTCACCTCTCCATGGCAGTTGGCCATAATAAGAGTAAGTTCAGGAGCAAACTCCCAGATCAATTGCCGGCAGGCGCCGCAGGGAGTAATCATGCTCTCGGCATCGCTGACGAGAGACAGAGAGGCGAACTCCCTTTCTCCGTCGGACAGGGCCTTCAAAAAAGCTACTCTTTCAGCGCAGATACTTAAACTTAAGGAAATATTTTCTATATTGCATCCAAAATAAAGCCGGCCCTGAGGCGTAGTGAGAGCCGCCCCTACCCGAAAACCTGAGATGGGGGCAATGGCCCTCTCTTTGGCCTGGTTGGCCTGGTAGATCAATTCCTGTAAGGATATATCGACCTTTACATCGTTCAGCGGAAAACGTGTTTTCATAATAGCCCTTCCTTATTCCATCGGTTCCGGGAGTATTTTTCACGATACAATCTGGCAGCCTCCTGCTCTTCCC
Organism: bacterium; assembly: GCA_049472445.1. Taxonomy (GTDB): domain Bacteria; phylum SZUA-182; class SZUA-182; order DTGQ01; family DTGQ01; genus JBLIRT01. The sequence continues at coordinate 4,089 of JBLIRT010000091.1, forward strand.
AGGCAGTCAGCGAGCCGGGACGAAGAGAGATGTGCCATGCCTCTTCAAATCCTTTGATCAGTGCCTGCCTGACTTGAGCCGGGGAAACTGAACCACCCAGCACTTCATCCAGAGAAATAAAGGTATCTTCTCCGGTTATGGGAAGATTCGCGCCAGGGCTGGTGTCAAGGTCTGAAAACACCTGATGGACCAGTGAGGATTGATTTTCAATCATGATCGATCCCTGATGTAAAACACATCCCTTCTGTCGCCTTTGAGCGTTGCCCATAATCTTCTTTCCACCAACGAGGATCTCATGCCTGGCCTTCACGGAGAAGCACAAGGGGGATCTTTGTATCCTCTGCTCATGGCGGTTCCGGTTTTCCCGGTAAAGCTGAGTCTGAACTCCCAAAGCCTTCAAACCAACCTGTATGGCCTGGCTGATTTTTCTATAACTGGGAAGAATCCCCTTGGGAATGACTGGATTAGGTTCAGCAAAGATCACAGCATAGGTAAGATCTCCCCTATGCAGCACCATTCTTCCACCCGTTGGCCGCCGCACCCAATCCAGACCCAGTTTCCGGCACTGGGCCGGATCAAAGGAAGTGGGAATCCTTTGTAAACGTCCAATCGAAAGTGCCGGAGGATGCCAGGTATAAAACCTTACTGTTGAAAAAGCGACCTGGCCATGGATAAGCGCCTCCAGCAGGGCCTCATCAATAGCCATGTTCATAAAGGCATTCTGAGATGTTATATCAAGTAATCGCCAGCAACACAAGAAGCTGCCTGAATCTCCTCTCTTTGATACCCTCTTCTGGTTTCACAAGAAAAGCAGTCTGACTTGTTAGAAAGTGACCTGAATCACCTTAAGGGGGCAAACGGCTACGCATTGTTCACACAAGATGCAGGCGTCCCGGTTGAATTCCATTTTCCAGGTAGCCGGATTGAGGGACAGGGCCTTCTGATGACATACAGCCAGGCACATACCGCAACTTACACATCTTTCCTCATTGAATTGGATATCCTGAGCCAATGGTTTAACATCAATGCCTCTATTTTCTGCATAGCGCAATCCCTTTTGAATATTTTCAAGCTTCCCTTTTAAGCCAAGGACAATGCGTCCGCCCTCTTTGGGTATAATCTTAGCCCGTAAGATATTCACCACCAAGTCATAGTCTTTGATGAGGTGATAGATGGCTGTATCTTCTACCATATTGGCTGGAAAGGTTAAAACAACTCTTCTGGTGACAGTCATGGCTTTGGCTTATCCTTTTGAGGTAAAGGCTTAAATCGAGTGTCCTGCGGAAGAAATTCGATGGGTTTGACCAGGAAAAAATCACCTCTTTGAATCCATTCCTTCAGAATCGATGCAATTTCTCTGGCCATGAAGAGACTGGAGACGGGATTGGTTGCTATCGAATTTCCATTGATATTGATCGATCCTGATCGTAGATTCTGATAGCTCACTCTTCCATACGTAGGTCTGGACAACCGTTCAACACTGTAATCGTAAATCGTAGTGTATATATCTTTATCCTGAACCGAGACCGAGGCGGCAATTCCTTCATCCAGAACAGGTATGGGAATACCTATACCTACAAAGAGAGACACACCATATTTATTAATATTGGCGCCTCTGAGGTAGCGGGGATTCATCTGCTTTAAATCACCCATAAGCATCAGGGTTCCGGCGCTGCTGAGAGGAACCTTGTTAGCTGCCCGAACCTGACAGGGATTATGCTGGGTTCCCGCTCCCAGGACATAACCGATCCCCCCTCCCAGGAATATTTTGGTGCCTAATCCGATAGTCCGGTAATCAGGATCATTGATCAGAGGATTTAATTGTCCTGAGGTGGAATAAGCTACGTTTCCGAATCGAGGCAGTAACGCTCCCATATAGGTATACAGGGTTCGATGAGAGGAGTTGGTTGCCGCCGTGTAATTTTGGTAAGCATTTCGGGGGTTCAGCAGGGTGGCCTGATTCAGGTTTTGAAGGGTTATCTCGGCTTCCACCTCTTCTGCCGGGTAGCAATCGGTCTTATGACCTTTAACCTTCAGGTGGATGGATTTTCCTGATAAAAGATCCTCTATGACATTTCCCCCGCCGTATTCAAGTCCTTTTGACTCTGAAAGTGCTGTGGCTCCCAGGTAGGCATCAACGGCGGCCAGACCTGCATAGGCAGGAACATCATTTAAGAGGATATCGTGCATCTTGATGGGCGGATCACTGTGTCCCACATTTATCAAGATGCCTGAAGAACACATGGGACCAAAAGTCGCTGTCGTAACGACATCCACCTTTTCGGCTACGGTCTTGACCCCGTCTTTTTCGGCAATTTCGCAGACCTCGTCGGCTGTGACCACTACGGCCTTGCCCTGTTTGATTTTTTCATTCAACTCTTCATAGGTTTTCACGGGTCTTTATCCATCCTGCTAGTCGTGGCTCATGATGCATGACATACTCTGATTCTTTGAATTTTAGCTGTTTTCCGGGAGGTGGTCAAGGGAAAAAAGGAAACACGGATCTAGGATGAGGAATTTATCTTTTGGCTATAGAAGGTATACATGCTTCTCAGGTTTTCAGAGGCCGTGCCCTTGGACTGGTAGAGTATGAAGGGAGGGAGGATTCGTAGGCCAGTTTTCCGGTTTTTATGAGCTTCGATGATAAAGTTCCGGGACTCTGATGAATGATCTGAGTAAAGCAACCGCAGGGTCTTAGGTTCCAGGTGATAGCTCCTGAGAAGCGTTATCAGTTCGGCCAGCCGGGGTGATGGAAACATGAAATAGGCTCTCCCCCCATTTTTCAGGAGAAAACCGGCCGTGGAGATGAAGGTTTTCAGGGGAATAATCATTTCGTGCCGTGCTTTGGCCCGGCATGGGTTTGGATTTATTCGACCCGAATGGAGGGCACGGTAAGGGGGATTGGAGACAATCACATCGAAAGAGCCGGCCTGGAAGAGGCGTGGGAGGTGTTGCAGATCCTCATGGAGGATGCTGATACGGTGGGAAACTTTATTTAAGATACTGTTTCTGAGTGCCTGGTCCGCTAAACGAGGCTGAATCTCTACAGCCAGGAACAGGGCATGAGCATACAATTTACTCAAAAGCAAAGCAATGATACCATTCCCAGAACCAAGATCGGCCACGCGGTCGCCTTCTTTCACCCTGGTAAAGTAGGCTAAAAGAAGAGGGTCCATGGAAAAGCGGTAGCCGGCTCGATCCTGAATCAGGCAGAATTCCCGGCTAATGAAAGAATCAAGGGTTTCATCTTTCATGAACATACATAGCTTTCCTCCTCTTGAATAACATTCTATCATACTTTAACCTGGTTTTACCAAAGAGTATGAATACCTTCCATGTATTATGAGCTCATGCTCTGGGGCATATCTATGACTTGACAGAATGAGGGTTTTGCTTATATATTAGAATAGTATCTACCTATATGAAATTATGAAGAAAGGAGCTGGTGCTCGTTGGTACTGGCCATTATTGACGGCCATGGCGGCGGTATAGGAAGTTACATCATTAAGTGCCTGCGGGAAGATGAACAGTTACGTGACTTGGAAATCATTGCCTTAGGCATTAACTCACTGGCCACCTCGGCCATGATGAAAGCTCGGGCCAATCGAGGCGCCTCAGGAGAAAACGCTGTGGCCTGCGTGGCCAGTCGGGTGGATATCATTATCGGATCGATGAGTATCGTTATGGCCAATTCCATGCTGGGAGAAGTTACGCCGAAAATGGCCGAGGCTGTTTCTGATAGCAGAGCTATCAAGCTCCTGTTACCTCTGCCCATGGAAAATGTTTCCATTGTCGGCTATGAATATGAGCCATTGCCACATCTGACTGAACGGTTAATTCAAAAGGTCAGGGAGATCGTTAAAGATAAGGAGAACAGAGGGAATCATGTGTGAAGCCAATGCTTATCTTGCCAAGGATGGAAAAGAAGAGCTCTTCATGGAGTCAGTTGATGTGATTAAGCCGGAGGGAGAGAACAGATTGCTCATCGTCGATATCTTCGGTGATCAGAAGGTCCTTCAAGGAAAAATAAAAAAGATATCACTCATTAATCATAAGATCGTGCTGGAAAGGGCTGAATAGTCGGAAGGATACTCCGCCGCGTTTTCAGCCTGCCCCCGGATAATGAATGAGCTGCTTTGGATGGAAAGAGGAAAAGATTCATTTCTGCCTTGACCTCTGATCATGACCCCGGTCTGGTAATAAAACCTTTTAATCCAACCTTTTTCTGTAAGATGGGAATCTGCTTTTCAGCCTCCCGGCCTGAGGCAAAGGAGCCGACTCGTACGCGGTACCATAGGCCCTTCCCCCCTCCCAGATCCGCTTTGATTACATGAACTGAGTACCCTTCCTTTTTCAGGAGCTGTCTTAACTTTTCCGCCTCGCCTGGTGACCTGAAGGAAGCTACCTGCACCATATATTTTCCTCCCTCGGAAGGGACAGGAGGGATGGTTGTCGGGGGCTGGAGAGGAGGCTCTTTCCTGGTAACTATCTCAGCAGGTTTCCGTCCTTCTGTTTTGGTGGAGATTGGGGGTACCTTTTGAGCTTCGGTCCTGGTTGGTGGGGCCGGCTGATGAAAGGAATTTCGATGGGCAAGCTCCTTCGGTTCTTTTTTAGGGAGGGTATAAAAAAAGGTAAATGTATCCTGAGAGTTGGTCTCCTTTACTCGCCTGGCCAAATCCTGGACTCTATCCTGAGGTGTTAATTTTTTCCCAAGGAAAATACCAGCTGCAAAGGCGAGGAGAGAAATACCCGACGTTAGGAGAATGAAGGGGATATCGACCTTAAAGGTCGCTCCTTTTTTTCTATGGGAAGCCCTACCACGATTCATGGCTCACATGGTTTCCGGAGTTGATACCCCAAGCAGCTGCAGCCCGTCGGCTATAATGATCCGTATGGCTGAAACCAGGTAAAGGCGGGATGAGGCCAGCTCTACATCCTCTGAAATTACCTTGTGCAGGTTGTAATATTTATGAAAAAGGGTAGCTAATTCAATCAGGTAGAAGGTGAGCCGATGAGGTTCAAGGGTCTGGGCGGCTTCAGAAATGACTTGGGGATAGAGAGACAATTTCTGAATCAACTGTATTTCTTCCGCAGTATTCAAGCGTGACAGATCAGGGGGGGGCAGAGAGATGTCCCTTTTCTCCAGTTCCCTGAAGATACTGCAGATTCGTGCGTGAGCGTATTGAGTGTAGTATACCGGATTCTCACTGGATTGCTTTTTAGCCAGATCGAGATCAAAATCCAGATGGGTGTCATATCTTCGCAAGAGAAAGAAGAATCGGGCCGCATCCACACCAACCTCCTCAAGAACTTCCGAAAGGGTAGTAAAGGTAGCTTTCCGGGTAGACATTTGAACTACCACCTTCCCATGGAGCAGCCGGACGAGCTGGACCAGGAGAATGGAGAGGTCTCCCTCCGGGAAAGAGAGTGCCCTGGCCACTGACCTGATGCGGTCCACATATCCGTGGTGGTCGGCTCCCCAGATATCGATAATCCGGGAATATCCTCTTTCAAATTTATTGAGGTGATAGGCGATATCAGAAGCATAATAGGTCGGTTCGCCGGATGATCGGATCACTACCCGGTCCTTTTCATCACCTACTGCGGTTGTCTTCATCCAGAGAGCGCCATCCTTCTCATAAATCCATCCGCTCTCCCGGAGGGAGCGGATAGCCCTTTCCAAGATTTTGGTCTCGTGGAGGGTTTTTTCACTGAACCAGAGGTCAAAGTGAACTCTGGATAGTTTCAGATCCTCCTTGATCTGCTCCAGGATGGTATCTGCTGCCAGATTGGTGAACATGGGAATGACTTCTTCCTCAGGTAAGGTGAGATAGAAATCTCCCTTGCCCTTGATAAGAGAGATGGCAATATCTCGGATATACTCTCCCTGATATCCCTCTTCCAGAAAGGGGATATCCTTCCCCAACTCCTGATAGTAGCGCAGAAGAACAGATTTCCCCAAGATATCCATCTGTCGGCCGGCATCATTAATATAATATTCCCGCGTTACGTGATATCCGACCTTTTCGAGAAGCCGGGCCAAAGCATCCCCAACTACTGCACAACGGCCGTGGCCAACGTGGAGGGGGCCGGTTGGATTAGCACTGACGAATTCGATGTTCACCCGCTCACCGTGGCCAAGCGAAGGTGAGCAGAATTCGGCCGGATTCTCCTGAATTTGCTTTAAGGTGGCGTGCCAAAACTGCGGTTTGATGAAAAAGTTGATAAACCCATTCCCTGCGATTTCAACTTTTTCTATATCCTGAGGCCAGGCGGTTACACTTTGGACAATATGCTTAGCCAATTTTTTTGGTGAGATTTTCAGAGACGTGGCCAGCAGAAAGGCAATATTGGTCGATAAGTCGCCAAACTTAGGATCCTTGGGCGTCTCATAATAAATCGACGGAAAGGAGACAGTCGATGGTACAATCCCTTTTTCCGCAAGAGTTGTTAAGGCATGTACAATAGAGGCTGTTAAATCCTTTTTCATCTTGAATTTCCCATCGCAGGAGGAGAAAGATCCCTCTGGACGTTCAGGCAGTCGGGACCCCCTATATGGATAATAACGTCAACCTGTTCAGAGGCCTTTGAAAGAGGGATCGGCAGGCTGCTGAAACTACCGTGGGGAATATCTGCATTCAGCATCATTCCCGATTTCACCGGGATTTGGTCCTCACCACAGGTGGAAGGTGGCCGGAACCTGTTCAGATTCGAACAGGACATTATCGATTTTCAGAAGATTCCTCTTCAGAGGAAGGCTCATCCTCGGATTGGGAAGACTCTTCTGACGAAGATACTCCTTCTGATGGCTCATCGATGTCTGTGTCTGAGGATGAGGTACTGAGTTCCTCAAGCCCACTGATCCTATTGATGCCTTCGGATCCCTGGGTTTTCCGGTATTCCTCAAGGTCGGAACTGGCCATGGCTTCTTCATATCCTTTGATGCTGAGCCCGATTTTCCTGGCGTCTACATCCACCCGGATAATTTTGACCATGATTTCATCCCCTACCGAAAGGACTTTGCCGGGCTCACTCACTTGGATATCTTTGCCCATTTCGCTTAAATGAATAAAGCCATCTATGCCTTCTTCCAATTCAGCTATGGCGCCACTGTCAGTCAGCCGGATCACTTTACATTGAGTCAGGGTACCCACGGGGTATTTGCTTTCCACCTTGGACCAGGGATCGGGTTGCAACTGTTTAATGCCGAGGGAAAGTCTCTCACTTTTCGTATCAATGCTTAAAATTACCGCTTCGACCTTCTCTCCTTTTTTCAATACCTCTGAGGGGTGCTTGATCCGCTGAGTCCAGGAAAGATCGGAGATATGGATGAGACCGTCAACCCCCTCTTCTAATTCTACGAAAGCACCAAAATCAGTTATATTTCTCACCCGTCCGAGAATCTTTGATCCAACCTGATATTTGCTTTCGACAATGAGCCAGGGATTAGGTTCGGTCTGCTTCATGCCCAGGGAGATTCGTTTGTTGTCCTTATCAATGTCGAGGACAATAACTTCAACAATCTCGCCGATAGCGACCACACGGGATGGATGCCGGATCTTCCTGGTCCAGGACATCTCGGATACGTGAATAAGGCCCTCAACCCCTTCTTCCAATTCGACGAAAGCACCGTAATCAGTCAAACTCACTACTTTCCCGCGGACACGGCTGCCGATTACATACTTCTCATCTACTTTTTCCCATGGATCAGGGGTTTTTTGTTTCAAACCGAGGGAAACCCGTTCATTTTCCCGATCAAACTTCAAGACCATAACCTCGACTTCATCACCTATGACAAACATTTCAGAGGGGTGACGGACTCTTCCCCATGACATATCAGTGACATGGAGCAATCCGTCAATGCCACCCAGATCAATGAAAGCCCCATATTCAGTGATGTTTTTCACAATCCCCTTAACCAGTTTCCCCTCTTCAATAGTCTCAAGAGCGATCTTTCTCTTCTTTTCTCTTTCCTCTTCCAGAAGTGACCTTCGTGACAGGACAATATTCCCACGCTTCTTATTGATCTTGATGATTTTCATCTTGATCATTTGACCTACCAGCGAATCGAGATCTTTAATCGGCTTAATATCAATCTGTGATCCCGGTAAGAACCCAGGGATTCCAATATCCACAGTCAACCCACCCTTGATCCGCCGGATAACTCTTCCTTCAATGATTTCCCC
>JBLIRT010000092.1:0-12148 GCA_049472445.1 bacterium
ATGGAAAGGGGAGAGGGCTTTCTCATGGCTCCAGCGAAAATTCAGAAGGCTGGTTGTTCGATGGGAACGAAAAAATAAATATTGGAAAGGTTTTATTCTTATTGCACTTTGCATGTTCTGGATAAATCTCCTAATCCTCTAATTTGGGACAGGCTCATGGAATCATTCCTGGACAAATATTATTTATCGGAGTTCCGTAATTATCATCTTTGGGTATATATCCAGATTTATTCCCTTTGGTTTCTGGTCTGTAGGGGCCAATCTGAAACAAATACCGGCACACTTCGAGGAAGCCGGCATCTTATGTACTCTCCGCTGGAGTAGAGTGGTAAGAAAAATTATGATGCCACTTTGCAAGCCTGGATTGATGGCTGGCTTTTTCATTATTTTTATCCTTTCTTTAGGGGAGTTATCCACTACTTTACTCATTATCCTCCCAGGGAAATCCACCCTTCCTCTTAAAATTTATAACCTTATGCATTATGGGGCAGAGCACATGGTAGCAGCGTTATCATTGATGCTGATCGGTTTTATCGTTGTCTTTTCAGCCCTTTTTTTAAAAATTTACAAGTTTGTGGGAGTTAAGAACAACGTCTGAAAGCATGGAGCAGGCTAAAAGTAAGATGTTGAAGATTGAGAAAATTACCAAGAAATATGGAAAAACGATGGCTGTTAACAGAGTGAGCCTTGAAGTCAGCCAAAATGAAATACTTGGCATATTAGGACCTTCGGGCTCGGGTAAGACCACACTGTTGAGGCTCATAGCCGGCCTGGAAAGGCCTGATGAAGGTAACATTATCATTGACGGGGAACAAGTGAGCACCCCTGATATAGTGAAACCACCTTCAAAGAGGCAGATTTCACTTATTTTTCAGGATCTCGCTTTATGGCCGCACATGAGTGTAAGGCAAAACGTCGAGTTCGTTATCTCTGGAAATGGATTGCCCAAAAAGCGTGTCAGAGAGATGGCTGACAAGGTGCTTGAATGGGTGCACTTGGGATCCCATTCTGCCCGATATCCAAGTGAGCTTTCAGGAGGAGAACAGCAGAGACTGGCTATAGCCCGGTCTATTATTAACCAGCCGAAGTACCTTTTCATGGATGAGCCGTTTTCTCATCTTGATCCCTTACTTATAGAGGATATTCAGCAGATAATAGATAAATTGCAAAAAGTATATAATACATCTATAATATATGTAACGCATAACCTTGGTGTGGCTTTATCCTTTGCTGACAGGCTGGCTATAATGAAAAAAGGGAGTATCCAACAGATTGGAGATAGGGAAGAAGTCATTCATAATCCTGAGAATAATTTTGTGAGACAATTTTTACAGGCAGAGGTAAGGAAATTAAGGTTAGTATGAGTAAGGTGAAAAAATTAATACAAATTGTAACCCTTGGGTGTGTGCTTACACTTCTTCTGGCTACAAAGTCTCAAGTGGCCTTGGCCCAGAAAGTAGAGAAAAAAGAACAGTCGCCTGTTTTTTCGACCTGGGCAGGATTCGAGCCGGATAAGTGCGCCTCAATTTGGCTCATACAGCGTTTTATTCATCCTGAGGCTGTTATTAAATTTTTCCCAGTGGGTGAGTTATAGATGAAGGTATCCCTTTTGATATTCCGGATGCCAAATTCAGAAGATATGCTCAAATGTCTACCTATGAATCATTATTGAGCCATTATAAGCTTACTGATGAAAGATTGATTTATATCGGTAGAATTATCCATGATATTGAAATAAACATTTGGGAGAAAAAGGTCATACCTGAGACGATCAAAGTGCGTGAAGCGGTTTGTAAAATTATGGCTGAAACAGAGGATGCCGGGAAGATCATTGAACAAGGAAATGCCTTTTTTGATTCCTTATACGAATCCCTCAGTATTGAGAAATAATCCATTGGGCCGGGAACGCGCTTATATGGCCGGAGCAATACGGAATCCCTCGATATTAAGAAACAATGCAAACGTAAGGTCTATAACAGCCATTCCCATAAGGATTGGTACAAAGGAGAGGGGATGACATATGCATGAATTTTTTGTAAAATATACCTGAGACCCTAAGAAGTCCATGAAAAGAAATGACTTTTAAGATAAGCAGGAGATACGAACTTTCCGTTTTACCTTCCCGCCTGTTTTGAAAATCGAGGGCAGGGAAGAGGGAGAAAGATCATGGCTGACCGGAAGACGAGCCTGAAAATAGAGGGGATGCATTGCGCCGGCTGTGTTGCTTCCGTGGAAAAGGCACTTTCCAGGATCAACGGCGTGGAAGAGGCATCCGTAAGCCTGTCTGCCGAGACAGCCCGGGTCATCTATGATCCGGCCCTGGTAAGCCTGGATGATCTGGCTGCGGCTGTCGATAACCTCGGCTATCGAGTTATCCGTGATGAAACCGGCCGGCCTGAGATTCTCAGGGCCGAGGCCGGAGTCGAATCTGAAGAGGACAGGGATCAGCGGAAGGTTAAAGCCGCCCGGCAAAAGATGTGGTGGGCCTGGGCAGTGACCATACCGATTATTCTGTGGATGATCCCTGAAATGCTTTTCGGATACACCTTTCTCGGCCGGATAGGATACCAGATCGGTATGATTGTCCTGTCTTCGGCGGTCATCTTTTATCCCGGCCTGGATACCCTCAAAAGTGCCTGGAAATCTGCCATTCATCTGTCGCCTCAAATGGACGTCCTTATTGCCATGGGGACTCTGGCCTCCCTGATCACCGGCCTGGTTTCGCTCCTTCACCAGTTTGGCCTTGGCTCCCCCTTCCATAGCTTTGCCGGTATTGCGGGCATGATCATGGCTATTCACCTCACCGGAAGATATGTGGAGATGAAGGCCAGAGGACGTGCCTCACAGGCCATAAAGAGGCTGCTGACCCTGGAGGCCAAAGAGGCTGCCATTGAGCGGAATGGGGAGGAGATAAGGGTTGCGGTTGACCTCCTGAAGCCGGGTGATCTCATGGTCATTCGGCCTGGAGAGAAGATTCCCACCGATGGTGTTGTGGTAAGCGGCCACAGCAGTGTTGACGAATCCCTGGCTACGGGTGAATCCATGCCTGTGGAAAAGTCGGAAGGTGATGAGGTTATCGGTGCTACGATTAATAAGGATGGGCTGCTCAAGGCCCGCGTGACCAGGGTTGGCCGGGAAACCTTCCTGAGTCAGGTGATCAGGCTGGTCCAGGAAGCCCAGAGCTCCAAGGTGCCGATTCAGGAGTTGGCCGACAGGGTCACGGGTCTCTTTGTGCCCGTAATCATCGGCCTGGCCCTGCTGACGCTTGGTGCCTGGCTTCTCTTCCCCGCCTTTTTTGGCCATCTGGCTGTATGGTCATCGCGATTCATCCCCTGGGTTAATCCGGATATGGGCCCGGCAGGCCTCGCCTTTTTCGCGGCCCTGGCTGTTCTGGTCATTGCCTGCCCGTGCGCCCTTGGCTTGGCCACGCCCACAGCCCTGATGGTTGGCTCCGGCAAGGGAGCCGAGAGCGGCATCCTGATTCGAAGGGGTACGGCTATCCAGCTCATGAGGGAAATAACCACCATTGTTCTGGATAAGACGGGCACCATCACCGAGGGAAAGCCCGGTGTTACTGCCTTGATGACGCTTTCCGGCTTTTCGAGCGAGGAGGTTGCCTCTCTGGCCGCTTCAGCCGAGAGTGGGTCGGAGCATCCTCTGGGCCGGGCTATTGTTGAGCATGCCAGGTCCCTGGGAATATGCGCGGCTCATCCGCAGAATTTTTCCGCGGTTACCGGTCGGGGAATAAAGGCCGAAGTCGAGGGAAGAGAGGTTCTGGTCGGTACCCGCAGATTCATGGATGAATCGGGCCTAAAGCTCGACCAGGCAGTTCAGGAAAGACTTTCAGCTTTTGAGGAACGGGCCCAAACAGCCATACTGGTCTCCATCGATGGTAAGCCGGCCGGAATTATGGCCATAGCTGATACGATCAAGGAGGACAGCAGAGGTGCGATTGCCGCTCTCAAGTCCTTCGGCCTTGAGCCGGTCATGATGACCGGCGACCATGAGCAGGTGGCCAGGGCCATTGCCCGCGAGGTTGGGATAGAGCGGGTGATCAGCCAGGTCATGCCGGAAGATAAGGCCGGAGAGATCAAACGTCTTCAGGAGCAGGGCAGGATAGTAGCCATGGTCGGCGACGGCATCAATGATGCCCCGGCTCTGACCCAGGCCCAAGTGGGTCTGGCCATTGGTACGGGTACTGATGTGGCCATAGAGTCAGGAGATATTATCCTGGTCAAGGGTGACCTGTCTGCCGTAGTCAAGGCCATAAAGCTGAGTCGGGCTACCTTCCGGAAGATCAGACAAAACCTCTTCTGGGCTTTCTTTTATAACCTGGTCATGATTCCTCTGGCTGTTTTAGGCCTGATGCACCCGGTGCTGGCCGAGGCGGCCATGGCCTTCAGCTCGATCAATGTGGTGGCCAATTCAAGAAGGCTCCAGAAGGTGAACCTCCAGTTGTAATATAAATCAAAGACTTGTCCTTGCCCATGTCCCTCCATAATCATTATGGACCTGTAGTCATAAAATTTATTCACCCTCCCCATCAGGCTTATTTCCGTGGCCACCCTCATCAAGATATTGAAATCCGGCTGTATTCCTTTCCGTAGGAGCCTGCTGAGGCGGCTCTTGATAGGCTCGATCTCCTCCTTTCGGGTGGAGAAAAGCAGGTCTTGACTCCGTGAAGATGGGGGGGAAAAAGCCCTCCAAAAAAACAAAAGCACTCGATTTATCAAACTGTTTTCCACTCTCCCGCTCTCCCTTTGTTCGCCTCTGGTATCTTCCTTGCTTAAGGAGTATAGATCTTACGCAGTGAGGTTAGGAAAGGAAGAGAAGAAACCATTATTTTAAAAGGATACCTTACAATCCAGATTGACATTTTCCATCTTATAAAAGCTTAAGACATGCGAAAACTGTGAAGCCGGCCTGAGGTGACCCGTTTCCCGCACGAGTGAAAGCTTTACATTCATCCGATCCCTGGCGAAAACTGGAATAATGTCTTAGTCTCATTTTTCGGGCTGTCTATGTATATATCGGGCTGTCTATGTAAATATGGTAAGGAGGTGAAGAGGAAGGGAAACAGAGACATTGAAGCGAGTGGAGAGAAGGTAATCAAGGTTACCTCCAGTCTTTTTTTAGAAACCGAATCGAAGAGACAACGAGAGTTGAAGGGAATAAAATGAAGGGAATTGATTGGAGAAAACGCATTTCTTTGGTAGCAGTTATGGTTCTGGTGAGTTTCATTTTCCTTTTGGGGCAGGCCAGGCAGAGTGAGGCCTATTATGGAGGTTTATACGGCGGCTTCGGCGGGCTCTATGGTTTAGGTGGATTGTATGGCGGCCTCGGGATGTATGGCGGGATGTACGGTCTCGGGATGTATGGCCTGGGCGGTCTTGGCATGTACGGTTTAGGTGGTCTCGGCATGTATGGACTTGGCGGCCTCGGGATGTACGGCCTGGGTGGCCTCGGGATGTACGGTCTTGGAGGACTCTCCGGTCTTGGCGGCCTTGGCAGCCTGCTGGGTCTCGGTGTGATTGATACTGCAACCCTGTCGCCGGCGGCCACGGTTGCCGCTCCGGTTGTTCCAAGTGCCGCTCCCGCTGCGGTTATTGCCGAACAGGCAGGGTATTGGAGCGGCATCTGGCTCAGCTACTTAAAGCTGAAGGGTGGACCGATGACTCTTAACCTGGTTGAGGATCCCCTCACCGGTGCCCTGGCCGGAACGGCCACCCTGATCCTGAACCAGTTCAAGATACCGCCTGTTGATGTGACCGGTATAGATACCGGGATCGGCAGTTTCACCCTGACTGGTACCTGGTATGATGTGCTTAATTTGATAACCTGGGTGGTTACCCTCAACTGTGTCATGACCAGTGATACAACCATGACTGGAGACTTTTATATTGCTGATCAGCTTTACACCAAGGTGGATTATGGTACGTTCGACCTTAGCCTGGGCGCATCAACGACCCTCGTTCCCACTCTGCCGATAATTTAGTGAGGTAAGGAGTGTTCACATAAGGGGCGGGCGCCGCCGGTGCTTGCCCCTTCATTTTTACCTTTATGGGTCACCTTTATGTTTATGGGGTCAGGTCTTGAATCTTGTCACCCTTGATGGGTCCACCTTTATGGGGTCGGGATCGGGGTGAGGGCATTTTCAGACAGAAGAGCCATCAGGGGGCAGGAGTTCCCCCCGATGGCTGGAGGATTGGTGATCAAACATTTCGGTTGGTTTAGGTGATCAAGTATGGTGATTGGACTTGACATACAATAGACCGGTTCAGGTGAGCTTCTCTTACGGTGTTTTGTTTTTTAACCCTGTTCTTTCCTGAAGGATGAGAGGACCAGGTCCCTCAGGGTCTTATCTCCAAGACTGGTATCCAGGGCATCTTCCATACCCTTCATGATCTCTTCAACTTCCGGGGGGAAGCGAAATCCCTTCTCCGGGAAATGGGGTGACTTCTCCTCATCCGTCCGTATGGAATGAAGTATCTCTTTCAATGGCATCGTTTCCATATCCCTGGCCGGCACATAAGCCGGTGATTCGGTCCCGGTCTCGATGAGATAGCCTTCATGTTCCAATAAGGCCAGAATACCTTGAAGGGGATCGACAGGCAGCCCGAGGTGATCCTGGAGAGAGGTGAAGTCCCAGGGGGGCTGGTTACAGTAATAGTGGCGGCCGACAAGAGACAGAATGAGAAGGGCAAACCCTTCCTTAAGTCTGGTGCTTAAGGGGAAGGTATCCTTTCCGGAGGGAAAAAACATGGGATATTGATAATAGAAGGAAATTTTTGAGCCTACGAGCAGGATCAGCCAGTTCAGATATATCCAGATCATAAAGACAATCAGTATGGCAAAGCCCGAATAAATAGCTGCATATCTGGTTGAGGAGACCGCAAAAGAGGCAAAAATCCGGCCCGTGACAGCCCAGAGCACACTGGCCAGGAGTCCTCCGGCCAGAGCGGAACCGAGCCTTACCCTGGTATTGGGAATGAAGATATAGAAAAAGGTGAAAGCCAGAAAAATAAGAACATAGGGAATCAATTTACCCGCCAGGTAAATGGCCAGGCCGAATGGCTCCAGTGACAATATCTTCTGAACCACCGTGATATTGGTGATTGAGGCCGTGATCCCCAGAGCCGAAAAGATAAGAACCGGGCCGACGAGAATAACACTGATGTAATCGCTGAACCTTCTCGTAAAACTCCTGCCCTTCCTGACCTTCCAGGTATAATTAAAGGCAGCCTCCACCTTCTGGATAAGGCTGATGACCGTATAAAGCAGGGTGACCAATCCTAAAGAGCCAAGGACCCCGGCATCGATATTGCCGACAAAGCCAATGATTCTTTGGGCTATATCCCGGCCTGCCGGGCCGAAGGGCGTGAGAAATCTGGAGAGAACGGGCTCTATGAGGCTATGGATACCAAAGGCTTTGAGGACTGAAAAACTGACCGCCAGGAAGGGCACCATTGACAGAAAAGTCGTATAGACCAGGCTGCTGGCCCTGAGATTGAGCTGAGGTTCAGAGAATTCCCGGATGGTTATGTACACCAGCCGAAAAAATTTGATCACCAGGGCCCGGTCTTTTCTCAGGGCAGGTATATCCTTTTCCCATAACTCCCTGATAATGAAATCATGCAGTCTCTTTTTCAGACCCGGCACCGGTCACCATCCTCTCAGGGAATCTCATCCCTTCCCCCTCATACATTCCGGACGAAGGATGCCTTCTTTCCTGCTCATGAAGGTACATGATATCTTCCGGGGAAAAAAGGTCCGGGTGTGGATCATCTTGACCCACACCCGGGGAGTCAGCCTCTCATAGTCGTCAGTTCAGGCCATAGTTCCTGTAAACTTTTCGGCAAAAGGGCCTTCACGTCATTGATTTCACCCTTGGAGATTCTCCGGGAGAGGATCCTGAAGACGGCGCGGGCGATCTGTTCGGGATCGGCCTCAGGATCAGTTTCAAAATAGTGGAGGATACCAGCCAGAAATTCTTCTTTATGCCGTTTTTTCACCGGTGTCTTTGAAGGTTCCCAATTATCAAAGTACATGCCGCGAATCAGCATTGGAAACTGGGCGGCCAGCTCTACCGCCTCTTCCATGAAGAGGCGGTCGCGAAGTGCATGAAGCACGGCGCGCAGGGCAAGATAGGCTTTATGCCGGTCTGCCCACCCCATCTCTTCCATAAGTTCCTTGAGCCAGAGGTTTGACTTCTGGACCGTACTGTCGAAAACATCAAGGCCTGTCATACTCATAGCATCACCCCCTTGTTTTATTATAGATCGTGGCTGTCCCTTCTTCAAGATATTCCATTTTTTCCTGCTCCATCTTCTTAAGATCGGATGTCAGGGGATATTTAACCTCTCGTCGAGTCTAAAGTAGTAAAAAACCATCCATCAGGCCGAAAAATTTTTTATCTCAGGCTGTTAAAGGGACATGCAAGGAGGTTTTTGATCAAGAAAGGAGATAGGGACTATGAGAGATTTTCAGGAACTGTTTCAAACCGCGGATTGGAGACATGAGAAACATGTACCCATGATCGAGGCCCCTGATACCATAAGGAAAGGGGAGTATTTTCAGGTGACGGTGACTATCGGCAAGGAAATCGCCCATCCCAACACGACAGAGCATCATATTGCCTGGATCAAGGTGTATTTCCTCCCGCAAAACGAGAAGTTTCCCTACCAGGTAGGGAATTTTGAATTTACTGCTCATGGAGCCTCGACTGAGGGTCCCAATACGAGCACCGTTTACACTCACCACGGAGTGACCTGCTATTTTAAAACGGAAAAGCCCGGGGTGATCTATGCTTCATCGTATTGCAATATCCACGGCCTCTGGAAAAATTCCAAGGAACTGAGGGTGGAATAGGTACTGGGGGAAAATCAGAGACCAGTCCGGCCTAAAGTCGGGCCGATCTTTCTACAGAAGCAGGCGTTCTTATCCGGAAAGCTCATCGGATAAGAACGCCCTCTATCATGAACATGTTTACCTTTGGCCGCCAGTCAGGTAGCGTTTAAACCATTGAGCGGCAAGGGCCGCCACCTCTTCCAGCTTGCCCGGCTCCTCGAAGAGATGAGATGCGCCCGGAACAACGGCCAGATCCTTCTCTCCCCCGAGTTGAGCATAGGCCTGCTGATTCATCGAAAGGACGACCTTATCATGGCCGCCGACAATGAGCAGGGTGGGCGCCTTAACCTCCGGCAACACCTGAGAAGCCATATCCGGCCGGCCACCTCTGGAGACAACTGCGGCAATACCGGTGCCGGGAGTGGCTGCCGCTATCAAAGCCGCCGCCGCTCCCGTGCTGGCGCCGAAAAGACCGACTTTCAGGCCCCTGGCCTCAGATCGGGTTTTCAGCCACTCGGTGGCCATGATCAACCGCTGGCTCAAAAGGTCAAGGTTAAAGCGATTCTCGTAAGAAGCATCTTCCTGCTCGGTCAGTAGGTCGAACAGGAGGGTGCCCATTCCCTCCTTCCGGAGTATTCCGGCCACATAGGTATTCCGGGGGCTGAACCGGCTGCTGCCGCTGCCGTGAGCAAAGACGACCATACCGGATGCCCTTTCCGGGATATCCAGGGTTGCACCGAGGCTCACCGGTCCGGCAGGTATGGTAATCTCAGTATTCATGCGTGTTTTTTCCATGGGAACCATCTCCTCAAGCTAAAATCCGCCTTTATCACCTTAAACAGAGTCCTGGCTCCAATTCTCTCCTGCCGGGAGAGAGAGCAGGATGTTCATCTTCCCCTGGGCCGGTCTGGCTGGCCCAAAGGGTTTCACCTGATGATATCGGCAGCTTGCCGGCATTTACCCGTCCTTCCCGGCTGAGAGATCGACTTGCCTGCGGTGTTTAATAATCTATTCCCGGCTGGGGCTCAAGACCCTGGCGGTAGGCATGCTTGATTTCCTTCATCTCGGTAGCGATATGAGCCCGCCTGATTACCTCGGGATGGGCATCCCTTCCGGTCAGAACATAATGCATGAGGGGAGGTTTCCGATCGATCAGATCAAGTACCTGAGGGAGGTCGACCAGTTTCAGGGCCAGGGCATTGTTAATTTCATCGAGGATGATGAGATCAAAATCTCCTGACCGGGTTTTTTCCCCGGCCAGTTCCATGGCTTGCTGGGCATTCGCCCTGTGCTCCCGGTAAGGGTAAGGATTACCACCGAGGCCGCAGAATCCCCTGCCGGTAAGATGATACTCAACCTGCGGGGCCAGTTTTTTGAGACCGTCAATCTCTCCGCTGTAGAGATCACCCTTCATGAAGCAGATGATACACACCCGCAGGTTATGCCCTACTGCCCTGAGGGCCATGCCCAGGGCTGATGTGGTTTTTCCCTTCCCGTGCCCGGTTAAAACCACAATCAGTCCTTTTTTTTCTTTTGGCTCGAAGTGTTTTATTTTTTTCGCATCCATGGAAGAGAGGCCAAGGTGAAAGGTGATGAGGAAACATGGCGGGAATGCATGGGAATCGAACCCACCGCAGGTCTTGTTAGGATCTGCCACTGGATTTGAAGTCCAGGGAGGCCACCAGTGCCCCATCCATTCCCAGGCAATACTATACCCTAATCCGGTTCTGTTTTCAAGGGGCTTTTTGTTCAACCTTCCGCGGCCTTGAAGGAAGAGATAATCCGCAAAAGGGGCAGTATTTCCATGAGCCCTGGGCCTCGCGTCCGCATTTCGGGCAGACCTTTAAGGGTAACAGGGAATTCAGAGGCAATGTCCAGGCAAAGATCTGGTCTTTGGCTTCCGGTATGCCGCTGAGGCTTATGGAAAAACTCCCCTCGCGGCCGGCCTGGCAGATTCTCTCTCCCTTTTGACCATGACTGGAAAAGAAGAAGAAATTCATATTTTCACCCATCCGGCCGAGCATGTTTGAGAAAAGGGGTTTGATCATAATTATGGCATTCCTGACCCCTGATGAAATATCTTCATCATTAATGGGTCTGTATAATCCTCCTGCCATATCCTTGAGTCGGAGGTGCTGCCTGATGACTGATTCATCGGTGAAGAGGGGCACTCCGTTCGAGGAAACCTTTCCATGGATAACAATGAAGGTGAGGTAGGGATCGAAGAGGGCCAGAACCTCCTTGATGCGAGATGGCGGAACCTCAGCCCGCTCCAGGGTTATTTGCCACCACTCGTCGGGGATCCATTGAACAATGGCTATGAGGCCCGGATCACCTGACATCTTCTGGCATTCATTCATAAAAGCGATAAGATCATACTCCTGCCCCGCCTGACAGGTACAGGTATAAGTCATAACGGCCATAGACACCCAGAGGAAAAGGAAGAGGGTGAGCGATCCTATGAGCCGGTGCTGAAATTTTTTTATCATGGTCCACTCCTTACGTTTTGCCTCAAGCTGATTCCTTCTTTCCCGTCCAGATCAGAGCCTTTGACCCAGAGAAAGGGGGAATTGAGCATCCTTATCTGTCTATCGGGAATTTTTGAAGGGAGAAGCTCAACAGCTTTTTTAAAAAAGAAGGAGTTGACGATAAAACTTTACTTGACTATATTGTGTCTTTATGATATAGAATTATATTATACAATCCTCTTCTTCTTCAGTAGGCAGGTTCTTACTCCGGGACCTGCCTACTCCCTTTTCTGCCTGGGATTCAAGAGCCCTTTCTGATTCAGGTCTTGTAGAAGGTCCGGCCGACTCCCTTGAGCCCTTTGGCAACAACATGGACTACTCTTTCGGAAGAAAGGGTAACCCGGCCGAGTAGAAAGCAGGGAATACCGAATCGATGGCAGACAGCCCTGACCTCATCGAAATCATCAGGATGAATCAGGATACAGAAGCCGATCCCCATGTTAAAAACGCTGAACATCTCTTCGTCCGGAATATTCCCCAGTTGCTGAAGAAGGGAGAAAACAGGAGGCGTATCAGGCAGAGAGGAAATGGTGAAGGTGGCGCTCGGCTTGACGCGTAGAAGGTTGAGCAGACCGTCACCGGTGATGTTGATAAGGGCCTTGAGCTGCACCTTTTGATTGAGGAGCAGTTCTTTGATGACCGGCACATAAATGGTGGTGGGTGTAAGTAATTCCTCGCCCAGCGTCTTATTCAATTCAGGAATGAAGCTATCCGCCTGATATTTTTTTTCGCCGAACAGGATGCGTCTGGCCAGAGAATAGCCGTTGCTGTGC
>JBLIRT010000093.1:0-12125 GCA_049472445.1 bacterium
ATGTAACCGGTGTGGGTGATGATTAAACCGGCCACGTGACGCTCCTGGCGCATTTCCTTTTTGCTTTTCACTGCCTCCAGTTGCCATTCCTTTTCCAACAACTGGTTTATGATATTGCCTATCGTGGCAATACTTTCTAAATCAACTCCGGATTCCGGCTCATCCAGAAGAATGAGCTCAGGGCCTTGCGATAAAAGCTGCAGGAGTTCTGATTTTTTAATCTCGCCCCCCGAAAATCCCTGGTTAATATCGCGGGAGAGGAAATCCTGAAAATTGAACTTTTCAATTAAGGGACCAAGATCACGATGGCTGCGATTACAAATCTCCAGGACATGCCTTGTTTTTAAGCCTTTGATCGTAGGTGGCCGTTGAAAGGAGAGACCGATCCCCCTTCGGGCCCTCTCATCTATTGAAAGTTGTGTGATCTCCTCCCCCTGGAACATGATCCGCCCCGATATTATTTCATACTCGGGAAAGCCCATGATGGCCATGAGAAGCGTGGTTTTCCCCGATCCGTTCGGGCCGAACAGAACATGCGTTTCCCCAGCGGGAATGTGAAGGTGGACATGCTTTAAAATGACCTTGCCACCCAGCCGGACACTTAAATCATCGACTTGTATCATGTTTCGGTAATCCTCGTATATACAAACCTTACCATGTGTCGTAAAAAATTCCTTTTTCCTTTCATTGTTAATCGTGAAAGCACGTCAGAATGGTTGCTTTCTCCCTTATACTTTGATAAGGTACAAGGCCATGGAAGAAATTGACTCTTAAGATAGGGAGAGATACGTGATGAAAAAAAGAGGAGCCTTTTTCCTTGTTTTTTTATGTCTGTGGTATTTCCCCATTGGTCTTATATCTGCTTCAACTCCCCTTATCCCGAATACAGATTTCACTCTGGATCATGATAAGGATAATCTCCCTGATTTCTGGAGACACGGCCATGGAAATGTTCCGGATCAGGAACCAAGCCGCTTTGGCTGGGAGCTCTTTCCGAATTCCGCCTCATTGAAAGCAATCTGGATCATCGGAGGAACGGATCGAGAAGGGGAGTGGTCTTGCCAGGTTTCCGGAGTTCGATCAGATACGGATTATGTATTAAGGTTTTACGCCTATAGAGACAACTTTATCAACAAGATTTATCCCGAGGTCGAAATCTTCAACCAAGGTCTTCTCTTGAATAATCACTGTACGTCCGGTGGCTGGCAACCCTTTGAATTATACTTCAATTCCCGGAGTGCAGCTCCGATGACTACTCTGAAATTTAAAAACCGCTATCCGGTAAAGTTTTGGTTCTCCGGGCCTGAACTGATTCCTCTTTCAGATTATCCCTTTCCCCTTCCCCCTGAGGAACAAAGACTCATGGATAGGAGAATGGAATTCGTCAGCGGGCAGGAGAATTTTTTTCCGATTGGCATGTATGGCCTCTCTCGTCTTGAGTCTCTGGTTGAGGTTAAAAGGGTTGGTTTCAATACGGTCATCATACCTCCGAAGGAAGAGTTGGTTCGTGCTGCCTCTGATATGGGAATGAAATGCATTCTTAACATCTGCTCTGGAGTTTCCGATCCGAACAGCATTATTTCCATCATGAGCCGTTTTGCCTCATCCCCGTCTCTTTTTTCCTGGTATATAGCTGATGAACCTGAGCTTTCACCCTTTCGCCCACATGCTTTTGCTCCTTTGATCAAAAAGCTTAACCAGATCGATCCTCTCCATCCTACCTGCATGGCCATGAATCGGGCCTGGCTGGTTCCCAATTATCAGCCTGTCAATAATCTCTTTTTCATGGATGAATACCCCATTCCCCATATGCCTATAACCTGGCTGTCTGACAGCCTGGATCAGGCTGTCAGCCAAGTGGGGTCCCAGAGGGTATGGAGTGTTGTTCAGGCTTTTGGAGGCTCGGAACATAAAGGTTCCGGTTGGCCGCGCTTTCCTACCTATCATGAGTTAAGGGCTCTCACCTATCTGTCACTTATCCATGATGCTTCCGGTCTTCTCTATTACTCTTATCCTCATGCCTCGTCCAGTCAAACTGATTGGAAAAACCTGGCTAAGATCGTCAGTGAGCTTCAGGCCATCTATCCATGGCTCACTATTCCCAAGGTAAATCCGACTAAGGAAAGTCCTGCCTTGAGTCTGGCTATTCTGAGCCCATATAAGGCTGATGCCGAAGGCAGGGCTGCCATCCATTTCGCCTTGAAGAAAAGAGGGGATCATTTTCTCCTCCTGACGGTTAACACCTCGGAGCATCCTGTGCAGATGAGCATGGATGGTTTACCCGGACAGCTGCGCCAGGTGAGCGTACTTTTTGAACAAAGAAAAATCGTTCTGAAACAGGGGAATTTATTCGATGAATTTGCTCCCTTTGAAACCCATATTTATGGGCATGGTGATACACTTCCTTCATCATGAAGGGAAAGGAAAATTTCTCTGCGAT
The DNA here is from genome assembly GCA_049472445.1 of bacterium. Taxonomy (GTDB): domain Bacteria; phylum SZUA-182; class SZUA-182; order DTGQ01; family DTGQ01; genus JBLIRT01. Next base: position 2,441 of record JBLIRT010000093.1, read on the forward strand.
TCCAGTTACTTAAGGAGAGAGATGATTTAAGGAGAGAGGTTTTGCAGATACCTTTTCAGCCTTTGCTGATCCTTTGTAGAGAGGTTAACGAAACGGAGCCCGACATGAAATCCCTTTGAGGGTAAGATTTGAGTACATCGAGCTACCTGGGCCAGGGTTTCGATCCGCTCATCAGGAATATAAACAACCAGTTCCACGATCTTATTGATGGGAAAGATGATATCTGAAGAGAAGAGGATTCCGCCTTGGCTGATATTCAAAGCCCTCCCTTTTCCAATATCTTTGGTTTTAATGTATCCGTCGATATCCAGGATATACTCTATAGCCAGGTCCACATTTACTCGTTTATGCATTCTCAATTCCGTCCGGTAAACATTTTTTTCGATAAATACATCTACCAGATGGGAATCAAAGCATGTTTCACGCTGCTGTAAAAGGACTTTCAGGGCATCCTGGCTGGTCATGGCTTTACGATAGGGCCGATCACGAGCAGTCAGTGATTCATAGACATCAATTATGGAGAGAATCTTGGATAATTTGTGGATCTGCTGACCCTTTAAACCGGAGGGATATCCTCCTCCATTCATCTGTTCGTGATGGGAACTGGCCACCTGGGGTATTTCCTTCAAATCTTCCGGGAAATTAATAGCATTGAGGATGTTTCTGGTGTAGGATACATGGTTTTTGATATCCTGGTACTCCTCCTCCGTCAGTCGTCCTGGCTTATTGAGGATTGAATCTTTAATGCCAATCTTTCCTATATCGTGTAAGAGGGCAGCATAACAGAGAATTTTGGTTTCCCTCTCGTCCAATCCCAGAACTGAGGCAAAATTCCGGGCGTAGGCAGCTACTCGCCGGGAATGCCCGGAAGTAAATTCAGAGCGTGCATCAATAGTCTCGCCGAAAGAGCGAACGACACTCTCTATAAATCTCTCCTTTTCGATATTCCTTTCAACATCACGAATAGCAGTGGCAGCCAGAGAGGCGAAGGTCATCAGGAGAGAGCTGTCACCATCGTCAAAATCTCCCTCATTTTTATTTATGGCCTCAATAACTCCGACGAGATCTGATCCTGCGGACAACATAGGAACAGCGAGAATATTGGCGGGATGAAAAAGATGGAAATAGGCCACATGTTTCATCATAACACTTTTTTTTGTTGCCGCGGCCTGTCCGGCAATGCCCTGTCCGAGTGACAGCCGGATCTGCGGCATCTCCAATTCCGGATTGACCCAGCTCCATAATTCAGCCTTTTCCCGGTCATAGATAAAGACCGTACATCGGTCTACCTGGATTAATTGCCTGGTCTGATTATGAATCTGCCGTAAGAGACTTGTGAGGTCTTTTTCCTCGATCATAGCCTTCACCAGGCTGAATACGGCCTGCAGAGTGTATGTATCTGAACACATAAGATCCTGCATATATTTTCTCCATAAGAGAAGAATCTTTTCGGTTTACCTTTTTTATCGTCCGGATGACAGGGGGGAATCTGAAATTTTATTCCCTGTCATGAAGGGCCTCAGCCATTGACAGGGAAAGAGAAATCCTTTATAGTCTCCTTCATCTGACGAGAGGAAAAGGATATTTAATTACAAAGGAATAAAATGTTCAAAGAGAGATTATCCAGGTTTCTCAGGCAAAGTCTTACGGGTCTGGCGGTTATTATTCTGGCCGGCTTCGTCATATTTCTTGGCAGTAAGGTGCAAAAGAAGAGGAAGCGTATGGCTGCAGAGCGGGCCAGGGGCTTGAAAGAAGAGCAGCCTCTCATTCAGGTAATCACTCAGGAACTCCAGGGGGAAATTCTTGAGGACCACCTTAATTTGCCGGCCGTGATATCTCCCTGGGAAGATCTTCTGGTAAGAGCAGAAGTAGATGGGCGGATCATCAACGTACCGGTTCAAGAGGGGGATTTGGTTACCAGGGGTCAGGTGTTGGCGCGTATTGACCGGAGAGACTATGAAAATCAGCTCACTCAGGCAGAGGCGGCTTATACCCTGGCTAAATTGGAATATGACCGATTTTTGAAACTGTCGGCCATGAAGGCCGCCCCTCAGGCCCAGTTGGATGCAAGTCTGGCCCATCTCAAGGAAACAGAAGCCAACCTTGCCTCAGCCCGGCTGGCTTTGGAGAGGACTACTATAACAGCCCCCATCGACGGTTTCATGAATCGGCTGGAGGCCAAAGTGGGACTGCTGGTCAGTCGCTCAGATCCTATTGCTCAAATTCTGGATACCAGAAGGGTCAAGGTGGAAGTTGGCATTCCCGAGGCAGATGTTCGGGCCATCCAGGATCTCAAAGAGGCCTTCGTTGAGGTGGCTGCGGCAGGCGGAAAAAAGTTCCTCGGCCGGAATATTTTCCTTTCTCGTCAACCTGATTCTTCCAGGAGAGTTTATACGATGAAGTTAGCGGTTGATAATCCCGCCAATCAGTTACGTCCGGGGATGTTCGCCCGGGTCGATTTAATAAAGCACCGGTATGAGGGGGCTATAGCCATTCCTCTCTATGCAGTCATTGCCCGGGGAGATGAGAGATTTGTCTACATTGTGCAAGATGGCGCAGCCCGCTATCGGAAAATTGCTTTGGGTATTTTGGACGGCTGGCGGGTACAGGTCACTGAAGGGTTGGAGCCGGGAGAGCAGGTGATTATTGTCGGCCACAGGAGCCTTGAAGATGGGCAGAGGGTAGCGGTGCAGAAGATCGTTCAGGATCCTCGTGATTTACAGGAGTTGCTGTAGATCTTGTCCGTCTGATCCGGCCGGATATGATTTCCGATGAGGAGACTGAAAGGTGATAATCAGTGATACCGCCATTCGCCAAAGGATCAGCGTGATGGTCCTGGCCCTGATCATTTTGATTGGGGGGATTTACTCTTACCTGGCTCTTCCCAGGGAAAGCGCTCCAGACATTCCCATTCCCCATGTTTTTGTCTCCACCAGTTACCGGGGTGTCTCTCCGGAAGATATTGAGACCTCGATTACCATCCCCATCGAAAAACGGCTCAAGGGCTTAGAGGATGTAAAAAAGATTACCTCTATGAGCTCTGAAGGCTTATCCTCCATTAATATTGAATTTATCACCGGCACTGATATCGATGATGTCCTGCAGAAGGTAAGGGATAAGGTAGATGCAGCCAGAGGAGATCTCCCCTCTGATCTGGAAGAGGATCCTACTGTTTTTGAAGTAAATATATCAGAATTTCCGGTTATCGTTCTTTCTCTGAGCGGCAGCATTGGAGAGATACGATTGAAGGAGATTGCGGAAGACCTGAAAGACAGCATTGAATCCATACCTGGTGTGCTGGAGACGGAAATCAGTGGAGGATTGGAAAGGGAAATCAGGATTGAATTATGCCCGGAACGATTGGCTTATTACGGACTTCCCCTCACTGCCCTTCAGCAGGTGATAGGAGGTGAAAACCAGAATGTTTCAGGTGGAACGTTCCGCCTGGGAGACGGTCGATTTCAACTGCGGGTTCCGGGTGAATTTCCTACTCCTGAAGAGATGAATAACCTGGTGGTCGGAATCTGTCATGGAAGCCCGGTCTACCTCCGTGATGTGGCCCGGGTGATCGATGGCTTCAAGGAGCAGACGAGCAGATCCCGTCTCAATGGAAGATCGGCGGTTAATCTTACCATCAAGAAGCGATCAGGCGAAAACATTATTGTTATCGCCGATGAAATTGATGCCCTTCTCAAAAGATTAGAGCCGACCTGGCCCAAAGGAACAACCATTACCAAATTGATGGACCAATCCGAAGATATCCGGGCCATGGTAGCGGACCTGGAAAATAACCTGCTTTCCGGGTTGCTCCTGGTCCTGGCAGTTATTCTCCTGTTTATGGGGCTTCGGAATGCCGTCATGGTAGGCCTGGCCATTCCCTTCTCCATGTTTCTTTCATTTATTACCCTTCATGCCCTGGGCATTACCCTCAACATGGTAGTACTCTTCAGCCTGACCCTGGCCCTGGGAATGCTGGTAGACAATGCCATTGTCATTATCGAGAACGTCTACAGGTATATGCAGCAGGGTGTTCCGCGGATGCAGGCGGCCATGAAGGCTACCAGCGAAGTAGCTTACCCGGTTATCGGATCTACTCTGACCACGGTGGCTGCTTTCTTCCCAATGCTTTTCTGGCCGGGTATCATGGGTGAATTCATGAAGTATTTACCCATAACCCTCATCATCACCCTTCTTTCCAGCCTCTTTGTAGCCATGGTTATCAATCCCGCTCTGGCCAGTATGTTCATGAAGGCAGGAAAGGTTCATCACCCGGAAGATGATCCGCCGGCCAGTGCCGAGGAAATCCAACTGGCCGGAGAAAGTCCGGTTGTACCTGAAGGAGTGGTTCTTCGAACCTATCAATATGTCTTGAGAAAGGCTTTGGACCATCGAATGGCAGTTATTATGGCCAGTTTTGCCGTTCTTTTCATCTTCCTGCAGCTTTGGCTGCTGCTGGTCGGCCTGGAAAAGCCGATAGAGTTTTTCCCGAATATTGATCCTAAGTCTTTGTACATTAACATTGACTTGCCAGAGGGAGCTGATCTGGATTATGCTGATCGATTGAATAAGCGGATTGAGGCCCGGGTTGGTGATATATCTTCAAATATTGAGTATATCTACAGCCGGGGTATGGCTGCCACCGAGGAAGAGGGAATGGCCTTCAGCATGAACACTCCAAGCCACGTTGGAGTACAGTTTGTCAGTCTGGAAGAACGCCCTGTTCCCAGTTATCTGACAGTGGATCAGATCCGGCAGCGGGTCCAGGATATTCCCGGGGCCAGAATTGTCGTAGATATAGCTCAAGAGGGCCCGCCTACGGGAGCACCTATAAACATTGAAATCGTTGGAGATGATTACCGGATCTCAGGCCGCCTGGCCAAACAGATTCGAGAGATAATTTCCAGGATTCCCTTTGTCCAGGATATACGAGATGATTATGTAGAGGGCTCCCCTTCCATACAGGTGACTGTTGACAGACAAAAGGCTGCCCTGGTGGGACTCTCCACCAATCTGATCGGATTCGCTTTAAAATCTGCCCTCAACGGTGTGCAGGTTTCCACCTATTATGAGGCAGATGAAGATTTTGACATTACCATTCAATTACCTGAAAGCGAGAGAAGATCAATTGACGTCTTGAAACAGCTCCTTTTGACCAATGCAACCGGTCAGTTGATCCCGTTAACCACAGTAGCTGCCATAGATTATACCGGAAGCGTTGGCCGCATCTCCCGAGTCGACCATGAGCGGGTAGTAACCATCCGGGCTAACGTTGATGAAGAGAAAATCCCCGGCCCGGTAGCCCGCGGGCAGGCTGAGGAATTATTGGCCCACTTCCCCTTGCCGCCCGGCTATCGGATACGATTCACCGGTGAATTTGAAATTCAGCAGGAGGCTCAGGATTTTCTCAGTAAGGCCTTTGTGGTTGCGCTTTTCCTGATTTTCCTTGTCCTGGTTACCCAGTTCAATTCTATCTCGCAGCCGTTTATTATCATGACCTCGGTCATTCTTTCCCTTGGCGGCGTCTTTCTGGGGCTCAGTGTTTTCCGGTATTCCTTCGGCATTATCATGACCGGTGTGGGAGTTATCTCCCTGGCCGGCGTGGTGGTCAATAACGCCATCGTTCTCATTGATTACATAAATCAACTGAGGCAGAGGGGGTGGGACCGGCGGGAAGCCATTGTTGCCGCAGGCTGTACTCGTCTTCGGCCGGTATTCCTGACGGCTATTACCACTATTCTTGGCTTGGTCCCCATGATTACCGGCGTTGCTTTTGACTTTCACCAATGGCAGATCACCTGGGTAAGTGAGTCCAGCCAATGGTGGCGCTCCATGGCTGTAGCCGTAGTCTTCGGTCTCAGTTTAGCCACGATCCTTACCTTGGTTGTGGTACCCGTCCTTTACTCATTCTTTGATTCAGCGAAAACCCGTCTCTCCCGCCTTGGCACTCGGTTTCAGTAAATTATCTGAAGGTGTATCTTAACCGGCTCACCTCATTTCATCCCCCTTATGTGGAAATCTTACGGTATGAACGTTTCGTGTGAGTTTATTACATTTTTCCGAAGGGCATGGACTTCTATGTCGATTGAAATAAAGGAGAATAGGTATTTAGTTTGATAATTATACTAATTTTAAAATATATTTTATAAATTGATATATTAATAATTTATTAATCCTAGAAATAAAAAAAATGTAATTTTAATTTGACAAGATTAAAACTTTGTATTATTTTTAAGGCTCTTATGGCCTTACTTTTTACCACAAATCATCTTAGCTTACGCTCCTAAAGAATATCCTTTTATACATCTTTTTTCCAGAAGGGGTTTAAAACAAAATTACAGGGGATACATGAGACTATGGAATCGAAGGAAAAATTATTCATTTTTGACACAACCTTAAGGGATGGTGAACAAGCAGCGGGGAATCACTTGAGTGCTTTCGAAAAGCTGAACCTGGCACGGCAGTTGGCCAGATTAAGGGTAGATATCATAGAAGTTGGATTCCCTGCCTCGTCTCCTGAGGATTTTAAGGCCGTCCAATTGATTTCCCAGGAAATCGAAGGGCCGGTTATCTGTGGCCTGAGCAGAGCTATCAAAGAAGATATCGATCGATGTGCAGAGGCTTTATCCCAGGCGAAGCGAAAGCGAATTCATACCGGTATTGGAACTTCAGATCTTCACATGGAGCGAAAGCTGAATAAATCACGAGATGAAGTTCTTCGCCTGGCTGTTGAGGCTGTAAAACATGCCGGGCAATATACTGATGATGTAGAATTTTATGCAGAGGATGCTACACGCACTGACCCGGAATTTCTCTTCACTGTTCTTCAGGCTGTTATTGAAGCGGGAGCTTCGGTGGTAAATATCCCTGACACAACGGGATATGCCATGCCCGATTTATATGGCGATTTGATTGCTCAGATAAAGCAGAAAGTACCCAACATTCATCAGGCCATCGTGAGTGTCCATTGCCATAATGATCTTGGGCTGGCTGTGGCCAATAGTCTGGCCGGTATACGGAATGGTGCCCGTCAAGTGGAATGTACTATGAATGGAATAGGTGAGAGGGCAGGCAACGCTTCTTTGGAAGAGATAGTCATGGGTGTTTTGACCCGAAAGGAACACTTTCAACTGAGCCATTCGATCCAAACGAAAGAACTGTATCGGACCAGCCACCTGGTGGCTTATGCCTTTGGAATGACTATACCACGCAGTAAGGCCATTGTAGGAAGCAATGCCTTTGCCCACAGCTCAGGAATCCATGTGGATGGTGTCTTAAAAGATCGATTAACATACGAGATCATCAATCCTGAAGAGGTCGGATTTCCTCAGAGCCGGGTTATTCTCACCGCCAGAACAGGAAGACATGGATTGAAGCATCGTTTAAAAGAGCTTGGCTATCCGCCCTTCTCTCAAGAGAGACTGGAAAAGGTTTATGGCCGCTTTTTGGAAGTCGCTGACAAGAAGCAGATCATCTACGATGAAGATCTGGTTTCGATTATGGAAAATGAGATCGATACCATTCCTGAAACATACCTTCTCGAATTTTTGCAAGTCATAAGCGGTACGAATGTGATTCCGACAGCGACCGTGAAAATCAAAAAGATGGAAAACGGGAATGAAACCCTTATTCTGGAATCAGCTCTCGGTGACGGACCTGTGGATGCCACCTATAAAGCTATTGATAAGGCCATTGGCCTTCAGCCCAAACTTGAGGAGTATACTATCCGGTCCGTTACGTCCGGAGGATCAGCTTTAGGCGAGGTTATGGTCAGCTTGTTCAAAGATGGCCGAAAGGTGTTTGGCCATGGCAGCTCAACCGATGTGGTCGAGGCCAGTGCCCGGGCTTATGTAAACGGATTTAATAAGCTTGTAGACAAGATGAGTCAAACAGAATCAGAATAGGCCGTGCCTTCGGGCACAGGTAATCCTCGAGGTGATGATTGATCAGCACTATTGGATAGAAAGGCTCGATCTGAAAAGACACCTGGAAGGCGGGTACTTTAAGCCGACCTATACCTCAAAAGACATAATACCGGTGCATGGCGTACCCGAACGATTTACCGGCGAGCGTCCGGTTTCAACAGCCATCTATTACCTGTTACCTGGAGATAGCTTTTCAGCTTTCCATCGCCTCAAAGCGGATGAATTATGGCATTTCTATGCCGGCACATCACTGACGATACATATCATAGATCGAACTGGCGGATATTCCCAGAGAAAGCTTGGCCATTGCCTCGATCATGGAGAAACCTTCCAGGCCGTAATAGAAGCAGGATGCTGGTTTGGAGCTGCTGTTGATGATTCAAGATCATACTCATTAGTCGGTTGTACCGTTGCTCCCGGATTTGATTTCAATGACTTTGAAATAGGAGACCGACAGATGCTCATTGAACTTTTTCCAGCCTATGAGCAGGTCATCATAAGATTGACCCGGTAAAAGATCAAGAGGTAATGTTTCCGCCAGCCGGCCTCATCTTACCGTATCCTCCCCTTTTGTCATATTTCTTACCCTCCTGTATAATTTTTATGCCCCCCCCATAATTGCTATGGAAAACTTCAGGATTTTTATCTCCTATCTATCCTGTTATTCCTCAATGTATTGATATTACTACTGAAATAATCTGAAGAGAGTCAAATAAGAGTTGGCACTCCATTTGCCTTAGTATCTCAACAAAAAGATGTGAACTCTGCGGTGACATTGGAACCTGAATGACTTCCTGACCGTTGATCCTCTTTATCCACCAGCAGTCGATTTCAAGTGATTTACTGAAGACGGAAGAAATGGACAAGAGATTGATCCCGTATTCCATGGTTATCAAAATGAGCCATGGTAAGTACTGGTTGTAAAAAACCAGGGTGAACAGGTTTCCCGGGAAAGGTCCAGGTATGAACAAGGTGGACATGACACGGAAAAAAGGCTTATCAGTCGCTATCTTAGGAATACTTCTGGTTTGTTTGATCGGATTGTTGAATTTATTGGATGCGCCCGAATACGTAAACTGTGTTGACCTGGGTATCTGTGAATTCTTAGAACTGACCTGCAATTTAAAAACCTCGAGGAAAGTGGAAGATGTCATAGAATCAATGGCTCAAATCATGGATCATTACCTCTTCCAGCGCTCCTATCTGGTCTCCCGTCTTGGTTTATTTTATTACGTCTTAAGCCGGCATGTCAGCCCTTATTACAATCGAGATATCGGAAATCCCTCTTTTGAGAAGGGAATTCAGGTGGTGACCGACCAGAAGGATACTCCTTCTACAGCCCAAAGCTGTCTTCCTTCAACAACTCTGAGAATCATAGCTGCCTCAATCATGAGATCGTGATCTCCTGATACCTGCCTTCATATTTCTTTTCAAGGATTGAGAGAAAAGTAGGAGCATGCGGCTTCCCGGCCTCTTTATGAATGAGACGGTTGGGATGGTGGTGGAACATCTCTATGATCTGATTGTATGATCACACAGCCCCTTAAGGGGTGTTGAGTATTACGGTTTTTTTGAAAAAGGTTAGGGAGAGATTCTATGAAAAGCAAAAAATGTTCAACCCTTGTTTTAGGCGCGATCTTTGTCTTTACCTTGATATTTTGTTCAAAACCATCCATAGCCTATTACGGTGGTCTTTATGGCGGCCTGTATGGTGGTGGTCTTTATGGTGGCCTGTATGGTGGTGGTCTTTATGGCGGCCTGTA
>JBLIRT010000094.1:0-12022 GCA_049472445.1 bacterium
CCCCAGATACCAAATATATATCCCAGCTTATCTTCAGCTACATAGATATTAACAACATACTCAATCGTAAAAAGGCCCACCACGATCAGTTCCGACCAGTGAAAGAAGGTGCTCCACCTCTCCATGAGTGAGGGTACGGATTCCAGGGTAACACAGGCGACAGAGAACAGAATCAGTATTACCAGGGTGTTGTTTACGGTCCGGTAATACTTTGAGTCTTTATTCAGGAAGGCGTCACTCAATAGCCTTCGTAATCTCCCTGTTTCCCCATAATCCGGCGTTTGTTCAATAGCTTCCAGAAAAGGTAAAAGGGTTGCCTGGTCGGCCATGTCTTCTGAGGGAGCATTTCCTTCTGGCTGGGCCTTGAGAATTCGACGGATGAAATTCTGGTTCTCCTCCTGCTGATATTGAATAATTCCCCTGCATTTTTCATTTTCCGCTGAGAGATGCCTGATGATCCGGATCAACTCCTTTTTATTCTTATCAAGGAGGATCTCATCATCGAGGAATGGAGCATTCTGAGGTTTTTCCAGGTCCATATGATTTTGCTTGTTATGGTCTTTATAACCAATAGCTTCGGGATGTTATCTTTGGATTCTCAAACCGCCTGAAACGTTACAGCCTCGGTGAGGCTCTTCCATCTTGATCGGCAATTTTCATGGAATACTTAATTTTTTTAAACCTTAAATAGTTCTCTCCCGGTAGCTGTAAAGGGTTTTCATATAATTGGCTCGTTCAAAAGCTGCCGGTTCGGCTACGGATTTCTGGCTCATGCTCCCTTTCAGCTGGGATATGGAGGCGTATTCCTTCCTTTCCATCCAATGGCCCATATCGCGCAAAATGGTAGTAAGGTAGGGAATTCCGTTTTGAAGGAGCGCCGAGCAGAGCATGGTCACATCTGCGCCGGCCATGAGCATTTTGAGGGCATCTTCAGCCGTGTGAATGCCGCTGGAGGCGGCCAGGCTGCACGGTGTCTGCCCATAGAGGATAGCCATCCAGCGCAAAGGCAGCCGTATCTCATCAGAGGAGCTTAAGACCACCCTGGGAACCACCTCCAGGGCTTCAAGATCCATGTCGGGTTGATAAAAGCGGTTAAATAAAACCAGACCATCAGCACCGGCATCACACAATCCCTTGGCCACAGCCGCCATCGAACTGAAAAAGGGACTTAACTTCATGGCTATCGGAATGGTAACTTCGTTTTTTATAGCCCGCAGGAGATTGAAGTAGATGGTTTCAACCTCAGAACCCGAAAGATGGGGATCTGTAGGTATATAGTAAATATTGAGCTCCAGGGCGTCGGCCCCAGCCTCTTCCATTTTCTTGGCGTAGGTCAGCCAGCCGCCGGTGGTGACTCCGTTCAAACTGGCTATGACAGGTATGTTTACCGCCTCTTTTGCTTTCCGGATATGTTCGAGGTACTCTTCAGGCCCCAGATGGTAGTCCCATGGTTCAGGGAAGTAAGAAAGAGCCTCGGGAAACCATTCGTAATGGTACGTAGTAAAGTAATGTAATTCCAAAGCTTCATGGTTGATCTGTTCCTCAAAGAGTGAATAAAGAACAACGGCTGAGGCTCCTGCATCTTCCATGGCTTTCATATTATCAATTTCTGCGGAAAGGGGAGAGGAGGAGGGAACCAGAGGGTTCCGTAAGGTTAATCCCATATAGCTTGTTGAAAGATCCATCGTGTTACATCCTTTCAATTCCTGAACTTAAAGCATGTTAAAACTCCAGCTGAGCTAATTGCTCGTACATATGGAAACGACGGATGACTTCCTTTTGCGCCTTTTCCATAAGCTGCCTGGCTACCTCGGGTTTACTCTTGGTCAGCATTTTGTATCGGTTTTCGAGGTAGGCGTACTCATCGAGCCGTATTTTGGGCGGTTTGGAGTCGAGGATCAGGGGATTTTTCCCCTCCTTCAGAAGGTCCGGAATAAAGCGGAATAAGTTCCAATAGCCGCTTTCCACTGCGGCCTTCTGATTGGTTAAGGCCAGCCCTGTATTGATCCCCTGGGCAATGCAATGGCTGTAAGCAACAATCAGGGATGGGCCCTGGTAGTTTTCGGCCTCGAGAAAGGCCCTCACCGTCTGCTGATCATCGGCTCCGAAAGCCACTTTGGCCACGTAAATATAGCCGTAGGTCATGGCCATCATGGCCAGGTCCTTTTTCGGCATTGATTTTCCGCCGGCTGCAAATTTAGCCACGGCGGCCATCGGTGTGGCCTTGGACATTTGTCCACCCGTATTCGAATAGACCTCGCTGTCCAGAACCAGAAGATTCACATTCCTGTTGGCGGCCAGGATGTGATCCAAACCGCCATAGTCAATATCGTAAGCCCAGCCGTCACCTCCTACAATCCAGACGCTTTTCCTGACCAGGTAGTCAGCCAGACTGGCCAGGTGCCTGGATTCATCGGATTGAATTGAGCCGAGCTTTTCCTTCAGGATACCAATCCTCTTCCTCTGCTCCAGGATTTCAGCTTCATTTCTCTGCTGTGCTTCCAGGATATCTGAAGCCAGCTCATCGCCGACCAGGCCGCGCAGGCTGGATAAAAGCTCCCTGGCCTGTTGCCTGTGTTTATCAATGGCCAATCGCAGGCCGAAGCCGAATTCCGCATTTGTTTCAAACAGGGGATTGGACCAGGCAGGTCCTCTGCCCTCCATAGTAACCGTCCAGGGAGTAGCCGGAAGATTTCCCCCGTAAATGGAGGCACAGCCGGTAGCGCAGGCGATCACCGAACGGTCGCCGAAAAGCTGGCTGAGCAGTTTCAGGTAGGGCGTTTCTCCGCATCCGGAACAGGCTCCGGAGTATTCAAAAAGCGGCGGCCGAAACTGGGAACCCTTGACCGTATCAATCCGTATCCTGGTTCGATCAGGGTCAGGAATAGATAAGAAGAATTCATAGTTCTCTCTCTCCCTTTCCCGAAATTGCGGCTGAGGCCGAAGATTAATGGCTTTCAGCCTGGTTTCCCGTTTATTCTTAGCCGGGCAGACCTGCACGCAAAGCCCGCAGCCCGTGCAATCCTCAGGTGCTACCTGAACGGTAAATTTCAGGCCCGGAAAATCCCTTCCTCTATAGTCGACAGACTGGAAGGTGCCGGGTGCTCCGGCCAGATATTGGGGCTCATAGACTTTGGAACGGATGGTGGCGTGAGGACAGACAAAATTACATTTATTACATTGAATACATACCTCCGGATCCCAGATGGGAATCTCCAGGGCTATATTACGCTTCTCATATTTTGTTGTTCCCGACGGATAGGTTCCGTCCGAAGGTAAGGCACTGACCGGCAGTTCATCTCCCAGGCCGGCCATCATGTGAGCCGTCACCTTTTTTACAAACTCCGGTGCTTCTGCAGGAACCGAAGGTCTTCGTGACATACCGAGCGAATCCGTTCTCTTGTAGGGATGACCTGTGGACGGTGTCTCTCCGCCCACAATTGGCGGGCGTTCGAAGGTGCTCGTAACCTCATGGGGTATGGATACCTCATAGAGGTTGGCCAGGGCATGATCTACGGCCCTGAAATTCATGTCCACGACCTGCTGTCCCTTCCGCCCGTATGTTTTTTGGATCGTCTCCTTGATCCTGGCTATGGCCTCATCTCTTGGCAGAATTCCGGAAATAGCAAAAAAACAGGTCTGCATGATGGTATTGATCCGGATGCCAAGCCCTGCTTCCCTGGCTACCTGGTAGGCATCGATGGTATAGAATTTCATTCTTTTCTCTATGAGCTGCCGCTGAGCAGATCGGGGGAGGGTATCCCAAACCGTATCCGGAGCAGCCTGACTGTTTAAGAGGAAGGTTGCTCCCTCGGCTGCTTCAGAGAGCATATCGTACCTTTCCAGAAAAACCGGCTGGTGGCAGGCGATAAAATTAGCCCGCTGAATGAGATAGGTTGCATGGATGGGCTTTTTCCCGAAACGAAGGTGTGAGATGGTTACCGAACCGGATTTTTTGGAATCGTAGACGAAGTAGCCCTGAGCATAATTATCCGTTTCCTCACCGATGATCTTGATGGAATTTTTGTTGGCTCCTACGGTGCCGTCAGCACCTAACCCGTAAAAAATCGCCTGAATTACCTCTTCACTTTCAATGGTAAAGGCGGGATCATAATCAAGGCTGGTGTGCGTGACATCATCAAAGATACCAAGGGTGAAATGGTTTTTCGGTTTGTCTTTCTTCATCTCCTGATACAGTCCATTGACCATAGCCGGCGTGAACTCTTTGGAAGACAGCCCATACCTGCCGCCAATGATTTTGGGGAGAAAGGAGAAAAGGGCCTTGCCTTCAGCCATGGCCTCATTTACAGCCGTAACGACGTCGAGGTAGAGCGGCTCACCGATACTGCCCGGCTCTTTGGTCCGGTCCAGGACGGCCAGAGTCTTGATGGTGGCCGGCAGAGTTCGGGCCAGATGGCTTACCGAGAAGGGCCGGTATAAGCGCACCTTGAGCAGGCCGACCTTTTCACCCTGGTTGACCAGGTACTCAACCGTCTCCTGAGCAGCCTCTGCTCCGGAACCCATGATTACCAATACTCTTTCAGCCTCGGGCGATCCGTAATAGTCAAAGAGATGATAACTCCGGCCGGTAAGCTCGCCGAAATGATCCATGGTTCTCTGGACAATAAGCGGGCAGCTTCCATAGTAAGGGTTCGATGCCTCGCGGCTTTGGAAATACACATCAGGATTCTGGGATGTGCCGCGGATAAAGGGATTGTCTGGTGTGAGTGCCCGCCTTCGATGAGCCATGACCAGATCATCATTGATCATGGTACGGATATCATCACGGGTGAGTTGCTCGATTTTGGTGACTTCATGAGAGGTGCGAAATCCGTCAAAGAAATGGAGGAAAGGCACTCTGGATTCAAGTGTTGCCGCCTGGGCTATGAGAGCAAAATCCATGGCTTCCTGAACAGAGTTGGAAGCCAGCATGGCAAATCCTGTGGATCGCGTGGCCATAACGTCACTATGATCTCCGAAGATGGACAGGGCATGGGTGGCTACTGATCGGGCCGATACATGGAACACCGTGGCGTTGAGCTCGCCCGCCATCTTAAACATACTCGGAATCATCAATAATAATCCTTGTGAGGCTGTAAAGGTCGTCGTTAATGCTCCAGCCTGAAGTGAACCATGAACCGCTCCGGCAGCTCCTGCTTCGCTTTGCATCTCACTCACTGAGGGGACAGTGCCCCAGATGTTGGTCTTTCCGGCATCAGCCCATTCATCAGACCACTCTCCCATGGGAGATGAAGGGGTAATAGGATAAATGGCAATTACTTCATTTGTTTGGTAGGCAATAGAGGCGGCGGCCTCATTGCCATCTATGGTAACCATAGTCCTTGACATGGTAATTCTCCGCTTTTTTCCTTAAAATCAGGGAATACTCATCTACCCTGAAGGTTTCGTATTTTCATTTTTAGCCGTATATGAAATGGTAATAATCTATCGGCTCTTGATGTCTGTGAAGCTTAATGTATTTGGCTTGAAGGATGGTAATTTATTTTCAATTTCTTGATTGAAACACTATGGCCACTTATGAAACAGTTACATATGGTGAAATAGTTCCGTATCTTGAAACATACCCGTTTATGATACGTTCATACAGGAGAGACTTGAGGAATAGGGTGAAAATCGCTGAATTCCGTGGTGTAGAGGGGGCCTCCGTTCCCCCTCTACGGGGAAGCCTTCTAAATTTGTATGCCCAGTTGCTTACGTCCATGTACAGGCTTATATGAGCCACGGATTTATAAGGTATATTCCCGAATCTTTATGGTTTATCTACAGCATAGATTATGCCAGGATTGAGATACGGGAAAAGGTGAGACTTTTCAGATCCCTGGATAAAATAAGGCCGGGATCTGTTTCAGATTTGAAATTTATAAGGATGTATGCTATCATTTAATGGAGGATTATATAGTCATATTTATATAAAACTGTTTTTCCATGTCCCTTTGAAGGCTGTTTTTCAACCACAACCTCTTACAGATAAAGAACTTAACCAAAATAACACTGATATCTCAATGGTTGTCCTTTTTTCATGATATGGTATTCTTAAAAGGTAGAGTACCCTTATTTACTGAAATGAGTATCACAAACGAGAGGGGAAAGGAGGGATCTTGCACGCACCGGACGGGTTTTATAATAATAGCCTGTGCATAATCATGGATCTGGCCTGTACAGGAGTTTTGGCCTACAGTCTGAAAAAAACCTGGAAGCGGATTACCCGAAAAGAAATGCTCCTGGCCAGTTGCGTGGGAGCCTTTGGCTTTGCCCTGGAAATGGCTAATTTTAGTGTCACGCGAGGCTCCTCCTGCCATTTCATGGGAGGTGTCCTGGCCTCCATTGTTCTCGGGCCCTATCTGGCTACCGGGGTCATGACCATGGTGCATCTCGTCCAGGTTCTTCTCTTTCAGGATGGCGGTATCATGGCCTTGGGTCCCAATCTGCTGACTATCGTCTGTATCAGTACCTTTGGCGGCTATTACATCTATTCGTTGTTAAAGAATCTGGTTATTGAACCTTACGGCCATTACATCAGTGCCTTTCTTTCAGCCTGGCTGTCCCTGCTGGTAACCAGTTTGATCGTTTGTGCCATGCTGGCTGTATGCGGAATCGAAGGGTTCGCGGCCACTCTCGGTCATATGGTAGGACCCCATGTCCTAGTCGGTATTGCCGAAGGCATGCTGACCGTCCTTGTCCTGGCCGGGATCAATGTTATTGCTCCGGACCTTCTGGGGCATCAGCAGGCTTCAGCCAAGTCGGTCAAAACACTGGCTTTCTGCTTCCTGGGAGCCGCTTTCCTGATCAGCCTGGCTATCTCACCCTTTGCCTCCAGATCTGCTGGCGGCCTGGAGAAATTTGTTCTGGATCACAGGCACCTGGGTCCTCACAGGATCGTGGTTCCCTTTCGCGCCCCGATTCCGGACTACCACCTGCCCGGGATCAGAGATCATGAGATAGCCAAGATTCTGGGTGGAACCCTGGGGACTATGGTTACCTTTTTTGTCTGTCTTCTTGGATGTGCCCTCATGCTGGAAAAGGTCTCCGCGAAGGAAAAGATCGAGCCGGAGAAGGCGTAATGGGGAAAAGGCCGAATACCATCCTTAAGAGCGTTCTGATACCTTTCCTGTTGGTATTTTTTACTCTTCTCCTGACCCATATCGGTATGCAGACCCATCTCATGGATCATGAGCTGAATCGACTCATTGGTCAGAACATGGCCACTCAGGTAGAGGTGATCAAAGATTATTTTATAACTGACAGAGAAAAAAGTCTCCTCTCCAGGCTGCAAAATATCTTTAGCAGTACTCCTCCGGACAATCCGGACGACTGGCCGGAATATCAAGAGGTCTGCTTCAGCCAATTGGGAAAACTGAGGCATGATCTCCCTTTGGATTATGTGGCTTTATTTGATCCGAAGGGGAGACTGATTGCCCATCATCATTTATCTCCTGTCTATGAGACCGAAAGCATTACTGAGTGTCAGGAATGCCGGAGACTGATTGAACAGGGAAAGATGAGGGGGGAGGCTTTCGGCATAGACAGATCAGCCAATGGCCTGGTCAGTAAAATATTTTTTCCCCTTATTAACCATCGAAATGAAATTTCAGGCTATATTCTGGCGGTTCGGTCTTTAACCATGAGGTTTTTTGGAAGGATCAATCAGCTCTCCGGTTTGGATATCCTTATTTTTGAGGGTGACCAGGCTGTTTTCAGCACCATTCCGATTGGAGTCGGTGAATCCTTTTCTCTGCCTTCCAAGATATGGGAGGCCTTCCAGGCAGGTAACCCAACCGGACTTTACTCGACGGAAAGGATCTATATTTTTGATAATGAATATCATGCTGTTTCCTATCCTTTTCATAATCTTCAGGGAGAAGTCGTTGGGGCGGCCGTGTTTGTCTCTGACCTGGAGATGAAAAAGCAGAGCTTAAGGAAGATGGTTTTAAAGTTGCTGTGGGCCTCTCTCATTGGTGGAACATTACTGTTATTCTTTGGCTTCCTCATCAGCAAAGGAATTACGATACCCATCAGCCAATTGACTCAGGCTGCCAGGCGGGTGGCTTCGGGAGATCTGAATGCGCGTGTTGAAGTGAAATCTCACCGGGAATTGATCACCCTATCTCAGGACTTCAATACCATGACTGAAAGTTTGAAACGGACTCTCATCTCCAAGAATTATTTTTATGGCCTTATCAATGCCATCAATGATCTTCTGATCATTATTTCCCCTGAACATACCATTGAATTCGTAAATGAGACTACCTTGAAAGTATTGGGGTATGCCGGTGAAGAACTTTTGAGCCGGCCTTTTGATCTGTTTTTTAAAGGTGATTACCCCTTAAAAGGGATAGACCCGAAGGCCGTGATCGGGCCGAACGGGCACGGCAGAGATTATTCCTGCACCATGAGGACCAAAAGCGGAGAGAGTATTCCCGTGCGCCTCGCCTGGTCTGTCATGTGGGATGAAAAGAAACATCATCTGGAAATCATTAATGTGGTCAGGGATGTTCGTGATCAGGCGGAAGCAGAGCACAGGATCAAAGAGGAACGTGACAAATTGGATGCCTTGATCAACACAACCAATGACTTGATCTTTATCCGTAACTGCCGGGGTGAAATCACCTTTGTCAGCCATGCTGTTCAGCGTATTCTCGGGTATTCTCCTGAAGTATTTAAAAATCTCCCTCTCGACAACTTGCTCAGTTCCAATCCCCTCAACCAGACCTTCAGGGAATCGCCTCACCAATGGTGCAGTGGAAATGGAAAGATTGAGCCATACTGGACTGAATTGGTGGCCAATGATGGCAAGCTGATATTCATCGAAATCAATGAATCGCCGGTGAGGGGAAAAAGGGGAGAGATTATGCAGATTATGGGGATTGGTCGTGATATCTCAGAGCGGAAAAGGTTGGAGGACCAGCTGCGGGAATACCAGGAAAAGCAGACCCAGAAGTTCAAAGGCATATATCGCTTTGGAGATATTATCGGCCAGAGTAAGAAGATGCGGGAGATCTATGATCTGATTAAAATTGTTTCCCAGAATAACAGCACCGTTTTATTGAGAGGCGAAAGCGGTACCGGTAAGGAGTTGATCGCCCGCGCCATTCATTCTCATAGCCCTCGGGAGCGCTGTCCTTTTGTAGAGGTCACCTGTTCTGTATTATCCGAGCACTTGCTGGAAAGTGAGTTATTCGGGCATGTCAAGGGCGCTTTTACCGGCGCTATAAAGGACCGACCCGGCCGATTCGAGCAGGCTGAGGGCGGTACCATTTTTCTTGATGAGATTGGTGATATAAGCCTGAATCAGCAGATTAAATTGCTTCGAGTCCTGCAGGAGCGGGAGATTGTTCGGGTGGGAGGAGAGAGGAGGATAAAGGTTGATGTTCGCATTATCGGCGCTACCAATAAAGATCTGGAGAAGGCTGTGGCTGAAGGTGCTTTCCGTGAGGATTTGTATTATCGTTTAAACGTAGTGCCGATAACGGTACCGCCCTTGCGGGACCGAAAAGAGGATATCCCTTTGCTGGTTGAAAACTTTATGGAGAGAATCTGCGACAAGCTGGGCAAGCACGTGCGCGACATCTCTCAAAAGGCTATGAATATGCTCCTTGAGTATTACTGGCCTGGTAATATCCGTCAGTTGGAAAATGCTTTGGAATATGCCCTGATACGATGCCAGGGCACCGAAATAAAGACACGCTGCCTTCCCCTGGAAATTCGGAACTCCCAAACGGAAAAGCCCTCGGTCCAGGATGTAGTGGCCAATACCGAGAAAACTATTATTATTGATACGCTCAAGAGCTGTCAGTGGGATGTCACCCAGGCAGCTAAAAAGCTGGAAATCAGTAGAACAACATTGTGGAGAAGAATGAAGAAATACCATATAGAACGGTGAAAGGCGAAACACAACAGCCCCCCTCCTCAGGCGAGAAGGGGGGCTGTGGAAGTATAAGGCTGAACGAATCCCTTCCTTTATGGAAGGGATCACACTGTCTTACATAGACCACCAGGGTTGAACATCGATTGGAAATTCAGAAGTCACCCAGCCGCCGCGTATATCAAAAGCGGTGATTTGTACCCAATAGAAACCGGGGAAGTTGGTCTGGAAGGTCCAGTAAGCCCTGGGTGTACCATCTCCATCCTTGGCAATGGCCACCGATCCGATATTGCAGGAATAATAGAGCTCGTCGCCATCCGGATCATGGAAGTCAAGCATGGGTGGCCCCAGGATAAAGAGCTGGCCTGCCTTTATGACGAGAGGTGCTGCATCATTGAAATCTCCCATGATATAGGGTCGATGATTGAACCACCCACCCGGAGAGGTGGACAGAAATTCAAATTCAGCAATGGCCGAAAGCCCGCGGGCATCCGTAACCTGGACTACGATGATATGTAACCCTTCAAACTGGGGAGTAAAGGTAACACTTCCCGTCAGGGGGTTGATGAGGGAATCCTGCCAGGGGCCATACCGATATGAAGGCAGGCCGCTGATAGTTGCTCTCCAGGTCAGGTTGAGCTGATCACGATACTCCCAGTCCTGATCAGTAGCCACCATCTGATAACGGTAGGTCTGGCCGACCTGGACAGCCTGCTCATCCACGTTCTCCATTTTGGGCGGATGATTCGTCATAGGATAACTGACCACCATGAGCGGGAAGGTCTCAAGGTCAGTGCGGCCGTTCGAATCCTGCACTCGAACCGTAATGATCAGATTCTCAAGCACCTGAGGGACGAAGAAGAGGCGAGCCATTTGCGGCCAGGTTTTAAAGCCGAGCTCCAGGAGGTAATTTCCATAGGCGGCAACTGCCTTCGGGCTGTAGATGCGGACACCACCGGTTCCAGGGGCTAAATGGGGGATTGTTTCAGGATCGTATTCTTCAATGTTATCCGGATCATATGGCGTCGGCAAATCTACCATGCACGGCTTATAGGGATTGAGCAGAAGCTGCGGTCTGTTAATGAGATTGGCATCGCAGAAAGGCTCACCATCCGGGTCTTCATTATTGGCAATGGGAATTTCACTGATAAAATTTGCACCTGTACCGTGTGCACCCCATGCGCCGACCGTGGCTGTCCAGAACAGCCTGTCCCTGGCCGGATCTACATCGTCGGGGTCAGCCAGATGTCCGTCGTGAGCTCCATCGTCCTCGGAAGACTGGCCGGGTCCGGAGGCCATATGCTGTGCGGTCAGATCTTTCACATAATCAAAATTAGGATCTTCGCCGGTCATTTCGTACTCGTTTTGCCAGATGTCCAGGAAGACCCGGTAGCTCAAGTCAGGATCCTTGGCGTAACAGTAATATTCAAAAGGCTGAAACAGTTGAATAAATTGATGTCCTATCTTAAAGAAATAGGGCGGCTCTCCCTCTATGGGGCTATAGTCTCTTAACAGCCAGATATTATCCAGTCTGTATTGATTGCCGATGACCTCTATACCGGTTACCGTCACACTCTTGACCGGATCCCCATCTATCGTTGCTGCCTTTCTGACAATGGATAAAAGATTCTCATTCAGGGTGTGCCAGCTCCCGTCCTGGAAGTTTCGACCGATATCCACATGAATGGTGTAGGGGGTCGGCATGCTGACAACACAGGGATTTTGAGGAAAATTATGCTCATCAGCCAGGTCAAACTGATCTTCTTTTACTGAGTCAACGCCTGTCCTGGCACAAAATCCTACCGGTGAGAAGCTGATCACAAAAGGATACCCATCATCTGAATTCGGATCTGCCTTAGCATTTCCAACGACTTGGATTTTGAACAAAGCGAACTGCTCTATCTCCATTGGTGCCCTGATACTCATCCAGAGGACATTGGCCTGAACGCCGATTGCTCCATCTTCAGGATCGATGATCATCTTGTGGATGGCCATCTGCATCCTGTTTGTTGGTAAGAAGATAGAGTAGGGCTGATAGGCGTCCAGAACGCGGCTTCCCTGTTCAAAGTCAAGGATGGTCTGTAAGGCCCCATAGCCGATGCCGTAACCCCACACAGGATAGGGAGGCTCATTGGTTTG
>JBLIRT010000095.1:0-12018 GCA_049472445.1 bacterium
TTCCTTTAGCCCTCTTTGATGAAAACAATGGTTGCCCCCCAGGAACCTGCCTGGGATGAGGCCAGAGAAAAGGATTTAACCAGGGGGGAAGACTGAAGGAATGCGTGAACTTTCTTCCTCAGCAGGCCCGTTCCCTTGCCGTGAATTATTCTAACCCTGTAAATCTTTTTTTGTTGACATGCCTCTAAATAGGCCTGTAAAACAGAAACAGCTTCTCGGGGATGAAAGGTATGAAGGTCTAAAGAATCCTCAATAGGGATATGAACAGGTTCGCCTTCCTTATTTCTCATTACGAGAACAGTCCCATCGGGAAAAGTCCAGGTATAGGAATTCCCGCTTTTCTTTTCAGAATAAAGGGCCGGTTAACAGCTCATCAAAATCCAGCTATGACTCAGACTGAAAGCTGGGAACAGGAAATAACTCAGTATAACGGGTGCGAAAATTTTTGTAAAGGGAAATTTATAGCCTCAACTTATTTAGATATTATACGTAATATTAGCTGAAAAGTTACGTATTGACATTAGTAATAATGTATATTATGATTATCTATCTACAATAAATACATTGAATTACTTGACTTTTGTAATTTATTCTCCTTTCGTGACTCAAGATTTATTTTGAAAAATTTATGAAAATCAGACGAACATTTTGCTCTAATTTTATATATTTATGGAATAAAAAGAAGATGAAAATATATAGTCAAATACTTTGGATATGTGTTTTATTTTTTCCTCCGATCATAGGATTTTATCCGCACAAGGGCACAATGCATATCAAGATGCATAAGGTCCATATTCACCCTATTCCCGTACGGTTACCCTGGGAGAGATGGCCGGGGTGCTTCCCATTCGAACCTTCTGAAGACTTTTAGGAGCCACAGGGATCATATTATTTTTATTCTTTGTGGTGATCATTCTCATTGCCTTTAGATTCAATTGAAGACCCTCTCTACGGAAATGGCCAGCATCACCCTGAAATATCAAGAAACATCTTTAGATTCAATTGAAGACCCTCTCTACGGCCAAGGGGAACAATTTCCATTATCATTTCTCTGCAACGCCGGGTATACATGACTATCTCTTCAAGGTAGTCAGAGAGGGGAAAACAATTGCCAGTACCATTTTCCTCCCTTTTCGTGTATATTATATTTCTTTAAGGGTAGTCGAAACAAAATTCTGGAGGGAACATGTTCGGAGTAAATACTCAATATGATGAGAGCAAGGTCAAGACTCTCTCCTCATTAGAACATATACGGCTTCGTTATGGGATGTATATAGGTCGCCTGGGCGACGGTTCAGATCATGACGATGGGATTTATATCCTGATGAAAGAAATAATCGATAATTCCATAGATGAGTATGTGATGAGTTATGGTAAGAAAATCATAGTTCACATTGAACATCCTCAGGTAAGGATTCGTGATTTTGGGCGTGGCATTCCTCTGGGGAAGGTTATTGATTGTGTCTCTCAGATTAATACGGGCGCTAAATACGACCAGGATGTTTTTAAGTTTTCGGTAGGATTGAACGGGGTCGGCTGCAAGGCGGTGAATGCTCTGGCAGAGCATTTTTTGGTTCGGTCGTTCCGGGATGGGCGATGCCGCCAGGCCAGGTTTGCTCAAGGTATTCTCCGGGAGGATCAAACATTCAAAACGAATGAGCCTGATGGAACCTACATTGAATTTGTACCAGATCGATCCATTTTCCCACCGTACCAATATAATCCGGGTATTGTTGAAAGGCGCCTTTGGCATTATGCGTATTTGAATGCCGGTCTGGCTATTCAGTATAATGATCAGATCATTATCTCCAAGAGGGGACTGTTTGATTTACTCCATGATGAAATTGGAGATGCGGCTTTATATCCGATGATTTCTCATTCATCAGAGCGATTGGAGTTTTCCTTTACCCATACTGAGAACTATGGAGATACCTATTATTCCTTTGTGAACGGCCAGTACACTACTGACGGCGGCACCCATCAGTCTGCCTTCCGGGAGGGCATTCTCAAAGGGATTAATGATTTTTCCGGAAAATCATTTAATCCTGTGGATGTAAGAGATGGGATTGTTGGCGCTGTCTCTATTCGTATTGATGAGCCCATTTTTGAGTCACAGACCAAAAACAAGCTGGGCAATACCGATATTCGGGGATGGATCGTTGGAGAGGTGAAAGATCGCATCTCTGACTTTTTGCATAAAAATGAGGAGATTGCTGAGGCTGTTCTCAAGAAGATCGCGGCCAATGAGAAGGTGCGCATTGAATTACAGGGGGCCAAAAAGGAAGCCAGAGAGTTGGCTAAAAAGACCTCTCTCAAGATACCCAATTTTAGGGATTGTAAGTGCCATCGAGGCGATAAGTCTCCCGAGGGAGAGCATTCCATGATCTTTCTTACCGAAGGGCAATCCGCCGCAGGCTCTTTGGTTACCTGCCGGAATGTCATGACTCAGGCAATTTTTTCTCTTAAGGGGAAACCCCTCAATTGTTGTGATGAGAAACTCAGCCGCGTTTATCATAACGAAGAACTATACAATATCATGAAGGCCCTCGGGATTGAGGAATCCATCGAAGACTTGCGATTCCAGAAAATCGTACTGGCTACTGATGCTGATGTAGATGGATTGCACATCCGCAATTTACTCCTGACCTATTTCTTAAAGTTTTTTGAACCCTTGGTCTTGAAAGGGCATGTTCATATTCTGGAGACTCCCTTGTTCCGGGTAAGGGATAAAAAACAAATTATGTATTGCTTCAACGAGAAAGAAAAAGAGATAGCTGTCAAGAAAATAGGCCAAAATGCAGAGGTAACGAGATTTAAAGGATTAGGTGAAATTTCGCCCAGGGAATTTGGCCAGTTTATTGGAGATGATATTCGATTGACCAAAGTAACTGTCGATGAATTTATA
Source organism: bacterium (assembly GCA_049472445.1). GTDB lineage: Bacteria > SZUA-182 > SZUA-182 > DTGQ01 > DTGQ01 > JBLIRT01. The sequence continues at coordinate 2,906 of JBLIRT010000095.1, forward strand.
AAGGTTCCCGAGATTTTGCAGTTTTATATGGGGAAAAATACTCCTCAGAGGAGAGAGTATATTATGGAAAATCTTATGTAAAGGATAAGGTTTCAAGGAGAAGTCATGGGTTTAGAACAACTCATGGGGCAGAATTTTATTGAGTATGCCTCCTATGTCGTTAAAGATCGGGCTATACCGGAAATCCGTGATGGATTGAAACCGGTTCAGCGCCGGATACTCCATTCCTTATTTGAGATGGATGATGGCAGGTTTAATAAGGTGGCCAATGTGGTTGGCCATTGCATGCAGTATCATCCTCATGGTGATGCTTCTATCTATGCCGCACTTGTTAACTTGGCCAACAAGGAATATTTTCTTGAAAAGCAGGGCAACTTTGGGAATATCTATACGGGCGATGCGGCCTCTGCGGCTCGATATATTGAATGCCGACTCACTCCACTGGCCAGAGAGGTTTTGTTTAATAAGGATATCACTCAATACGTGGATTCCTATGATGGAAGAAACAAGGAACCGGTTTTTTTGCCCGGTAAGGTCCCCGTCTTATTAATGTTAGGTACTGAGGGAATAGCCGTTGGCCTGGCTACCAGAATTTTGCCGCATAATTTCATTGAACTGCTGGAGGGGCAGATACAGATTTTGCGGAAAAGAAAGGTGACCATATATCCTGACTTCCTGCAGGGTGGGCTCATGGATGTAAGTGAATATAATGATGGCAACGGCAAGGTGAAGCTCCGGGCGCTCATTGAAGTTCGGGGACCGAAATCCCTTGTCATTCGTGAGATCCCTTACGGAACTACTACCGAATCCCTCATTAATTCAATTGACAATGCGGCTAAGAGGGGAAAGATCAAGATTTCCCAGATTAATGACTTTACGGCTGAACGGGTAGAGATAGAAGTGGTCCCTGCCCGTGGGATAAGTGCTGAAGAAACCAGATTAGCTCTTTATGCCTTCACCGATTGTGAGGTATCGATCTCCACCAACATGATTTTCATTAAAGATAATAAACCTCACCAGTTGCCTGTTCAGGAGGTTTTAGCCTACTACGCCCATCAGGTTCAAGATTTACTGGAGACTGAGTTACGGCTCAACCTTCAGCGGCAGAGGGAAAGATTACATGAGAGAAATCTGATCCGAATATTTATTGAAAATCGCATCTATAAAGAGATCGAAGACCAGGAGAGTTATAAGGATGTACAAAGAGTAGTTATGGAAGGGGTAAATCGTTTTCGTCATTTGCTGCATCGGGATGTAACTATAGAAGATATTGAAATGCTGCTGCAGATTCAAATCAAAAGGATTTCCAGATTTGATTTAGGTAAAAATCTCAAAGAAATACAGGAAATTCAGAAAGCTATCCTCCAAACAGAGAAGAACCTGCGTAATTTGACGAATTATACAATCTCTTATTTGCAGAAGTTCCTGAAAAAATATGGCAGCTCCTATGTACGTCGTACGAAGATACAATCTTTTGGAGTTATAGACACGAAAAAAGTTGCCTTAGCCAATATCAAGGTGCGTTATGATAAGGAGAAAGGATATATTGGAACAGAGGTAAACGATGGGGAAATCATCACAGTCAGTGACTACGATCGTATCCTGTATATCAGGCGGGATGGGGTGTACATGGTAACTGCTATCCCTAAGAAAAAATTCATCGGTGAGAATCTTCTCTATGCAAACAAATTTGATAAAGATACTCTTTTTAATGTAATTTATAAAGATGGTATCTCAGGCTTATCGTATTGTAAGAGATTTCGGATTGAAAAATTTATTTTGGATAAAGAATACCGATTGGTAGAGGCCAGGGGAAAGATTCAGGCCTTTTCGACAGGAGAGCATTTTCGAGTGAAAGTAAAATATAAATCGAAAAAGCGGATAAAAATAACCTCAGAAGTACTGGATCTCAGTAATCAATTAGTGAAAGGAATAGCCAGCCGTGGAAACCGGGTATCCACGAAAGAGATTGCCCACGTAAGTCTCAACCTCGAAAGATACGTTCAGGAGACAATTTGCTAGAGGGAGAAATGGAATATGGGACTTTTGAACATTTTTTCCGGTAAGGATCCGGAGGCGTTTGAACAAAAGGGAGATATATTATTTGAAAAGGGAGAATACGGAACAGCTAAGCTCGAATATGAGGCCGGGTTAAGTAAACTGGAGAAAAAATTTCCCGAGAGAGATGATCTGAAGAGCCGTCTTCAACAGAAAATCATACAAACAAAAAATGCCTTAGCTTTTCTCCACAGGAAATGCGGAAATGAACTTCTGGAATCAGGAAATTACCGCGATGCAGAGGAAAAATTCCGCCTGGCTATAGAGCTGGCTGAGGACCCGGAGCTTCAAGTTGAGCTTGAGGAGAGAATACAGGAAATCGAAAAGCAACTGGCCGCTGATGTTGAGGATTACCCTGATTTTGAACTGCAGGCAGAAGATACGGAAGAGCCGGACTATCAGGAGCGATTGGACGAGTACTTTGCTGCCTTAACCAGTTCATTGCCCGGGGAAAGAATGGAATTGTATCAGAATTATGGAAACGACTTTAAAGTTGGATATGTGGCTCTCAATCAGGGAGATTTCGAATATGCAAAGGCGAAATTATCGGTGGCTGTAAAGGAAAATCCCGCACCGGATAACAGCTACATTGCCCTGGAATTAGCTAAAGCTTATTTTAATTTGAAGCAATGTGAAGAGGCACGCTCTCTTCTCGATGGGTTTTTGAAGGATCATCCCGACTCGCTGGAGGGTTATCAACTCCTGTGTGAGGTTTACTGGGAAATGGGGGAATTTGATCAGGCGCAAGAGCTCCTTTCCTCATCTCCCGAGGAGCTGCGGGATTCTTTACCTGTCCAGCTTCTTCGAGGAGAAACCCTCTCTCGGGCTGAGAGATACGAGGAAGCTGAGTCTTGCTATCTCAATTACCTTGAAACTTTCGGCTGGGATGAACATGTTGCCCGGATGCTGGCTGTAACTTATGAGACCATGGGGAAAAAAGAAAGGGCTCGTGAATTATTTGGAGATATTATGGAAGAATGCCATGGTTGTGGCTTTCGAATCGACCCTTTTGTCAAGCAGAGGTATGCCGATCTTCATTTTGAGGCTGGACAATACTCAACCAAAGTTTTGGAGCTTTATATTTCACTGGTCCATGAGGATCCGATGAACAGGCTCAACTACTATCGGAAAATCAGTCGCATTTACTCTGTCCAGGGTAATGAAAGAGAGGCACGGCGGTATCAATTATTCGCCCAGAAATTGGAGGGAAAGGAGCAGAACAATGATGAAGACAAGGATACTGAGACATCAGCCTATGACCCTCCAGACGATATCAATGATTAGTTTAGAAGAAAAGAGACGGGATGAGTATAATTCCCTGGTGTAAATGCCGGAGAGGAGTTGTGCTCAAGGCTCCTCCCCGGCTCAATCGAAGAGGAAATCTATCTCATATTCCTAAAGCGAGGAGCGTGGTCGTTGAAGTACCTCCCCCGGCCAGGAGAAGGGCAGTAGCTATGCCGATACCTGTAGAGCTGGTGGAAGGGGAGCTATAGGTCGGAGAGCTATATGTCGGATACGTGGTATACGTTGGATAACTGTAAGTTAAGTAGCTGCTTGATGGTGAGCTCAGAGCGGAAGCCAAGAGCAGGCTGGTAGTAGATACCCCAGGCGTCCCCAGGAGTGTAGTAGAGGTGGTAGGCAGGAGGACACTCGCAATCCGGTAGGGATAAGAGAACAGAGGGAAATAGGGTGTATATCCAAAAGCGTTGAAGGCTAAGTATGGATCGACGACTGGAGACAATCCATAGTAGGCCTCGGCTTTGGGATAGAAGGTAAAAGATAAAAGAAAAAGAGCCATAAGAAGCATTACACCGGTTTTTATGAATTTTGTTTTCATAACATCCCCCATTTAACATGTTTTACTAGGTTTTACGGTTTGTAAACCGTGCTTTAAGTTCTGGATTTGTGGTAGTTTAAAAAGGGATACAGCTATCACCTCCTTTCTTTTCTTTCATGGAAGACTTCCTCCCATGACTATTGGTCCTGCTGAAATGCAAAAGATCTTTCAGAGAAAAATATTAAGGAGTATGCGAAGGATAATTTTGCTTACACGGATAAAGTTCCTGAATATAAAAAAACTTGTTAAAACTGGGGAATTCCTGCCTGGGGATTATTTTTAAGATTTATGGAATTTTCATATTAGTTAAGGTCATAATAAGATAGTGAATTTTTAATGCAATAAAGATGCCAAGATGATACATTCAACGGTAATTATATAGTTTCAATTAATTACAATTACCTGCTGGCAATGAAAGGGCAGATTTTCCCTGCCGTAAACCCCCACGGTAAGAGAAATTTTCTGCTCAATGTGAAAAAAATTGCATCGTACAGAATTCGTCTTTTCAGGAGATGAGATCATGAAAAGTGCTAAATTATCATTATTTTCAGCATCATTGAGGAAAAATTCACATGATTTTCCACAGGCTATTCACAGAAATTGGGGATATGTAAGGTAAGCTATTGTTAGGCTTTGTATAGAAATGAATCTGGGGGAGAGAATGGAGGATAGATAATGAAGCTAAAGCCGCTGCATGATCCCTCACATGGCATGCTCCGAGTGGTCGGACTTATGTCAGGAAGCGGATCTAATTTACGAAAAATTCTCGAATGGGTTCATGAATTAAAGAAGGAGCGGGGAGAGTTTGTCTATAACGTGGTGGCCATCTTCAGTGATAGCAGTGACAGCAAAGCCTGTCACATTGGCAAGGATTTTGACGTCCCTATAGTGATAAGAGATATAAGGGGATTTTATGCCAAGAGAGGTAAATCCATCCGTGATTTGAAGGTTCGGGAAGAATTTGACCGGGAAACGATTAAGGCGCTTGCTCCCTTCAAGGCCAAGGTTGCCGCTTATGCCGGATATATGAGCATTGCTACAAAACCGCTCGTTGAAGGCTTTTTGGGAGTGAATGTTCATCCGGCTGACTTATCCGTTGAGGTTGGGGGAATGAGAAAATATGTGGGCGCTCAGGCAGTACAGGATGCAATTCTGGCCGGTGAATCCTCTCTGCGCTCAACAACTCATATTATTGAGTCTCAGATTGATGGGGGACCTCTTTTAATGATTTCTCCACCGCTGCCGGTAAATCCGAAAGACTCTCTTGATCCGAATAAGCCTGAGATGATTCGTTCTATAGTAAACCATTACCAGGAGCGATTAAAAGAGGCAGGTGATTGGATCATTTTCCCCAGAACTCTCCAGTACCTGGCAGAGGGAAGATATGCTCGGGATGAAGGGGGAAGGCTATTCTTTGATGGCCAGCCGATTCCCTGCGGGCTCAAACTCGACCAAATCGACTATTTCGGTTAAGCATAGAGCTCCGATTCCTGATAGGAGTAACCGAGAGTCTGAGCAATTGCCGAAACACTATTATTGAGTGCGCCAGGCCAAGGAATGAAGATATATTTGGAATCAAAGTAAGGGAGGATACACGAGTATGGTCATGCAGTTGGCTGAGGGTGTTTATTGGGTTGGTGTTGTCGACTGGGCACTGAGGCATTTTCATGGGCATGAGCTGTCAACGCACCGGGGTTCCACGTATAACGCCTATCTTATCACTGATCATCAGAATGTGCTGATAGATACTGTCTGGAGCCCCTTTCAGGACGAACTACTGGACAATATCCGCGAAGTCATGGATCCGGCCGGGATCGATCTGGTGGTGGCCAACCATGCTGAAACAGATCATTCCGGTGCTCTGCCAGCCGTCATGCGGCAGGCTTCAAAGGCAACATTAGTTGTTTCGAAACGCGGGGCTGAAAGTATTCCAGGCCATTTTCATCAGCCATGGAACTTTAAAGTAGTCCAGACTGGTGATCGGCTCAATATTGGCAGCAGTGACCTGGTTTTTGTTGAGGCTCCGATGCTCCATTGGCCTGACAGCATGTTTACTTACCTGACCGGCCGAAATATTCTTATGCCCAATGATGCCTTTGGACAGCACTATGCCTCGGCTTACCGGTATAATGACCAGGTTGATCAGGAGGAACTTTTCGAGGAAGCCCTGAAGTATTATGCCAATATCCTGACACCCTTCAGCAGGTTGGTAACCCCAAAGATCAAAGAGATTCTGGCTTTGAATCTTCCGGTTGACATTATTGCTCCCAGTCATGGTGTCATCTGGCGACATGATCCGCTTCAGATCGTAGAGAAATACCAGGAATGGGCCGCCCAGATTCCTCAGAAGAGCGCTGTCATTCTCTATGATACCATGTGGGAAGGTACCCGGAAAATGGCCGAAGCTATCGGCTATGGCCTGGCTGTTGAGGACATACCTTATAAATTGTTTCATATGGCTGTTTCGGATCGGAATGATGTCATTACCGAAATTTTCAAGGCCAAAGCCGTTATCGTCGGTTCACCGACCTTGAATAATGGACTTCTGCCGACGATTACCCCTATTTTAGAAGATTTGAGAGGTTTGAGGTTTCAAAATAAGATTGGTGCTGCTTTCGGATCCTATGGTTGGAGTGCTGAATCGGTCAAAGCTATCGAGGATCATTTCAAACGCAGTCAAATCCCTGTAGTGACCCAGGGAGTGACAGCCAAGTGGCAACCCAATCCTCAGGATCTGGACCGTTGTGAAGCACTGGGACGTACGGTAGCCAAGGCTGTTAAGGAGGCTTCAGGTTAAGGACTTTTGATGGGTCATTCCAAAACCCAAAAGAAGCCGATATATGAACATTTACAAGGAAATGTATAGGGGGCGACCCGAAGAAAATTCAGGTCGTCATATATATATAAGTAATCCATAACGACTTGAGGAGGTAGAGATCATGGCCTTGTTCGAAGATATGTTTAAGGGGTTGGGCACGGGCGTCTTGTTAGGCGTGGGCATCGCCTTGGCTGCCCCCGTACTTTTCCCTGCCGTGGGAGAAGTGGTTCGCCCATTGGCTAAGTCAGCGATTAAAGGTGGCCTCGTCCTGGGAGATAGAATCAAAGAGATGGGAGCCGAGGTGTATGAGCAGCTTTGTGACCTTACAGCTGAAGCCAAGGCGGAGAGAGCTGCTTCAGCTCCCAAACAGGAGCAGCCGGGCTCTCAGTCGATATCAATTTCGGAGCAGCCAGCTTAGGGAAAAGACCAGGGCTCTCAGGATAAGCAACCTGAGACAGGCGGCAGGAGAAAGCAGTATTCCCCCTGCCACCTATTGATATACGGGATACGGAGTGATGTTCTATTCCTCAGTGGTAAGGGTCACCATATCGAGATAAACACCTTCGAAAAACCGATTCATGGTAGCCCTGAATCTGACCTTGAAGGTTGAGGTCATATATAATGATGCTATATCTATCTCCTCATGATGCCAGATGCCTTCCTGATCGACGTTGCCACTCAGCTTGCGGACCTCTTCCCAGGAGATTCCACCATCAGAGGAAAGATCAAGAGCCAGGTATTCACCTTCGTCCAGCCCGATTCCTATCAGCCAATCAAATGAGAGGATGGCCCTTCTCTTTCCGGATAGATCCAGATTATCCCTGGTGAATATCTGAGCATTATCGACCGGACCGTTTACCATGACCGAATAATTACCATCCGTAGATCGGAAGGAAGAGAGAACCCAGCTATTTTGGAGATCCTGCTGCCAATTACCTTCTCCATCTTCAAAGCTGTCCGAAAAGACTTCTTGGATTATCGGTGGTTCAGTCACAGTTATGATCACGGGATCGCTGATTACTTCACCAAAGCTGGCCGTAATCTCAGCTACCCCTTCATTCAGACCGGTGACCATACCAGAGGAGTTGATGGTGACTACCAGCTCATCAGAACTGATCCAGGTTACGGCCGTAGTCATATCCCTGGTACTTTCATCGTCAAAGGAACCGATGGCGGCTAATGGTGAGGTTGTCCCTTTCGGGATGGAAATAGTGCCTGGGACTATTGAGATTGAGACAAGATTGGCTGGAGGGCCGGCGGGGTCAAAAGCCTCGGTATCTATTAATCCCTCCTGGTTTGAGTCGGGATCATTCGTATTCGATGGGCCCCAATCAACCTGTGATTCGGCCGAATCAATGATGGCCTGCCGGATGGCAGTTACTCCGGCTGCATCATGGGCCCTTCCGTACCTGGCAATGTAAAGGGCCACGCAGCCGGCCGCATGAGGAGAGGCCATGCTTGTTCCGCTCATGACCTGATATTCTCCACCCGGAAAGGTGGACAGGATATTGTATCCGGGAGCGGCAAAATCTATGGCTGCGCCTGGGGAGGTAACCGGGTTTGTTCTGGTTACCCTTCGGCTGAAATTGCTGAAGGGAGCAAGGGTATCATCGGTGAAAACATATCCTTTGTATGTGCTTGTCCCGCCATATCCGCCGGCCAGACCATCAAGGTCGGTCAGGGCCGAGATGGTAGCCACCTCAGGATAGGAAGCAGGGATGTAATCATCCCGGGTGCCGAATAATCTATCCGTGCCATAAACATCCTCGGTTGAATTGCCGGCTGCGACCACAAAGACAACACCTTTGTTGACACAGTTGGTTATGGCCTCCCTCATGGCCTGTGATTGCCCCACAGCACCCAGGCTCATATTGGCTACTTCAATTTCATCTGCATGTTCGGCCACCCAATCGATACCGGCAATGATCGAGGACATGCCTCCGGTACCATATTTCCCCAGGACCTTAACCGCATGGATTCTGGCTCCGGGAGCAACTCCTACCACTCCGAAGTCATTGTCAAGAGCAGCCACTATCCCGGCCACATGAGTACCATGGCCAAGGTAATCCTCAGCACTTCTGGTGAAGGGCACAAAGGTTGCCCCATTGACAACCTTGAGATCAGGATGGTCCAGATCAACACCGGAATCTAAAATGGCTATGTCAACATCAATTTCACTATTGATTCCATCAATATTGGCTGTGGCGTTGAGATCAACCTTAATTCGCTGAACCCCGGTCGGTACTGTCTGCTCAAAGGCATGGAATATGAGCTCTGGCTCTATATATTTAATCCTTGGATCTTTTTTTAGTATTTCCAGCATATAATCGGGAATAGTGGCCGAGAAACCCCTCAGGGCATGCTGAAAGATCAATCCCAGTCCGAATTGGTAACGAGCCG
>JBLIRT010000096.1:0-11950 GCA_049472445.1 bacterium
CCCAGCATGGACTTATCGGCATCACTCCTCAAGAGGAAACAGTCACCAGAAAGTATGGATTCTGGCCCTCTCTTAAAAAAGGCGCGAGTGAAAGTATCAAGCAGGGTAAATTGACGTTCGAATTTCTGTTCAAATTAATTCGAGGGAAAACTTCTCCCAAGGCTCTGGGAGGACCCATCATGATTGCTCAGGTAGCGGGGGCCTCTGCCAGAGCGGGGCTGTCAGATTTCCTCTTCTTCATGGCCTTCTTGAGCTTGCAGCTCGGGATCCTCAATCTTTTTCCTATCCCGGTTCTTGACGGAGGTCATCTGGTCTTCTTTTTTATCGAAATGCTGGCGGGAAGGCCAATCAGCATCAAGAAGCAGGAGATTGCTCAACAACTCGGATTTGGTGTTCTCATCCTCTTAATGGTATATGTCTTTTACAATGATATTATGCGGTTTTTTGTGCATTAAGGAGTAAAGTTAAAAACCATAAACTTGTACCCTTCTTCGAACAGAACCTCCATCTTTTGAGGGGTAATCACATGGGTAACAATTCCCATACCAAATTTCCTGTGATCGATGATATCGTCGATTTCATATGAATTTGTCATGACATAAGGCTTAGCCAGTCCCAAATCCCTTTTGGCAAGAGTCTCTTTCCATAAATCTCTTTCATTCTTTTGGGCCCGCTTCGATTTGCCTCTCTTTTTTTCTGTTGATTTCTCCTCATCGGAAGCATGAGAGGTCTTTGAAGAATTTCTCCTGGTCTTCCTCCCCGGTTCATCCGGCCTGTATGCATGCTGGCCGTGGCAAGTAAGGCATTCTACTCTTTTGGGACGATCTTCTATCATCGCTACCACAACATGATTCAAAACTAATCGACACTTCGTGCAATAAGCATCTACTTCCGTACCAACCGTAATCTCTTTATCTATGGTGGTCTCCCCCCTTTCGAACATAAGGTAAGTTAAAAAGCTGATTGATCATAAACAGCCTCTATTATTTGCTTCAAAATAGTTGTAAAGTCTCCTTTTACCTTTGCCCCAGCCGCATTGTAATGCCCTCCTCCATCAAATGCTTCGGCCACAGCAGCTACATTGACCCGGCCTTTGGATCGGAGACTGATTTTAAAAAAATTTTTTGAAATCTCTTTAAAAAAGAGAGCTACTTCTACAGAAGTGATACTCATCGGATAGTTGACCATTTCCTCGGTATCCGCCAGCGTTGCACCACAGGTTTCAAGCATCTCCCGGTTGAGATACATATGAGCAATTTTCTGATCATCGGTAAGCTTCATGGTTGAAAGGGCTGCACCCAGAAGCAGAAGTTGAGAGAGACTTTTCCTTTCATATACCTGTCTGGCAATGTAGGAGGGAGAAACACCGGCTTCGATTAAGCGGCTGGCTGCCTGCAAACATTGAGATGAGGTGTTACTATAGCGGAAAGACCCTGTGTCTGTTAACATTCCCGTATAAAGATTGTCCCCTATTGATCGGTCCATAGGAATAGAAAGAGTCTGGCCCAGGGTGTAAATGATCTCGGCCGTGGAAGACATATCCGGCCTCACCCAGTTAAGGCGGCCAAATTGGGTATTGTTCAAATGATGATCGATATTAATGATCATACCCCTTTTGGGAATGGATATGGCTGTCCTTTCCATCGATCCGCAATCCAGTATAAAGATCACTTCAAATTCCTCTAAATCTCTCTTTGTTTGGGTCTGGATTTCTTCCACTCCCGGAAGGAAATCATATATTTTGGGTACAGGGTCCTTATTGAGGACTAATACATCTTTTTCCATTCTCCGAAGTATCAAGGCTAAGGCCAATTGAGAGCCAACGGAATCACCATCACCTGCTTCATGAGAAGTAATTAAGAAGGAATGAGCTTTCATGATGCATTCCATGATTTCCTTAGCTATATCGGACATTTTTACTCCTCATCCTTCAACTCACCTTTCTTTTTCATCTCCTGCAGCAGTTCGAAAATATGCATCCCATGGTCAATTGAAGTATCCATTTTGAAAGTAATCTCAGGCATATACCGCAAACGTATCTTTTTACCTAATTTTTTTTGAATATAGCCCCGAGCACTTTTTAACCCCTCAAAGGCTTCCTCCTTCTTCTGATCAGTACCAAGGATACTCACATAAACCTTGGCATGCTGGAGGTCAGCACTTACTTCTACCCGGGTGATACTTACAAACTGGATCCGTGGATCATTTATCTCCTGAAGGAGTATGGAAGAGATCTCCTCTCGGATAGCCTCTCCTATTCTTGCTGTCCGTTTAGACTCTGACATTTCTCTGCCTCCATAACCCTTAAACGGTGTTCAACGGCTATTCGATAAAAGCCATGCTCTTCTCCGGCAGGTGGAGAATGAACACCCTACCATATTTCAATTTGATATTGGCCAATAATGGCCAGATTTGCATGTTCAATAAAGGAAATTACCTTGTTCAAGGCGGCATCGATTTGCTTTTTATCATTACTTATGGCCGCAACTCCCAGGACAGTCCGTTGCCAAAGGTCCTGTAACTCTATCTCAGCAACACTTACATTGAATTTCTGCCTGATCCGATCCTTGAGGCTCTTAATAACTTTCCTTTTTGTCTTGAGTGAATTAGCCTCCGGAATATAAAGCTCTACTCTGCACACACCAACAACCATAGTAATGTATTCCTTTTTCTCTCGATATGGGCACGTCACTCTCGGGTTATTATATCACAAAACCTGCATTACACCTAATCTATTCTTTCCCTTCAGATGTTCCCCAAATTTTATTTTTAAGGGCCAATGGGGAACATCTGATCCCCCATCACAGGGCAATCGCATCGTAAATCCTTCGTTTTCAAATACTGATCATTCACATCAAAGGAAGAAGGAATTTCCCCTATTTTCCTTCAAAATGGGCTCAAAATGAACCTCTTCAGGTATTCAGTCTGAATACAGGCTTTTCGCTGTGGCTTGTAAAGGCTTGGCCAGCTTGAAAATCCGTTCGTTGGCCATGGGAAAATTGGACAATTGGATACAAATAAAAAGGGGGGGAAAGTGTCCAATTTTTAGTCGGGCTGACAGGTGAGGAACAATTCGTCCGTTCCCTCCCTTCTATCCAACCAGGATGGGGAGGGGGTGGTCGCTGGGGCGGCATATTGAGCGAAAGCGATCACCACCTTCCTGAAAGCGATCACCTCCCTGAAAGATGGGGAACATCTGTGAGATGCCTCTAACACTTGCAAAAACTTGCATGAAATAATCAGGCTGCGATGGGCTTAATGTTCTTCAGATAAACCTGGAGGCCTTTCCAAAACTGGTCACGACAACTTCTTTCTTGGCTCGGGTGGCAGCGACATAAAGGAGTGCCCGTTCGTTCACCTCAAATTCCCTTCGCACCACGGGATCTGAGGAATCGGTTCCCGCACCCTGGTAGGGCATAATACCTTCATTTACACCGGCAATAAGAACCCGGTCAAACTCAAGGCCTTTTACCCGGTGCATGGTAGCTAAACGAAGCCCGGGCGTCCTTCGGTCATCCGGCTCGCTGCGACGAATGAAGCAGGTGCTCAGGCCCTTTTCCCTCAAGGCGCTTTCATATTGCTTTAAGAGCTCATTGGTGCGGGCTACAAGACATACTTCATTCAGGGGGCTTCCTTCAGTGTCGATGTTTCGAATATATCGGCTGATAAAATCCACTTCATCACGGAAGGAGTTGAAATGGCGCATTTCAGGTAAAGCACCATGTAAAAGAGATTTATAGCCTTTCTGGTCATCCACTCCTCCATCCAGATCATCTACCTTTACTCCTTCCAGCAGACAAAGCGCCCAGCGGCGGGTTTCATCAGTCGTCCGGTAATTAATCCGAAGTTTCCTGCTGCGGCCACGGATATTCAGGCCGCAGCGGCTCAGCACCACCTTATGCCGATAGATCCGCTGATGTGCATCTCCTACCATAAAGATATCGTTTTTATGGCCGTCTTCCGGTATCATCTGCCGGATCAATTGAAAGGCCTGCGGACCCATATCCTGGGCTTCATCAACAATTATAGCCCGATAAGGGAGGATATGGCCCTTTGTTTCCAGTAAAAGCCGGGCATCACGCATGGCATCATCTCCCTCTCTCAAGCCCTGCTCATTGAGAAGCAGGCGATATTCTTCGAAAACAGGCCAGATCGCCTTACGCATTTTTCTATTAAGCCGAACTCCTCTTCCTATACGCGAGGCTTTCATATACTCCCCAAGAGAGGTAATCTCCTGCGGCTGAATGATCCTTTCCCACTCTTCCCGATAGAAGGAAGAAGGCAAATCTGGCAGGTGAGGCGCCATATCCAGCGATTTTTCCCACAAGGGGCCGATGCGGCGTCCATAATCAATCTCATAGTTATAGCCATGCTGACGAAGGAAATTGGATACCCATCGGTCAAGGTTCACAACCTCAATACGGCGCAGGGCTTCCTCTGAGCAGATTTTGGAAAGGTTCTCCCGGATATCGGCCGCCAGATTTCGGGTAAAGGTGGTAAAAAGAATGCGGTCATTCTCTGCCCACGATCCATTTTGGGCTAACCACCGGGCTCTATGCATGGCCACGACCGTTTTGCCTGTACCGGCTCCGCCAAGAACACGCACTGCTCCATTCCACTCACGTTCTACGAGTTTTCGCTGTGAGGGGTGCAGAAAGACGCGCCATTTTTCAAGAGGAGCGTGCAGAATCGCTTCTAACTCAAGCTCGTCCTCAACGACAAAAAAGCGCCGTTTGGAGTCCGGCGTATCCAGGGCCGCGCCATAATCACTTGTGTCAACCGTTGGCTGCTCCTCCGATTTTTCCAACTCCTGAAAGACCTCTTCCAGGGAAAATCCTGCAGCCAGAAAGAACAAGGCCTCATAAGCCTCCTGGGGAAAATACTCCGCCACCCGGTCAAGATCCTCCTCGGTCTTGAGACTTCGTACCAGGGGAAGTAATATCTCCGGCACACCCAGGCGTAAGAGATGACGGTCCCGGATACCTGCAAATAAGGCCGTATCCTGGGCCGACGAACCATCAAGCTGCGTATTTCTGGCGGCTTCCGTCTCTTCCGTATCAATAACCTGGAGGCTCCCTGTATCCGGATGAATATGATACAGTTTGTTTTTGGACCAGGTATAGGCCTCATCATGGTGGTCCACCCAGAGAAGCACATACACGTTCCCCGTTTCCGGTTTCAGGACGATACCTCGATAGGACTGATCAATGCGTACTGATCGCAGATTCTGATCCCTGGCCTGCTGTATCTTTTCATAATTGATACCGGGTGATCCTGGATCTGACCTGAATTTATTCACAAACTCAAGAACTTTACCCTGCTGTTTCCGGGGGATTTTAGAAAACCCGTTTAAAAAATCCGAAGAAATAGCCACCTTGATGTTCTTTTCCTTACCAGGCATCATGAATGAGATACCTCCTTTTCATTTCTTCATACCCGATCTCTATGTATCAGGAAAGGCCTCGATCTTTCTTGAAAGCGGCATACGCTTTCGGAACAGAAAGGACCCGGCTCAAGGGAAAAATCTGCCAGCCCTGCTCTTGAAAGGCTGCTGCATATGCCATTTCATCTTCCTTTAAAAAAGCTTTCTTCAGTTCCGGCCATCCCAATTCCGCAACGGCGATGATTTCCCCCTGCTCATCCATCAATTCATAGCCCACCTCAGGTACAGGCCAGCCCGATTCGGCCATGTGATTCAGCAGATCATGAACCTCAGGGTCAGTCAGTTCCAGGATCTCCTGCCAGGAATCATTTTCGGCCGCCTGCCGGACCGAATCCTGTGGGCCGGCTTCCCTCAGCTGAAGATCCTCATAAGCATGACTGATCATTCCCTGCTCCGTCACAAAGAAGGCATACGGTAAGAACTGATACAGGTTGTATAGTCGAAGGTAACCGTTCCAGACTGCTTCAAAGGCATCTTTCTCCCTGATTTCTCCCCTGTCATGTAAAAAGCACGCCAATCCGAGGCCCGAGACGTCACCGGGCCGGACTGCCTCCTGCTGAGCCACGGCAAAGAGCCGTAAGGCAGGTTCATTCTCTGATTCCGGGCATTCAAACAGCCCGAAAAAACATGGCCTGCCATCCGCTTCAAGCCGGCCGGCCATATCCTCCGGAAAGTCCTTATGCAGTCCGGCTGACCATTTCTCCTGCATTTCCGGAGCGTCAAAGCGGCGGGCATCAACATGGAGCAGACCATGCACAAAGGCGTATCTCGGCCAAAGTTTTTGGTCAGGGCGCAGGAGGAACCGGATCAGCCAGTCAAGGCTGTCTTTCTGGTGGATATTTCGAAAGTGTTCCAGACCATATCCCTTCAGGAACTTACCGAAGTTGTGGCCCCCGGATGTGATACCGGGGTCAAGGTAGTTCCTGAAATAATTGCCCTTCGCATGATAGCGGTTTTCAATATCTTTCCAGGTCAGTGACCAGACCAGGTATCGGCCGCTCTGGACAATGGCCATACGCTGGGCCATATCCTGCCCGATACGGTCCCGGTGATAGAGAAAGCCGTCGGTGAAAACCGCTATCGGCTTCATCTTATCCTGTATACGGGCGGGACGGATGAGAAAGTCTGCCCGGACCGGAAGGCTGATTCCCTCTCCCGGCCCTAAGAGCACCTGGGGTTCAATGTAATAAGCACGATCACCGATCCTGAAAAAGTAACCCGGCTTGCCGTTGATCAGCTCCTTGTTCAGGGTAACTGATATCGTATCTATGCGTATGCGCCTCAATACTTCAATAAAGCGTGCCTCCAGTTCACTGTCAAAGAGTGCATTGACGGGTATATTCCGCAGGGTATCCGTTTTAACCATCCGGTCCCGGTGCTGAAGGATCTCATGAAGTAATTCCTCCGCGCTTTTCCTGGATGTCTGCGGCATCTTGTGGCTGCTTCGGTAGGCATATAAACAGCGATAGCAGCCGTCCTTATCCGGGTCCTGATGGCAGGCACACGACCGGAGCGCATGAAGAGATAATTCGAACACTTCCATCAGCGGCTGTTCCGAGCGCATCAACTGCTTCAGATAGCCCGTACCACCTGGAACCGTGTCGTAAAGGATAAGGTATTTTTTCCGATAGGCCGAGTCCGGAACTGGCTCCTCCTGGACCGTGGCCTGCAGGTGATTAATATTTCCACCGAATTTTCTTTTTAAGCCCAGTTGCAGCGCGGCCACAAAGGATTGCAGCTTTCGATCCGACCCGGCAAAGGTGGTTACCGGCAGGAGGATCCGTATGGCCTCGGAGGCGAACTCCCGGTACAGGTATACGCAATCAGTAAGATTTTTTTCCGCCCCCTGGTCACGTGCCGTGCAGGTCAAGGCGTGCCGAATTTCCCCCTTGTCATTCTGTACCTTCCCGCAATGCCGGCACAGGGTAAATCCCTTCCTCGGCATCTCCACCCCGGCCATGACCACATGCTCACCGCCTTCGCCCCTTTCACCAAAATTGATCTCCCGGAAGACGGCTTTTGACAGAAATTCAAAACCAAAGGGTAATTCTTCGCAATCCAGTCGAAAGGCACCCATGATATGGTAATCCTCAAAATCCACCATCATCTGCTTGTTGTAAAAGCGAGGCACCCGCTCATCGGCATCGTCGGCAATTCTGCTTTTTTGATCAGAGGTGGTGGCAAAGACCTGACGCATGCGAAGCATCGGGCGTTTCTGCCCCTCATCAGACCACATGGTGCTGCCGCACCTGGGACACATTGCCTTTTCCTCGTCTTTTCCGATCAGTTCCATATGCGAGCAGTTGCTGCACAAACGCCACATCTGCACCTCGGACAAGGCCATATTAATCTGATCCACCTGAACCTTTCGACCGCCCGCATAAAAGTTGCTGGTCGGTGCCAGCTCACCGATGGCGGCCACTGCCGATCGTTCATACTCATAAAGCCAGGTCTCGTATTTGCTTCCCTTCTCCTCCTGTTCTCTGCCTTTATGGCGGTAAATAATAGAGCGAAGAACAACGCCTGCTTCAGGGAAGGCGTAGTTGGGCGTTAATCCCTCATCAGTAAAAAAATTAAAGGTATGGCGATCATTGATGCTTCGGATGAGTGTCTGAAGGGCGCTTTTCTCATTTTTCAGCTCATCCAGCTCCCGCTCATGGTTTTTATCACGGACCGTGCTTTGCTCTTTACGCTTGATTTTACTGCCCAGGGTCTGTACCTTTTTCCGGAGGGACTCTCTCTCCTTCCGTAAGGCATACAGGCCCTCCATAATGCGGTAGCGGAGACTTCCCTGATGGTCCCGGTCACCTTCAATAAAAACCAGAAGATGATCCCTGGAATCCCGGGTCAGGGCCTCTTGGAACAAAGCGGTAAAATGCTCAAACAGTTCAGTCTGATGGGTTTCAATAAAACGCAGAAAATTGTGAGGGAATTTCTGCCGGTCAACAGGTTCCAAATTACTGAGGACCTGTTTCAGCCTGGACGGCAGCCCGGCCTCGGCAGTTCCTGTCTCCACCCAGCGATCAAAGCAAAAGGCCGTGAATTGCCGCTCCAGAAGAGCCGAAGCATTCAGGAAGACACCCGGTGTCTCTACCCTGCCGCTGATCATCTCTTCCGGTTCAGTGAAGAAATACAAGTCATGCGGTTTGGCATTAGCCACGGTAACATTCAAGGCATTTCCATCGCGGCGGCCTGCGCGGCCGATACGCTGGAGATAATTGGCCTGGGCCGAGGGTACCGAACAGAGAATGACCGAGGAAAGGTCGCCAATATCAATGCCCATCTCCAGGGTAGGGGTACAGGAGAGAAGGTTCGGGTCCCATGGCTTTTGTACACCTTCAGCAGCCTTAAACCGCTTTTCCAGATCCTCCCGTTCCTCCCGGCTCAGCAAACCGGTATGTTCGGCCGCAAATATCCTTTGTACATCGCCTGTGGCGTACAGCTTGCCGTAATAATCTCCTTTGTCCTCCATCACTTGATAGCAGCCGCTGCAATAGTGGCCCAGACAGGGGCCCCCATCCCAATAGACGCCCTCTGAGGCTTCCACCGCAGCATTATGGCCGCACCGCCGGCAGCGAAGCTGAAACACATGAGTGCTGATGCGTAAGGCTTCAGGCCGGATTCCCCAGACCCGGTCGCCCCGGGTGGACCGCTCTTCCAATATTCCTTCATCTACCAGGACCTTGAGAACTATGTGGTAAAGGCGGTCGGTCACCGAGCGGATGAAGGGATCAATCAGGAAAAAGCACTTTTCAGCCCAGATCTGATACCAGCTCAGCCGGCCCGGTGATCGGCTGATAAGGCCATCAAATCCGGTATTGGGCCGGGTGGTTAAAAAAACCGGGTAACGGGTCTTTGGGCCAAAGTTCGGCATCCACCGAATATGCTTTTGGGTGATCCGGTAGGTCTTTCCAAAATCCTCGATATATCCTTTCAGGATAGGATGGAAAACAGCGCCTCGATTCTTGAGGTGCATGATAAGACCGGCCAGAAACCGGCCCAGGGTTTTCTCATCAAGCCCTCTCATTTCCCCTACCTCATTGCGTATAGGTTCAAGGAGCCTGCTTATGGATGTATTGAGCTGCTCAAGGCCGAGGTGGGCTATGGAAGAACTTGTCTTTTCCAGGGTTCGTCCAATGCGTGCGCTGAATCCATATTCACTGTAAATCTCCCAGGCTATCCTTTGATTCAGGTCACGTTTCAGGAGAGAGCCTTCCGGCAGGCAGCCGTACTGCTTCAGATAGTCGTAATCTTGAAACCAGCTCATATTCGGGGCAAGGAAGGTAGCAATATACCTATCTTCCTGCATACGCTCAGTCCAATGGCTTATGAAGGCCCCGGGCAGTTCGGCCAGGCTGAGATCGGCTCCTTTGTTCAATACACATTGCTGAAGCGCACTCCTGAAATTAAATCTATAGGTGCGGGCGCCGAAAAAACCCGCTCTATGGGCGGCATCCTGAACTGAATCCGAAAAGGTAAGGAGTTTCTTATCATCATTGAATCCTGAGGCATAGCTTTGCGCCAGCAGCACGCTGGTAAGGCTGGCCGCGCGGGAACCCATCAGGGTCAGGCCGTCAGGAGCTTCACAATAGGGACAATCGTGAAGGCCGACCATTCTCTTCTTGCGCCGGACCCTGGTCTCAGGTATAAAAACGGGGATCAGCACCTTATGGCCGCAGGAGGAACAGGTATCCGGATGAAGGCCGGTGGTAAGACTGAAACAATCAGTACAAAAATAGGAAATATCGTGCTTATGTTGGCCCTCCCGGCTTTCTTCATCTTCCGGGAATAAAAAAATCACCTTGGGATCATGGCTGAAGAACCCGGCATAAAAGGCCTGAAGATCAGCCGTGACTGTATTATCCTGCTGTCGTTTCAGGCCGGCCCAGCCCATACTGCCGCATTCGCGGCAGTGAACCAAGGGAAGGTGTACCTTCAATTGCTCTTCATGAAGATCATCAGCGAATCGCAGCCTCGGCCGGACCTTGACTTCTCCCACCATGCGGCCCAGCTCTCGAAGCCAATAATGTATGCGGACATGAAGAAAGGGTGATGCAGGTTGATCGGCCCGGTCCGGCAAGTGGTCTTCCCGGTCCTTCGGTATCCATACTCTGGCCTCGGAAATCAGGGCCAGCAGGCTGTTCAAAAGATTTACCCTGTAGCTGGCCTCGGCCTTTTGGAGCTCAGGAGTGACCTTTTCCAGTTTATAAAAGATTTCATCATAGGATCGAATTTTCCCACCCAGGATTTTCAGGAGATTCTGAAAGAACCGATGCTCTTTCAACTGCTCGGCCAGCCTGGCCCGCCAGGCATATTCCTCAAATCTCTCCCTGGGGATATCCTCTTCGAACCAGAGCCTGTATTGGGCCAGGATATACTCCTGATATCCGCTATATGCCTGCGGCTCAAGTGCTTCCGCCTTCTCCGGCGGCACAATTCCCACCCGGGAAATAAGACTCTGCTCCAGGAATTCTCCTGCGCTTATCTGTGCTTCAGTAATGATGGCTTCCCGGTCAAAGGGCTCGCCGAAAACGATTTGGGCGTACTCCCGCAATCGGTCACTCTCACGCTTGCCGCCGAGGGTAGCCGAGGTGCCGACACAGCAGAGATATTCCTGCGGTGTACCGAGCCGTGCCTTCAGCCGCCTGACCAGGCAGGCCAGGTCCGTGCCCTGAGCGCCGTCAAAGGTGTGCAGCTCATCCACCACGAGAAAGCGCAGTGTTTCAGGTCCGTTATGCTGCCACAGTTTAAAGTCTTTCGGCCTGATCAGGAGATAATCCAGCATCTTGTAGTTGGTGAGTAATATATCCGGAGGATTCAACCGCTGGGTTTTCTTATTGGTGATAATGCCGCAAGGCCCCATGACCATGCGGGGATCATGTTCACTCTGGCCCACAAACAACCCGGCTGTGACCTGCCCCTTGAGCTTTGCATTATTCCAGATAACCCCGGCCATGCGTCCGGCCTGATCCGAGGCCAGGGCATTCATGGGATAGATGATGACGGCTTTAATCCCCGGCTCCCCCCGGTGCCGGTAGCAGTAATCAAAGATCGGGTACAGGTAACACTCGGTTTTCCCCGAACCTGTGCTGGTGGCTATAATCGTTGAACGTGCCCGCGTGCCGGATAACCTCTGAAAGGCCTTTTCCTGGTGAAGGTAGGGCTTGTATTTCAGGGGAATGTCCGGGAAAAAGTCAGGTCCGCTCTGGCCATGCCGAAAGGGAAGTTGTACGGATACGTACGGCCCTTTGAAAAGAGCGCCGTCTTCTTCCAGCAGGCGGTCAATAAGCCCATGAAAAAAGGGTGTGGAAATGGGAAAGGTGGTGTGCAGGAAATCTTCCACCCCCTGCCTCATCTGTCTGGCCAGGACCGAGGGGATCATGAAATGTCCTTAAAAATTGCATGAAATAATCAGGCTGCGATGCGTTTGTATTCTCATTTAAATTGCTATCTGAATTATTATCTTGATCTCATATGATAACATTGATATATATACTAAAGGAGAAC
>JBLIRT010000097.1:0-11662 GCA_049472445.1 bacterium
GTGATAACAACTATAAAGTAATCTTTATTGAACGTGACCTTCAGGAGACGATCGCCTCTCAAAATAAAATGCTTGCCCATAGGGGCGAGCCTGTGGATGATCCGGCCGGTGACGAAAAAATGATTCGAAATTTTGAAAATCACCTTCGGAAGATAAAATATATGCTGGACCACAAGCCTCATTTTAAGGTTCTCTTCATCAATCATAACCGATTGCTGCAAAACCCTGCTGAACAGGTTGTGAAAATTAATCGATTCCTGGGCGGACACCTCGATGAGAAAAAAATGGCCAATGTGGTCGACCCCAGCCTCTACCGTAACCGCCAATAGGTACGATTCATTGCTTTCGCCTTACACCGCCCCTTCTCGACTGCTGCTCTCACCAGCATCTCACATCCCGTCAATCTACCGGCCATGGTGCCCCGGCAGCTATCAGGGCCGTGACTATGTACGCCCTGGTTTACCCCTGGTGATTTTGACCTTTATCCTGACCTTGAGGAATCAAAACAGACAGGCTTTCATATGGAACTGAAAAAAGAACTTGGTTTCATGCATATCTTCAGTATTGCCGTCGGATCGATGATCGGTGCTGAACTCTTTATCCTGCCGGGACTCGTTCATGCCAAGGCCGGACCGGCCGCTATTCTCTGTTTTGCTCTATCCGGCCTCCTGGCTATGAGCGGCATGTTCAGTATAGCTGAACTTGCTACAGCCATGCCCAAGGCGGGCGGGGATTACTTCTTTGTTACCCGCAGCATGGGACCTATCGCAGGAACCATAGCCGGGCTGCTCAGCTGGTTCTCTCTATCTGTGAAGAGCGCCTTTGCTTTACTTGGTATGGCTATTTTCGCCACCCCCCTCCTGAAGGTCGATATACGGATCATTTCTCTGGCGTTATGCCTTTTCTTTATTCTGGTCAACCTCATCGGGGTTAAAGAGGCGGGCAGTCTTCAGGCAGCGCTTGTCTTTGTCTTATTATCCATTATGGCCATCTACATAGGCCGCGGTCTGCCGGCGGTCAAGGTCCAGCATTTTGAGCCTTTTGCGCCCTATGGTCTGGGTATTATCTTTTCCACGGCCGGCTTCGTTTTCCTTGCCTACGGAGGATTACTCAAAGTCGTAAGTGTAGCCGAAGAGGTAAAGAGTCCGGGCCAGAATATCCCACGTGGGATAATCATCTCTCTCCTTGTGGTCATAGTCTGCTACACCCTGATGGTCTTTGTAACCATAGGGGTACTGGAGGCCGGAGAGCTCAGCCGCTCCCTTGTCCCCATTTCCGACGGCGCCGCAGCCACCATGGGCCACCTTGGGCGAATTGCCTTGAACATGGCGGCTATTCTGGCCTGTGCTACTACTGCCAATGCCGGCATCATGTCTGCGGCCAGGTACCTTCTGGCCCTGAGCCGGGACGGCCTGGTGCCCGGGCTTTTTAAACAGGTCAGCCCGAGGTTTAAAACGCCTCAACCTTCCATCCTGGTCACCGGAAGTCTGGTCATGGCCTCCCTGTTCCTCAAGCTCGACGTTCTTGTCGAAGCAGGCTCCGCTATTCTTATCCTTACCTATATCCTGGCCAACCTGTCGATTATTGTCATCAAGGAGGGACGGATGCAGAATTACCAGCCAAGCTTTCGTGCTCCCTTATACCCGTGGATGCAGATTGCAGGTCTTGTCGGTCTCAGCCTCCTCCTCTTTGGAATGGGTGCCAGGGCACTGCTCACGACTCTCATCCTTATGCTCGGCGGATTTTTCATCTACTGGTTTTACGGCCGCATCCGAACAGGCAAGGAATACGCTCTGCTCCATCTTATTGAACGGATCACCGCCCGGGAATTCGTCACCGGATCTCTGGAATCCGAGCTGAAAGAAATCATTCGGGAAAGAGATAACATTATCAGGGATACATTCGATCGGGTCATTGAGAACAGCCTCATTCTGGATATAGACAGGGCCATGAATCTGGAGGAATTTATGCTGCTGGCTGCTGAAACCATGGCCGACAGGCTTAACGTTGAGCCGTCCACCCTTTACCGATTGCTTCTGAACCGGGAAAAGGAAAGCAGCACCGTCATAAGCCCTGGATTGGCCATCCCCCATATCGTTATTGAGGGTGAACACATTTTTGACATTCTTCCGGCCCGATCCCGGCAAGGGATCATATTTTCAGAATCAATACCCAAAATTCATGCCGTCTTTGTGCTGATAGGGACACAGGATGAGCGAAACTTTCACCTTCGTGCCCTGTCGGCTATTGCCCAGATAGTTCAGGATCCACAGTTTGAAAAGAGATGGCTGGCCGCCAAGGGCTCACAGGCCTTGAAAGATATCGTTCTTTTGGGAGGGCGAATACGGCACCTCTAAAGCCCACCCTCGGAAAAGTAAATCCTTATGATTTTTTGGCGCGAAAAAGAATCAAATCCTTTACCGAGAGGACGCCGACAATTTTTTCCTCTTCCGTTACAGCCAGATGTCGAATATTACCTTTCTGCATCATCTCATCCGCTTGCTCTATAGGTAAAAAGCGATCAATCGACATAATCGGCTGACTCATAATTTCAGAAACCCTCGTGGCTTCAGGATCCAGTCCTTTGCCGATTATCTTTCGAGCCATATCTGAATCCGTTACTATCCCGACATATTCATCACCTTTCTTAACCAGCAGGGCTCCTACGTGATTTGCTCCCATATGTTTGGCAGCCTCTTTTACGGTAGAATCAGCATCAATGGTGAGAACGGGAGAACTCATGTATTCACCTATCTCTTTCATAAGTTATACTCCTTTTATCATAGGAACCACGTTTGATGGTGAATGTAGATCCATTAAGTTATTTATCGGTTATTCACAGGTGAGATTCGGGTACGGTTGAACCCTGTGAGGCCACTCGAAAATCAAGGTGATACATCCATGGGGAAATTACCGATGTACTTGTTTATAAGAATTATCTGTGAGTGAATGAGTAATAAAAATTTTCGGAGGCTGATATGAGTGTTCTGGTCGCCCAAAAGGCACCCGATTTTATGGCTCCGGCCGTAATGCCGGATGGCTCTATCAATGAGCATTTCAAGCTTTCAGACTGGCAAGGGAAATATGTTGTCTTGTTCTTTTGGCCGCTCGACTTTTCTTTTGTCTGCCCCACCGAAATGATAGCCTTTGATCATCGAATGGACCAGTTCAAAGAGCGTGGTGTTGAAGTAGTCGGCGTATCTATTGACTCGCAGTACGTTCATCTCATGTGGAGAAACACACGGGTGGAAAGAGGTGGTATCGGCCCGGTGCAGTACCCCATGGTGGCTGACGTGAAGCATGAAATTACACGGGCCTATGGCATCGAGCATCCTGAAGGAGTGGCCTTGCGGGCATCTTTTCTCATTGACAGGGCCGGTCTTGTCCAGCACCAGGTCGTGAATAATCTCTCCTTGGGACGGGATATAGACGAATTAATCCGGGTGGTTGATGCCCTCCAATTCACGGAAAAGCATGGTCAGGTTTGTCCAGCCGGATGGAAAAAGGGAGAGACAGGCGTCAAAGAGACCCTGGAAGGAGTGGCTGATTATATGGCCTCCCATGGCCGGAAATTGTAATGGAAGTCTTCCTTATTGTTCCACGTCTGGTTTTCCTGCTGAAAGGAGATGGCCGGGCTTTTACATTTCAGCCAGGCAAAGGAATTGATTGAGCAGGCATGTTTATTATATAATAGCTCCTTTCGGGCAAGACCATGTCTTGGCCACTGGGAAGAGTGGGAAAAAGGCGAAACATGCTTCATCAAATTTTCGGGCAAGACCATGTCCGGCCACTGGCCTTCCGGAGGCCGGGCTGGTATAATAATACAGAGAGGGAAAGGAGGATGAGGAAAGAGGGTGCTATGAGAGGATGGAGAGAGGGTGCTATGAGAAGAAAGGTGTTGTATATGGCCACAACCTGGCTGGTCGTTATCATGGTTCCCGGTATCACGGGAGCCCAATCAGATCCTGTGCAGAATAAAGTGAAAGGGACTGAAATCCCTGAAATCGTCGTCATGAAACCGCCGGCTGGAGCACATCAAAGAAAATTCTCTGTACCCTTTCCGCACGCCAGCCATGAGGGTATTGATTGCACGTTCTGCCACCACACCGCTTACGAAGCCCTGGTCATGAGCAGTTGCTCTGCAGAAGGCTGCCACGCTGATACCCAAAAAAGGAAGGGAACCGAATCGTTTTATGGTGCCTTTCATAATATGTTTGATGAGCATGACCGGAGTTGTCTTGATTGCCATACGACACGGGGAAAAGGACCGACCTCCTGTAAGGAGTGTCATCAGCCCAGGCCCACCCCGAAAGGAGATTCCTCGAATAATAAACCTGCGAAAGGAAATTCCTCAAATGCTAACCCTGAATGGAGATAAATGAAATTGCCTGCTTCCTGCCATCCGCCCCTTTCCCTTCACCTGACCAGGGTTCTGCCTTATGAATAAGCCCGAACCGGTTCTCTGCATTTCTCAACTGTGCGTTGAGCGCAATCTTACCATACTGGATGATGTCAACTGGCTCGTTGAGAAAGGTCAGCACTGGTGTATTCTCGGCGCAAATGGCTCGGGCAAAACTTCTCTCCTGAATACCCTGATGGCCTACCTGCCGGCTTCGGCCGGCACCATTGAAGTGTGCGGCCAGGAATACGGCACAACTGACTGGAGGGAGCACAGAAAGAAGATAGGACTGGTAAGCAGCAGTATTCTCCGGCGAATCGAGCCCTCTGAGACTGCCATCGAGACCGTGGTCAGCGGCAAATATGCCATGCTGAACTATTGGGGCCAAATTTCCGAGGCTGATCGCCAGGCGGGCCTGAATATTTTGAAACAAATAGCCTGCGAGCACCTGGCCGAGCGCTCCTGGCGAACCTTATCACAAGGTGAAAGGCAGCGGATATGCATCGGCCGCGCCCTCATGGCCGATTTACAACTCCTGTTCCTTGATGAGCCCTGTGCCAGCCTTGATCCGGTCGCCCGGGAGAATTTCCTACTGTTCCTCGAAGACATAGCCCGGAAGAAAATCCTTCCCACGCTGGTCCTGGTCACCCACCATATCGAAGAAATCATGCCCTCCTTCACCCACATCCTGCTTCTGAAATCAGGCCGGGTTCTGGCCTCAGGAGAAAAGGCAAAAGTTCTCACTTCAGGTACCCTTTCCAAGGCTTTTGGGGCCAGGATTACCTTGAGAAAGGCACATGCCAAGGCCCGGTATAGTATGACCATTGCTTCTCAACATACGGCCATCCTGTGAATGCTTTAGTACGACAACGAGATTTCCAAAAGTGCTTTTGGCATCCTTCATGTTCAGGTTTCAGTGTTCAGTGTTCAGGTTTCAGCTTTTGTCCTTCTCAATGCTGACATCTGAAACCTGACACCTTTATTATGCTGACACCTGAAACCTGAAACCTCTTTTGTGAATAGTCGTATTAGCGATGGAATGGTTACTCGATAAATCCTGTAATCTCATCTAACTATTGAAACATAAAAGAATAAAACATATAATAAAAGCAAAGGCATGAACCGGTCACTGGAAATCAGTTTCTGATCATGAAGGGAGGGAACGTATTTGGCTGGGATTCAAATAAGCATCACTGATGAACTGGATCTTCTGCTGAGTGTGATGCCGCCACATATCCGAAAGGCCATAGAGTCACATGAGCATCTCGATCTCCTCATTGAGATTGTCATTGATCTGGGAAGACCGCCGGAAGTACGGTTTGCGGATCGAATGGAAGAGCTTCAGGTCGATAATATTTCACGGGAGGATATCGACTATGTGGTCTCCAGAGTCGGGAAATTCAGTGAAGACAATCGGGCCGGGATTGAGCGGACCCTGCATCGTATATCGGCCATCCGCAACCGGATGGGAAAAATTATCGGCTTGACCTGCCGTGTCGGAAGATCCGTGTTCGGTACGGTGGATATTCTGCAGGATGTCATAGAGGACGGGCAATCTCTCCTG
Source organism: bacterium (assembly GCA_049472445.1). Lineage (GTDB taxonomy): Bacteria > SZUA-182 > SZUA-182 > DTGQ01 > DTGQ01 > JBLIRT01. The sequence goes on from JBLIRT010000097.1 coordinate 5,964, forward strand.
CTCCTGGGACGCCCGGGTGTCGGCAAAACGACACTCCTGCGGGAGGCAGCCCGGGTGCTGGCTGAGGATCTGGGAAAGCGTGTCGTAGTTGTGGATACCTCCAACGAGATTGCCGGCGACGGTGATATTCCTCACCCCGGCATCGGCCGGGCCAGACGCATGCAGGTGCCCTCTCCCGATAAGCAGCATGCGGTCATGATTGAGGCGGTTGAAAACCACATGCCCGAGGTGATCGTGATCGATGAGATCAGTGCTGAGGCTGAAGCCATGGCTGCCCGGACTATTGCCGAGCGTGGCGTCCAGCTTATTGCTACTGCTCATGGAGGCACACTGGATAACCTGCTGCAGAACCCGACCCTCTCCGATCTGGTGGGAGGTATTCAGGTGGTTACCCTGTCCGATGAGGAAGCCAGGCGGCGTGGTACCCAGAAAACCGTCCTGGAAAGGAAAGCTCCTCCGACCTTTGATGTGCTCGTTGAGATTCAGGATCGGGACAGGCTGGTTATACATCCCAACGTAGCCAAGGTGGTTGATGATTTTCTGCGCGGGATACCGATCGAGTCGGAGATCAGGACACGGGGTAAGGATGGCCGGATCGAGATCCAGAAGGCTGAAGCGCCGGCTGTTGAAGCAGGCGAACCTGCACCTCTCTCAGAGGATGGGAAAAGACAGCAGCCTGTGGCCAGCCTTTCGAATCGACGCCATCAGAAGGTACTGCGGATTTTTCCCTATGCCGTCAATCGAAGTCGGCTCATACGGGCCATCCAGAAATTCAGAGCGCCGGCCTGTATCGTGAAGGATATCGAGGAGGCTGACCTGGTACTGACGCTCAAATCACCGAAGAAAAGCCAGGCGAAGTATGTACGCGATGCTCAAGGGAGGGGAATACCTTTTCGTGTTGTCAAGAGTAACACCCTGACTCAGATCGAAAGTCTCCTGCAATCGGTCTTCAATGAGGAGGAACTGCCTGAGAAGGAAGGAGCCGCCCTGCGGGAGGCTGAGTCCGCCATCAGGGAGGTCCTGAAGCACGGCCATCCCGTGGAGCTGTCTCCGGAGAACACCTATGTCCGCCGCCTGCAGCACCAACTGGCCAAGCGCTATGGATTGTCTACGGAAAGTAAAGGGAAAGATCCTTTCCGGCAGGTAGTTATCTACCCTGTTTAATCCACGCCAGGCTCTCCTGCTCTTTCTCCCTGGCCATTATGCCCGTTCAGGGGCTTCAAGGAGGAGGGGAGAAAGTATTTCATTTGTCTGAGAGATAACCCAGGGCTACCAGCCGCTTGTGGATCAATTCAGCCTCCCTCTGGCTTAAACCTACTCCACCTTCCAGTTTCCCGGCCGAAGCGATATCACGCATGACATAGATAATAAACTCGTTGACACTGCTGAATCCTGTACCCTGAATGATCTCCTTAAGCCTCTCATAGAGCGGCCTGGGAATTTTAACGGTTACTCTTCTGTCTAAAGGCATGGTCTTACTTCCCTCATGGAAAAGGATTCTGTCCTGTCAGGCACACAGCCTTATACCACCTGATTATACCACCTGATCTCTTTCGATCAAAAAAGAAATGTATCATCTGAAATCCCCCTCACCCCTCTCCCCAGAGTGGGGAGAAGGATTTTCATGGTTCTTTGTGCCAGCTGGCCGGCCTGAATGTTTCACTCTATATAGCCCAATTGCTTTAATTTTTCATGAATTGTTCCATGCCCTTCCGGAGCATCGAAAATCTTATACTGCTTAAACTGGATAAAGGCCTGTCGATTTCCCTCCCAATCTCGGGGGGAGAATTTATTTTTATCCTTTATGGCTTTGACGTAAACACTCTCTAAACCAACACCGATTTCATAAAAGCTCCCCCGGTAATGAATATCCTGAATCAGGCATGGAAATCCCTTCGGATCGGAACCATCCTCGTGAACAAGAATATCCTCCGGCCTTACCAGCAGGACAATATCTCTGTCTTCAGAAGTATTCATATCGGTATGGTTTACCTGGCAGGCTGTACCCTTGATGAAAATACGGCCATCCCTTACCACCGCGTCAACGACATTTACATTGCCGATGAAGCTGGCCACAAATTTCGTGGTCGGATGCTCATAAACCTCCCTGGCTGTTCCCATCTGCTCTATTTTACCCCTGTTAATCACGACAATCTTATCAGCTATTTCTATGGCTTCATTCTGATCATGGGTGACAAAGATCGTGGTCATATGCAGCTTCGAATGAAGCTCTTTCAACCAGTTGGCCAGGTTATCCCTTACCTTGGCATCCAGAGCCCCAAAGGGCTCATCCAGCAGGAGAACCTTAGGTTCGGTAGCCAGGGTGCGGGCCAGGGCAACCCTCTGGCGCTGTCCTCCTGACAGTTGCGACGGATAATGGTTCTCATACCCCTGAAGCTTTACTAAATTCATAAGTTCGGCTATCTTTTCCTCAATCTCCTTCTTTTTCCTTCTCTGGATCTCAAGGCCGAAGGCAATGTTTTTTTTCACGGTCATATGCTTGAACAGGGCGTAATGCTGAAAGACGAAACCCACCTTCCTTTGTTGGGCTGAAAGGAAACTTACGTTCTCTCCTTTCAGGAAGATTTCGCCCCGGTCGGGAGTCTCCAACCCCGCTATGATTCTTAAGATGGTACTCTTTCCGGAGCCGCTCGGCCCCAGCAGGGCTACGAGTTCTCCCTGCTTGACCTCAAAGCTGACCTCATCAACAGCAATGAAATTTCCAAACCGTTTATATAAGTCTCTTATGATAATACCCATGTTAGTTGGCTCCCTTCTTCTTATAGATGTATTGCATGACAATCAAAATGGTAAAAGAGAGCATGGCCAGAATCATGGAAGCGGAAAAGGCCCCTGCGTAGTTAAAATCCGTAAACTGCTGGTGGATAAGCAAGGTTGCTGTCTGGGTTCGGTTGATGATGCTGCCGCTGACCACCAGAACAGCTCCAAATTCTCCTATGGACCGGGCAAAGGTCAAGGTTATGCCGTAGATAAGTCCCCACTTGATTGATGGAAGGGTTACTTTCCAGAAGGCCTGCCACCTGGAAGCTCCAAGAATATAAGCTGCCTCCTCCTGTTCCAGGCCGAACTCATTGAGTACGGGTATTACCTCCCTGGCCACAAAGGGGAAGGTTACAAACAGGGTGGCTACGATCATGCCGGGGAGGGCGTAGATGATTTTTATATTACAGGCTGAAAACCAGCTTCCCAGCCATCCCTTCGGGCCGAAGAGGATGATGAACATGAAACCTGCTACCACCGGAGATACGGCAAAAGGCAGATCCACGAATCCTTCCAGAAAGAGTTTGCCTCGAAAATTCTGTTTGACCAGAACCAGGGCCATAATAGTCCCCAGCAGGGTATTGAAGAAAATGGCCGTTGTGGTGATGATGAAAGTCAGCTTAAAGGCGTGCCTTGAAGCCGGAGTGCTTATGGAGGCCGTAAAGGTATTCAGGCCATGGCCGATCACCTCTTTGAGTATGCCCATGATCGGCAGCATGATTAAGATCAGAAACCAGACCACGACCGACAGGATAAGGGCATATTTTATAACATTGGATTTAGCTGACTCTTTCATGCCTCATACTCCTGGTCTGCAGAAGGTTTAAAAAAATCAGGATGAGAAAAGACAGAAACAGTAACAGGGCAGAGACTCCCAGGGCACCATGGTTATTGTAACTTTCAATCTCTCCATAGATATAAACAGAAGCGACCTGGGTGGCGAAGGGAATGTTACCGGCTACGATAACGATCGAACCGAATTCGCCCAAGGCCCTGCTGAAGGAAAGAGCTGCACCGGTCAGTATTGAAGGAATCAGGGTAGGAAGAACAACTCTCCTGAAAATGGTCAAGGGGGAGGCACCCAGGGTTTTGGCCGCCTCTTCCATATCCGGTTCCATCTCCAGCAAGACCGGCTGGACAGAGCGGACTACAAAGGGAAAGGTCACAAAAAGCAAGGCCAGGACAATCCCCGGCTTGTTAAAGATAATCTCCAGGCCATGTTTGCCGAAAAAAGAGCCGATGGTGCTGTTAGGACCATAGAGGGTTACCAACATAATGCCGGTTACCACGGTCGGAATGGCAAAGGGCAGGTCAATCAATCCATCCATAATTTTCTTGCCCGGGAAATGGTATCGCACGAGAACCCAGGCTGTAGCCGTTCCGGTGAAGATATTGATGAAAACAATAATCAGGGCCGAAAGAAAGGTCAATTTTAATGCAAACAAAGCTTGGGGAGCCATAATATTCGACCAGAGGGTTGATATGTCCCCTTTAAAAGCTTCCGTGATAATAGCCGCTATTGGCAGGATGATGAGAAGGCAGATATAGGAAAGGGCAAGGCCCCTTAAGATAAGGTCACCCCTGCTATCCCCGGCCAAAAAGGATACCTTTCTCCTACTCATGGGCCAACTCTTCAACGATCCTTGTCCATACTCCGTTGTTTCCATATAATTCCTCCTGAACTCTATCCCAGCCACCAAGGTAGTGAATATCAAACAGGTGTCGAGGCACCGGATACTGCTCTCTATACTGTGCCTGCAGGTCTGGATCTACCGGTCGAAATCCATACCTGGCAAAGGCATCCTGGGCCGATCTGGTAAAAACGAATTCGATGAAGGCCTCGGCCACCTCCCGGTTGTTATGTTTTTCGACGTTCCTGTCAATGAGAGCAATGGGATTTTCGATCAGAATGGTGGCCTCAGGTATGATAAAGGGAATGTCCTTCCCCTGCTTTTGCCTGAGCAGAATTTCATTCTCATAGGTTAAGAGTGCATCTCCTATACCGTTTTCAAAGGTGGTCATGGAGGCCCGACCCGATTTATCCATGACCTTCACCCTTCTTTGAATAGATTTTAAGAGCTCTCCGGCATAGGCCTCGTCTTTAACACCCCTTTCAATTTCAGTCAATTTAAGGCCCGCGCCATAGATGGCATTAATGTCCCACATAGCTCCGCCCGAGGTCTTGGGGCTGGGGTAGAGTACGCTCACATCAGGACGGGTCAGATCTTCCCATCCTTTGATATTCCGGGGATTGCCGGGTCGAAAACCGATCACCACCACTGACTGGGTCACAAAACCGTGGTAACGGCCCCTTTTCCAGTCGTGGCTGATAAGACCTGCTTTGGCTAGCCGGTCTACATCTTTTTCCAGGGAAAGGGCGGCAATATCTGCTTCAAATCCCTCGGCTATGGCTCTCGACTGGGCCCCTGAGGCGATGTATGATTCGTAAAACTCAACCTCCTGGCCTGTCTTCTCCCGCCAGTATTTTTTAAAAGCAGGTAGGATCTCCTTCTCATAGGCCTCTTTGGGAACCGTGTAAGCTCCCAGGGTAAGGGTGACGGTGTTACCTTGAGTCTGATTTTTGGAACAACCCTGAAACATGATGGAAAGAAGTAGAAACAATACCAACCACTTTTTCATACGATACCCTCCTTTTAAAAAAGATATTTACCCTATAAAAACAAACGCCTTACCCTTCTCTCAAAACCCGGATCAGCAAATTGTATCCCATAGGTATAGATAATTGTATTATGATTGTACTACAATCATAATACAATTATATCTTCGGAAATTTTTCTGTCAAGTACGAAAAGAAAAAATACGGGTGTCATGGGTGCCCTATTAAGTGCGGCGGGATCATTGAGCAGCCGGAAGGCAGATATGCCCTCACGGGGGAATCGCACAAGCCGGAATATGAG
>JBLIRT010000098.1:0-11801 GCA_049472445.1 bacterium
CGAGCCATGGATGTTCACTATATTTTCTCTGAGTGAGGATCAGGGCCGTCCGGCTATCCTCGCGCATAAACCTGATTCTCTCCTGCGGATAGGCCGGATCGATCGGCACATATGCTCCCCCGGCCTTGAGCACTCCCATCATGCCGATTATCATTTCAGGAGACCGGTCAACAATAATACCCACCACAGAGTCCCGCCTGATATGTTTCTCTCTCAGCACCCTGGCCACCTGATTGGCCTTTTCGTTTAATTCCCTGTAGGTGAGCTGCTTTCCCTCACAGACAAGAGCAGCTTTCTCAGGCGTCTTCTCCACCTGCTCTTCAAATAATTCATGGATGGTTTTATCCTTCGGGTAATGGACTTCCGTATGATTAAACTCATAGAGCACCTGATGCCTTTCCTCAGCAGATAAGATATCTATATCGGATAGGGTAATTTCAGGATTTTTACTTACCTGCCTTATGATACGTATCAAGTGGCTGGAGAGACGCTGCATGGTTTCCCGCTTAAACAGCCTTGAGTAATACTCCAGGGTGAAATGAATCTCATGATCTATTTCTTCAGCAATGAGAGTCATATCAAAGAGAGAGGTTTTCTTTTCGAAATGACATTCATGAAAGATATGTTCTTCTATCCTCTCCTTGGAGCGCTCAAAGTTCTGAATAACCAAAGATACATCAAAAAGAGGGTTTCTTGAGGTGTCTCTTGGCAGATCGAGCTTATCTATCAGCTTTTCAAATTGAACATCCTGATTTTGGTAGGCCTGTAAGCAATTCTCACGCACAGCCTGTAAGAATTCCTTATAGGTCTTTTGAGATTGTGGTTGATTCCGCATGGCCAGCATGTTGATAAACATGCCCATAACGGACTGTAGATCCTTATGTGAGCGTCCGCTCAGGCCGCAGCCGATAATGATATCCTCCTGGCCTGAATACTTATGCAGGAGCACATGAAAGGCGGCCAGGAGATTCATGAATAAGGTTACCCTGCTTTGGGCGCACATTTTTTTTAGAAGTTCTGTATCCTCGCGGCCCAGGGTAAATCTGTAAGTGTCACCCTCAAAGGTGAAAACACCCGGACGGGGAAAGTCAGTAGGTAAGTTCAGCGTTGGTACCTCCCCTCTGAATAGATCGAGCCAATAACGCTCCTGCTTTTTGATCTGTTCAGTTTCAAAGAGCCTGTTCTGCCAGCAGGCAAAATCCTTATATTGAATTCTCAAGGGAGGTAATTCCTCTCCCCTGTACAGGCGGATGAATTCATCATGCAGAATTTCTATTGACGTCCCATCTGAAATTATGTGATGAAGATCATATAAAAGGAGATGCTCTTCTTCTGATCCTTTGGAAGCAAGGGCAATCCGAAATAAAGGAGCTTTGGACAAATCAAAGGGCTGAATAAAATCTCCGGCCAGCCGGGCAATATCCTCTTCATCTATGGTTTGTTTATTGAGTTGAATTTGTTTATTGATTTGAATATGGTGAAGGTGGAAGTCAATCTCATCATGTACTCTCTGTACCAGCTCATCATCCAGCAGCTCAAAAGATGTCCTTAAAACCTCATGTCGTTGGATCAGTTTTTTTATAACCTCTTCAAGTCGTTTTTTCTCAAGCTTCCCTTGAGCCTTGATGATGGAGGTAATATGGTAACTGGTACCAACATGCTTGAATTGACTGAGAAAGAAGAGGCGTTTTTGCTCTGAGGAGGTGGGATAACAGGCCCTTTTTTCAACAGGCTCTAAGGGTGAATAAATCCCCGGTGGTAAGGGGAGGGGAGGTGGATCCGCCTGAGGTGCCTCCTTTCCTTTCTGAGGCGGAATATTCTGCTTTCCCAGGTAATCTTTATCAATTTTCTCGGCTAAAGAAGCAATATTCGGGTAATTCAGGAGTTCAGCAATATGAAGGTTTATATTGAACTCCTTATTCATGCTGTTCACGATATGTAAGGCGAGGATAGAATCGCCGCCCAGAGAATAAAATGAAGCCAGAACGTCCAGCTCTTCAAAGCCGAGAGCTTTCCCCCAGATGGCGGCCAGAGCAATTTCTGTTTCAGTATAATCCCCTTCCTTTCTTCCGGCCGGCCTGGCCGGTCTGGCTGCCACGGCCGGAGAGGTGTGAGGCTTTTTGCCCTCCCTATTTACTCCCGCCTTCCGGCTGAGCCGCTCATTAATGCCCGCAGAGAGGCTTATGGGATATTTTTCCAGGAGCCATACCATATCGCCGGAGTAATTGAGTTCCCCGATGAGGACATTGGCCGGAGCATAAGATAATACTTTATCAAAGGCTTCAACAGCTTTCTCAACAGGTAGAGCCTTGAATATAAGATCCTGATTAATCCCTGTATCAATCGACATCCCCACATTTTTCCAGGCTACCCAGTTAATGGTGAGGGTATTGGGGCTCCTTTTATTTCTATAATGAGAATAGGCATCAAGGTAGGTATTGGCGGCAGCATAGTCTCCCTGGCCGACCGCAGGGAAGAGCGTTGCTACCGAGGAGAAAAGAATGAAAAAATCCAGCCGGTCCTGCACGGTAACGTTATCAAGGATGAACGTACCTTCTATTTTAGGTGCCAGGACAGTGAGGAAATCTTTTTCAGAACGATTGAGGAGAGTATCGACTTCAATAATCCCCGCACTATGGATAAGGCCGTTAATCCGGCCATATTTTTGGCGAAGCTGACTGAAAATTTCATCCATCCTCCGGCTGTCAGTGCAATCGCCTGCCAGGCATTCAATTCTGGCTCCCGTGGCCATAATCCTTCGCACATGGGCCAGCTTTTCCTCATCCCCCGGCACACCCGAGCGACTGATAAGCGCAAGGTTAACCGGTTTCTTTCCGGCCAGATATTCTGCCATAACCAGTCCAATACCACCCGCTCCGCCGGTTATGACATACACACCGTCCTCTTTTATTTCAATCGGATGATTATTTTTCGGGCCAAAGTCTACCTGCTGGAACTGCTCAATATAACGCTTACCTTTTCGATAGGCCCTGAGTAAGATATTCGAGTCAAGAGAAAGCTCATCCAGTATGTTATCCGCGGTTGTATGCTCATCAATATCAACAGCCAGAAGGTGTACCTTGGGGAATTCTTTCTCCGCCACTCTCATGAGTCCCAGGTGGGTTGAGTTTTCCGGCTTCAGGCATTTCTCGCTGCCGTCAATTTCAACTGCGTAATCAGAAATATAGGCTATGGTTATCTCATTCACCATGTCTGATTCATGCATGGCCTGGAGCAAATGATAAAGACTCACCACTCCTTCGGCCTGACTTTGCCTCAGCTCATTCACCTTGACTACAGGCCCATTCTCCAAGGTCTGCATAAAAATGATGTGGGAAACCTTACCCTTTTGGGCTTTTATTTCAGCAAGAAGGCTTTTACAGTCTTGTTTTGTCCCGGCCTCTCCCTCGATTACCTGGAGGTTGCCTTCATGTAATTTCCTTTTCACCTGCTCAGAAAAAGCTGATTTGTTCTTCAATAAGAGAACCGTGGAGACCTCAAATCTACCGGCTCCCCCTCTCATTTCAATGGGTGATTCAATCCAGACTACTTCATAATGCAAGGCCTTTCTTCTTTCTACCTTCTCAAGTATGTCCTCAGGAATTTCCACCCAGCATCGATGCTTTTCAAACTGGTAAACCGGAAGAGGCACTCTTTTTCCCTGACCATAGCCGTAAATCTTATTCCAGTTTATATCTGCGCCTTGAACATAGAGTCTGCCAAGCTCCCTTACATGTTCAGCGTAGGAATTTTCATCCTTTTCAGGCGGAATTTTCTTCCTCTTTCGGTGGCCGTTCCCCGGCTCCTGGAATCTGACCTTGTTATCTGACCCTTCAGCAAGAAGGCGCAAAACTACCTTCTCTGCCTCTGATCTGAGGATATCTTTCTTTCCCTGTGAAGTTTCCCCATCGCGGATCTTTCCATCAGGCAATATCGAAACGGTATGCTCTCCATACAATCCTGTCTCTTGATCAAGATGATCAAGTCCGGACATAATTGCCCGGCTAACCTTTTCTTTCAAATCTTCCTTGTTTTGAATAAGAAAGGCCAGCCCGTGATTGTAGTGACCTCTCCCGCTATTAGCGGTAAAGCAAATGTCCGAAAGAGATGCTTCACTGTTATCCCTGGCCAGATACTTCTGATACTCCCCTAAAAGCTTCATAAGTGACTGCCTGGTTTTGGCTGAGAGGGTAAGCAGATGAAAGGTATGTTCCCTTTCAGGCTCTCTCTGTAATTCCGGAGCCTCCTCAAGGACAAGGTGACAATTCGTTCCACTCATGCCAAAAGAGTTGATCCCGCATCGTCTGGGATAATCATCTTTTTCCCAAATTTTAAGCTTCGTATTCACGTATACAGGGCCATCGATAAAATGTATATCCCGGTTAGGAACCTCAAAATGAATTGATGGAGGGATCTGTCTATGTTTCAAGGCAAGTGAAGCCTTGATAAGGCTTGGCATACCGGAGGCTTCGAGGAGATGACCAATGTTACCTTTTACCGAAGCCAGGGCACAAAATTGCTTTCTTTGTGTATACCTGCTGAAGGCCCTCCTGATTCCTTCTACTTCTATAGGATCACCAATGTTCGTTGCCGTCCCGTGGGCCTCAATATAGGCGATTGTTTCAGGATTTATTCCGGCATCTTCCCAGGACTGAATAATGACCTCTTCCTGGGCGGCAGCATGTGGAGCTGTTATCCCCATGGAGCGGCCATCCTGATTGATAGCACTTCCCTTTATGACTGAATAGATATAGTCACCATCTTCAAGAGCCTTATACAATGGTTTTAATAATACTGCACCAACTCCCTCCCCCATTCCTGTTCCATCAGCCTTATCATCAAAAGGCCGGCAGGAGCCATCGGAAGATTCAATGCCTATTCGTACTCCATATTCAGCCGGAAGCAGATCGATCTTTACGCCTCCGGCAAGTGCCAGCTCACATTCTCCCCTGTATATGGACTGGCAGGCTAGATGTATGGCTACCAGTGATGATGAGCAGGCTGTATCAAGGCAAACGGTAGGCCCCTTGAAATCGAGGAAGTAGGAAATCCTGGTGGGCAGAAGAGCCGGAAGATTAGCCGGAGCACCGATAGGCATGAGGCTGGTATCTATCTTCATAATCAGATCTTTGTATCCGCAAGACTTGAAATCTGGTGCGAATCCGACAAAAACACCTGTTTTACTCCCTTTTAAGCACTCTCCTCCATAGCCTGCGTCTTCAAGAGCCTCCATGGCGCACTGAAGGAAGAGCCGATGGCACGGATCCATCAATGATGCTTCTTTCGGCGTAAGCCTGAAATAATGGAAATCAAATGTATCGATTTCCTCAAGATAAGCGCCTGCTTTGTACCTCAGCTCCCCCGTATCTCCCTTAAGGCACTCAAAGATCGCTTCCATATCCCTATGCCTGGGTTCAGGAATCTTTTTCTGAACACAGTCCCTTCCATTTTTGATGTTCTGCCAGTATTCTTCCTTATTTCCGGCCAAAGGGAGATAGGCCGCCATACCAATAATAGCCATCTCTTTTTTGGAGATTTCTTCAAGAGGAATATTGCTCTTCGCTTTTTTATTCAGGTCGAGGGAGTTTAAGTTGATTTTCTTCATAGGCTATTTTTCTTCTTAAACAGGGAAAAGACTTCGTTCCCTGTTTAGCTGAGTAATTGAGAAATATGCTCATGTTTCATACCCTCAGGTACTTTTTTTGTATCCAGCACCTTCTGGAGCATTTCCATGGCCTTTTTTACCTCGGTAGTATGGAACAATGCCTTTTTACTTTTCTTTTTCATGTAGAGTTGTTTTACCTCCTGGTAAGGGATTATTGCCCCTTTTCTATATTCATCATCATCCCGGTTCATATTTTTTTCTGAAACAGCGAGAGCCAAGGCTTTTTCTATATGGGCGGCATTCTGTCTGGATAACTCTTCTCTTAATTTCCTTCTATCATCAGCATTATCCAGAGAGTAAGTGAAAAATATTCCTGAATTGCTTCTCGATATATTTCGAATAACAGCTTTAGGGCCCACATCAATAGCTATTTCAACATCTTCCCTTTCCAGAAAATTCATAATCTCTGTCCAACGAACCGGAGAATTCATCTGCCGCCTGAGACCATTGATAATTTCATTCCCGCTTCTATAAATGCAGACATCGACATTGGAAATAACCGGAGTTTTCGCCTCTTGAAAGGCATATTTTTGAAGCTCTGCATATAGTCCCTCGGCAGGTTTTTCCATGAGAGGGCTATGGAATGCTCCATTCATATCCAGGTAAACAACACCTGCTCCCTTTTCCTGCAGGGATTGAGCAGCTTTTTCCACTGCTTTCCTGCTTCCCGAAATCACCGTCTGCATCGGGCTGTTATAATTGGCCATAACCACCATCTCTTTCCTCCCGGATACCTCACAGCATTTTCTTACGATATCAGCACTTACATTATTGATGGCTGCCATGGCGCCTGGAGCTGACAGGGATGCCTCCTGCATGAGCCAGCCTCGTTTTTGCACAATCTTGAGTGCATCAGAAAAGCTGATTGCTTCTGCACAGGCAAGAGCTGTGTATTCTCCTAAGCTATGTCCAGCCATAAATTGTGGCTGAAAGCCCATGCTCTTCTGAAATATTTGATAAGATGCATACCCTGCGGTCAGGATTGCAGGTTGCGCATTTTCCGTTGAAGCAAGCAGGTGAGGATCACCTTCAAAGCACATCCTTTTGATATCAAAGCCCAAGGTATCATTGGCTTCCTCAAAGATCAGTTTCGCTTCTGTAAAGTGGTTATATAAGAACTCCCCCATTCCTCTATATTGACTGCCCTGACCAGGGAATAAAACAGCGGTCTTCCTATTCATAAGAGGATCTCCGATCCGTATATGTCTTATTTTATCCGGGCGAAGAGCACCGAAATTTGCTCCTCAGCCGGATCTCCGATCCGTATATGCCTATCTTGTCTGCTGTTATCTTCAAAGAGGTATTTATTCTTAAAATGAAGAGTATATCCTTGTAAAAAGTACCTTACTTTTCGGTTTTTTTTAAAAATGATCTCTAGCCATAAATAGTACCCAAGCTGGACAAATCGGAACGAAGAAGGTTTTCGAATTTTCTGCAGGAAAAAGTCCATAGCCAGGCTACAGATTATAAATTTGTACATAAGAGGTTCATATTGCGGCATTTATAAAAATATGGGATAATAAAATGTTTATATGAAATCGAAACATCGCAAAACACTCGAATTGATTTTCGAAAATCCTGTACGTTCAGGTATTCTCTGGTCAGATATCGAGAGCCTGCTTGTAGCATGTGGTGCGGAACCAAGCGAAGGGCGGGGTTCAAGGGTGCGGGTTTCCCTGAACGGAGTGAGGGCGATGTTCCATAGACCGCATCCGCGGAAAGAGACCGATAAAGGATCTGTGGTCTCCATGCGCAGGTTTTTAACAGAAGCGGGGATTGAACTATGATGGAATACAAAGGATATCTCGCCCGGGTTGAGTTTGATGATCATGCCAACGTTTTCCATGGGGAAGTCGTAAACATTCGTGATGTCATTACATTTCAAGGGACCTCTGTTGACGAATTACAACAAGCCTTCAAAGACTCAGTGGATGATTATTTGGATTTCTGTAAGGAAAGAGGCGAAGAACCCGAGAAGCCTTTCTCGGGGCGATTCATGATCCACATTTCTCCCGAGCAACACCGTCGTATGCTTCTGGCTGCTGAGAAGTCAGGAAAAGATCTTAATGCTTGGGTATCCGAAGTACTTGATCAGGCCAGTGCAGTCTGATACCCAGGTAACTTCCAATCTGACACGGCACTCTCCGTGAGGCCGGATAGCATGGGGGGCCATCCGGTGCACGTGAGTTTTTCGTTCACTGCCGAATTTCAGCCCTTTTCAGAGCTATTTCTTTCAACCCTGTTTATGATTATTCCTTGGAGGCTTCGGCAGCCTTCTTTTCGTAGTTCATGGCCACCACCCTCTGGGTAGAGGCACCTTCAATAGCTTTGAGGGCAATATTTTGCACCTGCTTTCCGGCTTCATTTGCCCTTTGGGTCGATTGCCGGATCTGCTCTTCCAGGTCCTTGATCTTGGCTTCAAGGGATGCGGCGGTTTGCTCATGCAGTTTTCTTTCTCCCTCAATCACCCTGGCCGCCAGTTCCGCCTCATGTTTATATTTGATCTCAAGCCCTTCCATAACCGCCTTTTCCGTATCCTTCACTGCTTTTTCCAATTGTCTGGGAAAGGCATCGACCTGGGCTCTCAGCTCTGTCAATTCCTTTTCTTTTGTTTTTATGACCGACTCTCTCTCAGCCAGGTCCTTTTCCATCGTGGCTTTTTTGTCAGCCAGCTCTTTTTCCACAACAGCCTTTTTGTCAGCCAATTCTTTTTCCAGAGCGGCCTTTCCGGCTTCATAGGCATCACGTTCCTTTTTCCTTTTGAGCTGCAGATTGTAGGAATATTCCTCTTCCTCCCGCGACCTTTCCTTTTTCAGTTGGGCTTCCCTATCCTTTTTAGCCAACTCGAAAGACTCCTGCTCTTTTTTCCACTGGAGTCGCTTTTCGGACATCTCGCTCTCAAAATCATTTCTTTTCTGTTCCATCTCAGCCTCAAAATCCGCCTTCTTCTCTTTTTGAGCAGCCAGTAAAGCGGCCAGGGAATCTGCATTTACTTTTATTTCGTGAACCTCTTCCAGCTCTCTTTTTTCTATGTCTAAGGCCTGCTGTAATTCAGACAGGTTTTTATATTGAGCGAGAAGTTTTTCTTCCAGGGTATCCATTGATTTGCCGATTTCAAGCTTGATATCCGCTAATCCTTTGATAATTCTTTCAGAAGAAAGTTGTGAAGCATCTTTTACCATCCGCGCCTCATCCTCTCTTTTCTTTTCAGCCTGCCTGTCTACGGGCTTTTGCTCTTTGATTCTTTCTGAAAGCTCACGATAGGCTTCCAGGATTTCACTTTTGGTACTGCTGGCTGAGACCTCTTTCTTTTTCTTTTCCATCTCTTCCTTGCCCTCCCGCTAGACTCCTGTTGATTTTTAAGTATTCCAGGACTTCCAGGACGATCCATTTTTTCATAGAGCCGTAGATAGTATTATTGACCCGCTAGACTCCTATTGATTTTTAAGTATTCCAGGTACCATTTCGGTTGTAGAAATAATAAGGTATCATCGTACCCAATTCTCTAACTGTAATTGAGGAACTCTCTCAAATTCACGAGAGTTATTGGTAACCAAAGTAACAGCAAGGCTTCTGGCATGAGCGGCTATAAGCATATCCATGGCGCCAATCGGCTGACCGATCCTCTCCAGATGGGCTCGTATCTCCCCATAGTGAGAAGCTGCACGGTCGTCATATGGGATAATCTCTAATGGAGCAAGAAAATTAATCAAGGCATCTCTATTCTGATCAGATCTGCTGCTTTTGACAACACCGTATTCGAGTTCCGAGAGAGTAATAGATGAAATTCCTATATCTGAAATATTAAACGTGCGCAGTTTGTTGATAACCTGAAAAGGCTTCCTCTTGATAATATAAATACAGATATTGGTATCGAGCAAAAAGCGCATTAAAGGCTCTCCCTGTTTTCCAGGGGAAGCTGCTCACGTTTGGCCATAAAGTCGTCGCTGAATTGATCTAAGCTGTTGATAAGAGACTCCCACGGATCATCCTTGGGGATGAGTAAAACATTGCGGCCAATCCTTTTAATATAGACCTCATCTCCCTGGAATTTAAATTCCTTGGGAAGCCTTACAGCCTGGCTTTTGCCATTTTTAAAAACCTTCGCTGTATTCATTATGCCCCTCCTCTATATCCATCCTCAATAGTATATACTTTAAAGTATATACCAGGAGAAAAGAAATGTAAATTTATTACTAACGTTTTAATACCTTTTGCCGATAGATCGTAAAGAAATGGCCCTAAGGAACCAGCTATGACGGATTACCGGAAAAATATTTTATTGACCGGACATCCCGGAGTCGGGAAAACCACTCTGATCCACAAGGTCCTTTCCCTCATGAGCAGGAAGGGCAGAGAAGATAGTGCAGCCGGGTTTTACACGGAGGAGATCAGGGAGGGAGGATCAAGGAAGGGGTTCAGGATTAAAACCCTGTCCGGAGAGGAGGCCCTGCTGTCTCATGTTGAGGTGAAATCCCCCTATCGGGTAGGAAGATATGGGATCAACCTGGAGGAATTTGAGCGAGTGGCCATTCCATCAATAGATGTCAGCCGTCAGAGGGTATCAGCCATCGTAATTGATGAAATCGGCAAAATGGAATGCTTTTCACCAGCCTTTAAGCAGAAAGTTGTTGAGGCTTTGGACTCGGGTAAAAGGGTATTAGCCACCATTGCTCTGAAGGGTGACGGGTTTATCAGTTCTATCAAAAACCGGCCTGATGTGGCCCTTATTCAGGTGACTGAGGCCAACCGCAGCCAGCTTCCCGGGGTCCTGGCTGAAGCATTAACCAAACTCAAAGATTAAAAACATCACCTCAATCCTGAAAGTATGTCTTTACGAGCTTCTCAGCATACTGGCAGGTATTTTCAACGAGTTCAAAATTCATAATGCCCCCGATGTAATAGGTACCCTTTTTTCCTTGAAGCGCTTCTATTCTCTCGTAGAATCCGGCCTGCAGGGTTTCGGTTTTGACATGGGGAAAGTAGCTCCATTGCTTCCCGATGATTATACTTTCAACACATCCGCCCAGCCACCTCACATCCTCATCAAGGAGACTCATAACTTCATCAGAAGAGACTCCCCATGGAGCCAGCTGGTATGACACCCAGACTCCCGGAACATCTTCCCGATTGAGAAGGGCCGTAACATGCCCGATGGTTTCAGGCACATGATGTTTCTCAAATGATACCACGGTTCCATCATCATATGGTATACCGCGGGCCTGAACAATATGAACATGGTAGTTATTGTTTTGAACCTGGGAAAAAAGCTCCTGCTCCTCTTCGGAAGCATCGATGAACTGGAGAGCCCCTTTAAGATCACAGGAAATGATAATGCGGTCGAAGGTCTCGGTAAGGCTATTGGCGGTTACTTCGATTGATACCGAGCTGCCAAGGTCATAACGCCTTATTTTTTCCACGGTATGGTTTAAACGAACATCTCCCAGATCCTCTGCCACCTTTTCCCACAGCTTCTGAAAGCCGTCCGGAGCCCAATGAAAAATATTGAGGCAGGGGCTGAGAGCCCTCATGGCCGGCATCATGAGCTTGAGCACATAAAGAGCGGGGACTTCATCATAATAACCATAGCCGGCACCTACCCAGAATGGGCGAAAGGCACAGGCAAGCGGCTCGATACCATACTTTTCCATAAAGGTATCGAAATTCACGAAAAGTTCGGGCTCTGCCCCCGCAAAACCTATGTTATTGAGGCTTTTAAATTTCGATTGAATCAAGGTGAAATGAGCCAGGGCTAATTGTATTTCAGCCGGATGGTATTTATTCAGAAGGTATTCCAGTCCAAGCTCATAGTTATTGCCATCCGGGTCGCGAACAATCATGCTACTTTCTTCCGGCTGAAAATCGATGCCGTACTGGTCTGCCAGTTCGTGAACAAGGCGATGGTCGTCTTCGGCCCAGACAGCTCCCAATTCATAGATATGACCACCATAGGAATAGGAGAGAACCTTGCCCCCGACGTGAGGCTCTTTCTCGTAGATGGTGATATTTTTATTGGCTTCGACTCGATCTAAAAGATTTTTTTCAACCTCATTTCCGGTCCTGTCCTTGGTATGGACGATTCGTCTTCGGGAATGCCCTCCTTCCCGACCCAGATCAAATATTTCATCCTTCTCCG
>JBLIRT010000099.1:0-11788 GCA_049472445.1 bacterium
TGAAAAAAGAAGCGCAAAGCTGCAAAAAATTAAATATAACCTTTTTAACAGGTTAGCTTCATGGTGCGGAATGTCGGTTAAGTAACCATTTTGTAATTCAACATTGTCAAAAGAGTAAAGGCCTTGATCGTGGTTTTATTAATAGATACAGATCAAGGTTAAAAAGGATACACATGAGGTGATTTTTTTACTGGGGCGGGCACTTGCCATAATTTTAATTACCGACTTTGTTGATCAGTTAACAAACAAAATGTATCTATTTCAATATTACATAACATAAAGGATCATACTAGTTATGTATTATAAACAGGTCGTAACGATCGAGATAACCAATCGTCTGATGACTGAAGTCATAACATCTCGCCTGCATGTTGGTGATTTTTCTTATGGAGGAAAGATTACTCATTGAATTAATTACAATTAAATTAAATCTCTATTCTGGGAAAAAATTTATGAGAAATATAGGGTTTTTGAAAGCATTAAAGGTAAGTTGGTTATTATGTGCAGCTCTTTTCTTTCTGGCTGAGTCAACCCTGGCCTCTTATGGCTTTTCCGGTTATACGTTCGATTACAGAAGCTATCTTTCTTATAATCAGGACAGCTATAAGTTTCCGTATATGAATGTATCATTACCTGATCTTTCCTCCTTTATGTGGAATAATGCAAACAAGGCATATCATTTCCCTATACCACAGAAGCCAGATCAGATAGCTTTTGGGGACTGGTTCATAAGACCTGAATGGGAACCTCCCTTCTGTCTGCAAAATGGTTACAACTTGTTAAGTCCTTATAACTTATACACTTGGACTCAGCCTTATTCTTACGGACATTCCTACCCGTGGACTCAGCCTTATTATTACGGGTATTCCTATCCATTTCTCAAGATCAATAATTCTCCAAAGAAAAATCCAACAGAACAGGAAAAAGATCCAACAGAGCAGGCAGACATGGACTATGAATATTCCTTAAGGAGTATTCAGGAACGATTAAAACGAGAAGTGGATTTTGATAACTGGCCTTGTCAAAACGGGCCGATAAGGGCCGGCATAATTTTCGAGAAGGCACATTTCAGTTCTTTCCAGGAAGCGGAAGCTGTCCATGGGCCGCATGCTCATATTATGGATGAGGTTAAGGATACATTGGGTACGGAATATACCTACAGGTGGGAAGTGGAAGAAAAAGGGAAAGCTGATATCCGGGTTATCGTTACTCAAGCCTGTCTTCAGGCCCAGAATTTTTTAATCAGAAGATATGCTGAATGCAGTATGCCTCCGGAGATGATACATATAGGCCCCAGGGGAGAGGAATATGATATCCGGGCCGGAGATGTTTCTTTTGTATCGGGAATGGATTTTCATCAAGGCAGTTCTACCAGGATCAGATTTGTCAGGAATAACATCTATGTCGAAATAACAGTCTATGATGAAATGAGAAAAGAAATGAAATCAATAGCCGAAGATCTTGATCATATTCTCTTGTCAAGACCTGCAGGAGAAGAGGCGATCAATCTTAAGCCCGTGATTAGAAAATTCTGGGCCACAAAGGATACTGTTCAACCAGACGAAAAGGATTATCTGACCCTGGAAATAGAATCCCCTACCAGTGATCCGGTAATCTGGACACCGCCGGAAATAATTTGTTTATCCTCAGGGGGATGTTCATACCCTGATGGAGAAGTAATAGTCGCCTGGAGGAAAACACAAGGGTATGTAGGACGGGATGAAGGTTATGTAATGCAGGGTGAAGAGTACAGAGATTTTTACTATCGTTCAGACGTGGAAGGTCTTCATACCATAACCCTTCTTGTTTCCGATAGTACAGGCTTAATTTCGAGTGAACAGATCAAGATCAGGGTTACGGATTAATCAAAATATATCACTTTGTTGCATTCAGAATAATGAATGATATTATGGAATTAATTATGATTGGCCCACATGAAAATTATTATAGAGATCTGAAAAGTTATGGAAAAAAGAGATAACAGGGGATGGCGACACAGCCGGCCAATCTACTATCGGGAATCGAGTCTGGTTAGGCCCTCGGCTTCGGCTGATCTGATGGCCTCATGATATTCATACGGGGTAATGCGGCGGTCCAGGGGCGGGTACCGGTGGGCCTGCCCGCAGGGGCGATACTGGTTCATAATATTCACATAGGTATTGGCCGAAATCTCTGTGGCCAAAAAATGCATGATGCTGCGGGTGCCGGCCAGATTTTCCGGCAGAACCAGGTGGCGCACCAGGAGGCCCCTCTGAGCCACGCCGTGAGCATCTATGACCAGATCACCTACCTGACGATGCATTTCCTTAACTGCTGCCCTGGCTGCTTGCGGATATCCCGGAGCTTTGGAAAGCCTTCCGGCCACCTCCTCATCCCAATACTTAAAATCCGGCAGGTAGATAGCCACAATTCCATCAAGGAGTGTAAGGGCCTCAACCGAATCGTATCCGCCGCTGTTATAGACCAGAGGAACGGAGAACCCCTCCTCAATGGCCAGGGGAAGGGCCTCAAGTATCTGGGGGACCACATGAGTCGGAGTAACCAGATTGATGTTATGACATCCCGCCTTTTGAAGGTAGATCATGATTCGGGCCAGGTCTTCCGTGGAAACCTCTCTTCCTTCTCCAAGATGGCTGATTTCCCAGTTTTGGCAAAACACACACCTGAGATTACAGAAACTCATAAAGATGGTTCCTGAGCCATGTGATCCGACCAGCGGCGTCTCTTCGCCGAAATGAGGACCATAGCTGGCTATAACCGGAAGTTTTCCTGTGCGGCAGGCGCCCACTTCACCCTTCACCCGATTTACCTGACAATTCCTGGGGCATAAGCGGCAGCTCTCAAGTATTTTTTGAGCCTTTTCAAGTCGCCGTTTCAGTTCACCACGTTCATACGTTTCCCTATACATCGGCTTCCTCATATAGGCATTATACTACAACTTAAACTTATTGAAAGTGCTATGCTTTTGCCTTTAAAGGAATTTGCGAACGGGATTCAGCGGATGAAATACAGATAAATCGATTCTCTCTTGACATTGTGACGATTCATTCTATAATATGAATCTTTATTCAGATAATGTAATCATAATTTCCATCCATTGATCATAGAAACCAGGGCCATTAAATATGGAAGAGCAAAAGCTTACCCGAAAAGAACGGGAGATACTCCGGCATCGCGATCAGGTTCTGGAAGTGGCTCTCGAGCTTTTTTCCGAACGGGGATATTATAATGTTTCCATGCAGGAGATAGCCCAAAAAGCGGAGTTTGCCATTGGAACCTTATATAAGTTTTTCAGGAACAAAGAGGATCTCTACAAGGCCCTGATCATGGACCACGTGGATAAATTCCATACCGCCCTGATGAAAGCGCTTGAGGAAGGGGAAGATGAATATTCCAAACTCATGAATTTCATTCGAGTCAAGGGGGAGCTATTCATGAGCCACATGAGGGTAATTCGCCTCTACTTTGCTGAAGCCCGAGGTATCAGCTTCAATGTTGAGGCCGGCCTTGAGGCTGAGATCCGCAAAATGCATAGAGATTTCCTGGAAAACCTGGCCGATGTGCTGAGAAGCGGTATAAAAAAAGGGATTTTCCGGAAACTGGATCCGAAGGCCATGGCCATCTCTCTGGACAGTCTCACCAATGCTTTTCGTTTCAGTTGGTCTGATAATGCTTATGGTCTGCCCTATGAAAAAAATATTCAGGCCATAAGAGATATATTTTTTAAGGGAATTTCAGAAACAGGTTTATTTCCAAAGTAAAGGAAGCTTGCATGGGAAGGATAAAAGAGTACCGGTACGGAAGATGGATATCAATACTCCTTTTCGTCTGTCTTTTGTTTTTGTTTCCCGCCGATATGGCGGGGGCCGGGGCAGAGGGTGATCAGCCTGCTCAGAAGGAACCGCTTCCCCTGACTCTGGCTGAGGCCATCGACCTTGCCCTGAAGCAGAATGTGGCCATCCGGGCGGCCCGGCAGGAAATGTCCGCTTCGGAATACAGGAAAAAGAGCACCAGAACAGGATTCTGGCCAAAATTTTCAGCCACATCCTCCTTCACTCTGTCTGAACATGCGCCGGAGGTTAATAACATGCCCATGGCTGAAAAAGAAGATTACCAGGTCTCCGTAGCCGTGGAACAGCCGCTTTACACCGGAGGGGCTCTGACCAATTCCTACAGCCTTTCCGGATTAGCTCTGGAGACAAGCGGGCTCCAATACGAGGAGCAGGTCCAGGAGATCATATACCGGGTGAGGGAGCGATATCTGTCAGTTCTGAAAGCCATGAGGGCGAAAGAGGTGACCGAGCAGGAGGTGGCGCAGTTGAAAGCCCATGTGGAAACAGCTCAGGCTCTCTACGACAGCGGCATGATTATCAAGGCGGACCTGCTCGAGGTTATGGTACAGATGGCCAATAGTCAGCAGCGGTTAACGAGTGCGCAAAACACCATCGAAGTTGCCCGGGCCTCGCTGAACTCTCTTCTCGGACTTGACCTTGAGGCAGATTTCCGGCTTGAGGAGGTCCTGCATTATACACCTCACGCCTTCGAACTCCCAAAATGCTTCCAGGATGCCCGAAAGCTCCGGCCCGAGCTTCAGAAGGCTGCTAAAGACATTACCCAGGCCGAGCTTTCGGTCAATATGGCCAGAAGTGACTACTATCCGAAATTATCTCTGGTAGGCAGCTACGAGCTATCCAAAGAGCCTTTTTCCTTCAGCAGTGATGAAAATGCCCGTCTTATGGCTCGTCTGACCTGGACATTCTGGGAATGGAAAAAGACGGACTATGATGTGGCCGAGGCCAGGGTCAGGGTCAGTCAGGCTGAAGATAATTTCAAGCTCATCGAGGATGCGGTTATCCTCGAGGTGAAACAGGCTTTCCTGAAGCTCAGGGAGGCTGAAGAGAATATAACCGTAGCCCGGAAGGCCATTGACCAGGCAGAGGAGAATTATCGAATCAACCTGGAAAGCTTCAAGGTAAGTACGGCCACCAGCACTGATCTTCTCGATGCGGAAACGCTTCTGGCTCAGACGAAACTTAATTATTATACCGGTCTGTTTGATTATAATCTGGCCCTGGCTGCCCTGGAACGAGCCATAGGCCTGACCGGAAAGTAGGTTTCAGGTGTCAGGTTTCAGGTGTCAGCAATAAAAAAACAAGACCTGAACCCTGAACACTGAAACCTGAACACTGCATTTCGACCAAAGGAGAACCTATGGCAAGAAGACACATGTACGGCACTATGGGTATCATTCTCTGTCTCTGTGGTTTCTATGTTTCCCTCTCCGGCTGTCAGAAAGCGACACCGGCCAAGCCGCTGTCAGGTAAGTCCAAAACGGAAGCGGCTATTCCGGTGAGGATAACACCGGTCGAAAAGGCGACTTTTTCCGTATCGCTGTCAGCCACAGGCAGTATTTATCCCATCAAAGAGGCTGTTATCGGCCCCAGGATCTCAGGCTTCATACAGAAGATCTACGTCGATGAAGGTGATGAGGTGAGGGCAGGGGATAAGCTTTTACAATTGGATACCACCAATCTCACCCTGGCCCTGAATCAGGCTGCAGCCTCGGTAAAGGTGGCTGAAGCGAATCTCAGGCAGGCCAGAACACATCTTGATAACACGAAAAAAGAATGGGACCGTATGGTCAAACTGTATGAAAAGCAAGTCATCTCTCAGGAAAAATTTGATCAAATCGATAATTCTTACACCATGGCTCAATCTCAGGTGGAAACGGCAGTTGCCCAGGTCAATCAGGCTCGTGAAAGCCATCGGACCTCTGCCCAGCAATTAAAGGATGCCACACTGCTGGCGCCATTTCCGGGGATCATCGTCAAGAGAACGGCTCATGAAGGAGAGATGGCTAACAGCGGTCAGGAGGTTTTCCACCTCATGAACACAAGTCAGGTAAAAGTGGAAGGTGAACTTCCCGAGCAGGATCTGGCCCTGGTTAAAGAGGGTACTTCCGTGAATATAAAGCTGGATGCTTACCCTGATTTATCTTTTCAGGGACGGGTGGATCTGGTTGGCCCCACTGTGGATTTCGTGACCAGAACCTTCAGAATTCGGATCATAGCCGATAATCCGGACCGCCAGATCAAGCCGGGCATGTTCGCCAGGCTTGAGCTTTGCCCGGAACAGGAGTATGGGCTGTCCATACCGGCTGAAACCATTATCAAGGACAGTGTGGGAACAGCCTTTGTCTTTGTGGCTGATAAGGGAATAGCTGCCAGGCGGATGATAGCCGTCGGCCGAAGAAATGGCCCGCTGGTTGAGGTCCTTCAGGGGCTTTCAGAGGGTGAGAAGATTGTGGTGGCCGGTCAGGACAAACTGAAGGACGGGCAGAAGGTGGAAGTAGTAGAAAAGGGAGCCGGGGTATGAATCTGCCTGAACTTGGAGTAAGGAAGCCCATCACCACGCTGATGATCTTTCTGTCTATCTGCCTGATCGGGATCGTTTCCTTCAGCAGGCTGCCCATAGACCTTTTCCCCGAAATAGAGCCGCCCGCAGTGAGCGTCATTACGGTCTATCCGGGAGCCGGACCTGAGGATGTTGAAACCACGGTTACCAAATATATTGAAAAGGCCCTGAGCATTGTCAACAATCTGGAAGATATTACCTCTACCTCCAAGGAGGGCCTCTCTATGGTCACCTGCCAGTTTGAATGGGGTACGAATCTGGATGAGGTGACCAATGATATCCGGGAGAGACTTGAATTTGCCAAGAGGGAGCTTCCGGACGATTGTGAAGAGCCGATGATTTTCAAGTTCAGCACCTCTCTTTTTCCCATCCTCATGTTTGCCGCCAATGCCCGGGAAAGCTATCCCTATCTCAAGGAAATTATTGAGGACAGGATCACCGATCATCTCAAACGTATTCCGGGGGTAGGAGCCACGGACATTATCGGCGGGCTCCAGCGCCAGATCAATGTTGAGCTTGATCGGGGCCGGATGGAGGCCCACCATATCTCCGTCAATCAGATTACCAACGCCCTTTCGGAGGAAAATGTTACCCTGCCGGTCGGCAGTATGGAAATAGGCACTCAGGAGTATACGATCCGGGTCCCGGGCGAGTTTCAGAAGGTGGATCAGATCAGGGAGGTCATTGTCTCACATAACAGCGGCAGGATGGTCTATCTGAAGGATGTGGCCCGGGTCGAGGACGGATTCAGGGAGCAGAAGCGGGTTGTTCACCTGAATCAGAAGCCGGCTTTGCTCTTTTTCGTTCAGAAGCAGTCAGGGGCCAATACGGTAGCTGTGGCCGAAAAGGTCACAGCCCGGGTGGAGGAGCTGAAAGCACACCTGCCGGAAGATGTAGAGATTGTGACCATGATGGATAACTCGGAATTCATTGTCCGGGCCATAAAGAACCTAGGGGGAGCAATCTTCTGGGGCGGTCTCTTCGTCATCCTGATAACCTTTCTCTTTTTGCGGCAGATAAAGCCGAGCATTTTTATCGCTCTTTCCATCCCCTTTTCACTGATCATTGCCTTTATCTTCCTTTACCTGGTCGGCTATACCATCAATGTCATGTCATTGGCCAGTCTGGCCATCGCCATCGGGATGGTAGTGGATAACTCTATCTTCATCCTGGAAAATATCTACAGCCACCTTGAACGGGGAGAGAAGCCCTCGGAGGCCTCCATCTTCGGGGCTTCAGAGATAGGTCTGTCCGTGGCTGCTTCTACCCTGACCACGGTGGTAGTTTTTCTCCCCATGATCTTTACCACCGGTATTACCGGGATCATGTTCAAACAGCTCAGCTTTGTAGTTATTATTACCCTCATGGCCTCATTGTTTGTTTCACTCAATTTTATTCCCATGCTCTTTTCCAGGTTCATACGCACCGGGTCCACATCTCTTTCGGCCTGGGATGGAAGGGAGAGAAGGGGATTGATGAGAAGGTTTTACCAGAGAACAGAGGGACTCTTCAAAGGGATGGAAGCGGCCTACCGCAGCTCTCTGGACTGGGCCCTGAGGCATCGGAAGACAGTGGTTGCAGCCTCGCTTTTCGCCTTTTTAGCCAGTTTACTCCTTATCCCTCTCATCGGCACCGATTTTGTACCCGAAGAAGACTCCGGCGACCTTCGAGTCAACCTTGAGTTCCCGGTTGGAACGAAGATGGAGGAAACAGCTCGGATAGCCGAGCAGATTGAGAAGCTCTTTCTGAATGAGGTGCCGGAGGCGGAGCGGATCTTTATGCGGGCCGGTCAGTCCGAGGACGGCATGGGATCAGCCTTTGGACATCAGGAGGGAGCTCACATTGCCGCGGTTGGAGCCAAGCTGGTCGAGCAGGGGAAAAGAAGCCGCTCCAGCAAAGAGATTGCCCAGGCTCTGCGTGAGAAGATGGCTAAAATACCGGGGATCAGCAAAATGTCGATGTCGACAGGAAATCCCATGTCCAATATGGTTATGGGTGGCGGAAGGGCTATCAGCATAGAGATTATCGGCCATGACCTGGAAGAGACCAATCGCCTGGCTAACCAGATAAAGACCGTGGTGGCCGGAATTCCCGGCACAAGGGATGTAACCATTGACCGTGATTTCGGCCTGCCGGAAGTAAAAGTTATGGTTGATCGAAAAAAAGCCGCTTCCCTGGGGCTTCGTATGTCGGATATTGCCCATTCTCTGAGGGTGGATTTTTATGGCCAGAAGGCAACCAAATTCAAAGAGGCGGAGGATGAATACGACATTTTCCCCCAGATGAGGCCGGATGACCGGAAGAGCCTGCATAATATTGAAGAAGCCATCATCCATTCAGAAGTGGCCGGGCCGGTCAGGCTGAAAAATCTTGCGTATCTGCTGGAAGAGCGGGGACCGGTGGATATTCGAAGGAAGAATCAGGAGCGGATCGTCAAGGTGGAAGCGGACGTCTATCAGCGCTCTCTGGGAGAGATCAGCCGGGACATTGAGGAAGGTATAGCCGTCTTGGACATTCCCCCTGACATTGATGTGATATTCGGCGGTAACGTTAAGGAGCAGCGGGAATCCTTCCGGGATCTGCTTCTGCTTCTTGGTCTGGGCATTATTCTGGTCTACATGGTTATGGCTTCCCAGTTTGAATCCCTCATGGATCCTTTTATCGTTATGTTCTGTACTCCCTTTGCCTTTAGTGGTACCTTCCTTTTCCTTTACCTTACCAACACCACCCTGAATACTCTCTCCATCATTGCCATAATCATGCTCATGGGTGTGGTGGTGAATAATGCCATTGTTCTCATAGACTATATCAATATTCTGCGGGCCAGGGAATACAGCCTCTGGGACGCGGTGCTCAATGGGAGTGCGCAGCGCCTCAGGCCGGTTCTGATGGCAACTCTTACCACTGTTTTCGGCATGCTTCCTCTGGCCATCAGCAGAGGTGAGGGATCAGAAATCTGGAAGCCTCTGGGCATTGCCTCTATCGGCGGCCTTCTCGTTTCCACCCTGGTCACCCTGATCCTGATTCCGGTGATGTATTCTCTCTTTGAACAAAAAGTCAAAAGAAGCCATGGATGAGCTTATGATGGCCGGGATCGGGTATAAGCGCCCGATGAGAACCATGTCAAAAGAAGTCATGGATGAGATTATGGCCAATGATGATCACCTGATACCAGACCTGAAAAGTTTTCGAGGAATTGGAAAAAGCTTCCTGGGGAGATAAAGACGTGTGGAAACTTGTCCTGATTGCTTATAATGTCAGTATTCATGAAGAGGTTATGGACAGCCTGAATGAGATAGGGCTGAAAAACTACACCAGATGGGATCGCGTCCTGGGCCGTGGTGAAGGGAGCGGCCCTCATCTGGATACCCATATCTGGCCCGGCTATAACAGTGTTATGGCTATGGCTGTGGAAGAGGAAAGGCTGAAGGAGCTGATGGAAAAGATTATCTTTTTAAAGCAGCGCTTCTCCAGGGAGGGCATCAAAGCCTTTGTCCTGCCCATAGAGCACATGGTTTAGGAAGGGAGAGACAAGCAGGGGATTCTCAGAGGTGCACTTTGTCCTGCTTATGGAAGGCATGGTTTAGAGTCACCGAACTGGTACAGGTAACTTCAGGGTCACAGCTTTGTTCTGCCTATTGAGGGCTTGGTTTAGCCGGACAGCCGGGAAAGGATTCACATCTGTTCATGAGAAAACGGCCTTGAGACGATTATTCAGTCTTTGGCTGATCATGAGAAAGCGGCCCTGAATGATTATTCAACCCTTTGGCTGATCATGAAAATAAAGAGGCAATGCCGATAATATCCTCATAAGGTGTCAGGTGTCAGCATTGAGAAAGGCAAGGACTGAAACCTGAAAGGGTGTCAGGTGTCAGCATTAAGAAAGGCAAGTCCGGAAACCCGAACACTGAAACTCGAAACCTGAAACCTGTGACCTGTAAGGGACAGAAAAGGAAATCAGATGAATACTGAAACGGTATTTTTTACTTCCTGGAATCCGTTTGTTAACATGCTTTCCAAGACTCTCGGTTTATACCGGACCTCCCATGTATTCGATGTGGTGGCTCCGGGCGATCTGGTAGCCGTAAAGGCCCATTTTGGGGAGCTTGGAAATCCGAATTACATCAGGCCCTTCTTTATCAAGCAAATCATTGACCTGATTAAGGAGCGCGGCGGGAAACCATTTCTCACCGATACCTCCACCTATTATCCGGTGGAACGCTCCAATGCTTACGGCTACATGGAAACAGCCTCAGCCAATGGGTTCGGCTTTGCTCCCTTTATCGTAGCCGATGGATTAAACAGCGAGAATGCCTTGACTCTACCCTCACCTGATCCTCTGCTCAAGGAGGTGGAAGTAGCCGGGGCCATTCACCAGGCCCAGGCCATGATTGTGGTCAGCCACCTGAAGGGTCATCCCCTGGCCGGATTCGGCGGAGCTATCAAAAATCTGGGTATGGGGTGTGTCTCCAAGAGAACCAAGCTTGCTCAGCACCGGCTGGTAGAGCTTGCCGTGGACGAGGAACTCTGTCAGGGCTGCGGTGCCTGTGCCGAAGCCTGCTGGTTTGGATTGCCTCACATAGAAGAGTATAAGGCCTCAATCGGTGATCATCCCGAGTGCATGCGCTGCCTGATCTGCAGTGAGGCCTGCCCGGTCGGCGCTATCAGGGTGACGGGAAGGGAGAATCTCGGTCTGGCTCTGGCTGTTGCGGCCAGCGCGGTGCTTACCACCTTTCCGGCCGGAAAGGTGGCCTATATTACCTTTGCCAATGATATAACCTCTCATTGTGATTGTGTTCCTTTTCAGGGTGAGACGATAAGCCCTGATCAGGGTATATTGGCCGGCTTCTCTCCTCTTTCCATTGATGCGGCCGGGCTGAAACTGATTGATTACCAGCGGCTTGATGAGATACATCAAACGAACTGCCTGGCTCAGATTAATATGATGGCTGCACTGAATCAGCGGGGGAGCCCGGAACCTCAGGTAATTGAGGTTTAAAAATATATTTGTCATATATATCCCATCTTCCATATCCCATCTTCCGCAACCACAGAGCTTAGTTTTTGATTCTATTGGTCCTGCCAAAGAAGAAACGCAAAATTACGAAAATTTATCCTTGGAATATCTTGAAGTTATAGATATAATTTGGTTAAGGGTGATTTAGGCCGCAAGGCCTTTTAAGCTTACATAGTGATCAATTTATTGCTTTATTAGACAAATAGTTATATTCATGAGATTTAAAAATAAATATTTATTCCCAAAAAGTCAAGTCTATATTTCTGTAATTAAATTTTTCATATATCCTATTGTTTTTTGGGCTGCCGTATCCGCATCAGGCATTGGCATGATCTCAGCAGAAACAAATCCGTTGTA